>CAMOVR010000001.1 GCA_946627565.1 uncultured Clostridia bacterium
CTCCGTATCCGACTCTGTGCCCTCTCCCGTCAAAGCAGAGACAGGGAACGACGCACAGCATGCCTTCTTCAGAGGAAGCCGCTGACGGGAAACCGGATGAGGAAAAGTTATAGGAAGGGAAACTGTCAGGAGGCTGAGGAATGCCGTGGAACACGGCCATTTCCCCATGAAGAAGCCGCTCCAGGTCCTCAGGTGAGGCAATCCGGCACATGTCCATTTCTCCATGAGGGCGGCAGCGCGGCACCAGCAGGGTTTTCCCGTCAGCAAGCACATGCCGCAGAATGTCCCGGGTGCTGATTTCTTCTGAAACGGAGACGTAGCAGAAAACAGACGACGCCTGACGGTACCAGTCTGTCTGGAGGAAAGCCCTGCTGATATCGCGGTCCATCTGCCGGCGCAGGGCAGGATCCATGGTATGGCGCATGGCAAGCATCTTATTTCTCAGAGCCTTTTTCTTCTGCCCGCTTTGTGTCCGGCAGGCCTGCATAAGGGGCTCCTCTGCCGATGTGCTGCCGTCCTTTATCCATATTTCCGGAAAACAGGCATACCCGATGATTTCACCCCTGCGGTCCCAGGCAAGGAAGGCATCTTCCCTTCTCCCGCCAGGGTGCCCTGTATAAACCTCCTCAAGCTTTTTCAGCCCCTGCGGATCCGCAGGGAGAACCAGGGTATCTGAAAAAGTGAGACGCATCTCGTACCACTTTGCGCCTCCGTGCTCTGAAGTGGACGGACCTTCGTTTACAAAGCCGAGACGGCTGTAAAAGGGCAGCAGTTTTTCCTTGCATGTCAGCACAATGCCCTTTCTGCCGGAGAAAAAGCAGGCGCGTATGACTTCCCTGAGCAGGTATGAAGCACAGCCTCTCATCCTGTGGTCCGGGTGCGTGGTGACACCGAAGATCATCTGCCAGGCTCCCTGCTCATTGTGCAAGTCCGCCGATGCATACATCGCATCCGTCAGACTTGGTTCATCCGTTGTCATGCCGTTGACGCAGGAAATCAGCTTCCCGTCTTCCTCCAGCAGCCAGAAATGGTTTCCGAATACGCGGACCCGGTCCTGAAACTGCTTCAGTCCTGCGGCTTCCGCTTCAGGAAAGCAGAGCCGTTCAAGGGCAGTGAGCTTCTGCACATCTGTTTCACGGGCATGACGGATCAAACACGGTTTTCTTTCCATTCTTTTCCTCCGGTGTTTTCGGGACTGTATGTATATCCTCAGGCATATGGCATTGTAGCATACGGGACTTTTGGCTGTCCAACCGGAAAGCTTGCCGGAATCATGCCCTGTACCCGAATCCGGTCAGGAGGATTGTATATTCTGTGCATTTTCTCCGTATTTTTCTTGCTTTCACAGCTTTTCTGACATACAATTCCAGCAATTCAAACTTGAAAGAAGGTTTCTACATGAAGAAATTCCTTTCCCTTCTGCTGGTTGTTGCGCTGCTTCTGCCCTGCATTGCCCTGGCGGAAGATATGCCGGTTGTAAAGATCGGTGTCTTCGAGCCCGCTTCCGGTGACTCCGGTGCCGGCGGAAAGCAGGAAACCCTCGGCATGCAGTATGCCAACCAGGAAACTCCCACTGTCACCATCGGTGATACGGAATACAAGGTTGAGCTGGTCTATGCTGACAACGGTTCCACCCCTGACAAGGCCCCCAGTGCTGCACAGCAGCTGGTAAGCCAGCAGGTTTCCGTTGTTCTGGGCTCCTACGGTTCCGGCGTGTCCATCGCGGGTTCCCAGTATTTTGCCGATGCCAACATCCCCGTTATCGGCGTGACCTGCACGAATCCTCAGGTTACCCTGGGCAATGACCACTATTTCCGCATCTGCTTCCTGGATCCCTTCCAGGGCACGGTTCTGGCCAACTATGCCAAGAGCCTGGGTGCCACCACCGCATACTGCCTGGCTGAACTGGGCAATGACTACGATGTGGGCCTTGTGAACTATTTCCAGCAGGCTTTTGAAGCCCTGGGCGGCATGGTCATCACCGATACCTTCCCCACCGGCAATTCCGACTTTACTTCCTACCTGAACAATGCCGTGAACTATGGCGCGGAAGTCTTCTTCTGCCCCGTGTCCATCGCATATTCCACCCAGATTGTGGAACAGGCTGCAGCACAGGGCGTCACCTTCCCCATCCTGGGCGGCGATACGCTGGACTCCAACGTGGTTGTCAATGCTGCCAAGGGCAAGAACATCAAAGTGATCATCACCACCTTCTATCAGGAAGGCGCCAACACTGCCTTTGACGAAGGCTTCAAGGCCTGGCTCAACAGCGACAGCGAAGCCATGACCAACAACGGCGGCAACGATATGATCTCCGCTGTGTCCGCCATGGGTTATGATGCCTACTACACCGCACTGGAAGCCCTGAAGGCTGCCGGCACCACCGATTCTGCTGCCATCAAGGCAGCCCTGCCCGCTGTCACCCTCACCGGTGTGTCCGGTCTGATTTCCTTTGACGAGAACGGCGATGCCATCCGTACATCCGCCTATGTCAAGACCGTGAACACCGAAACCGGCGACTGGGAGTTCGTAGCTGAGCAGAGCGTCGATTAATCTTCGTCCTGTTTCCACGGCGGAGGCGATGAACCTCCGCCGTATTTTTCTTGTATGTTTGAGGAAAGGGAGTACGTGAAGATGTGGAATACAGTCTTCCCCTATCTCTTGTCGGGTATATCGGTCGGGGGCCAGTATGCCCTGATCGCCATTGGTTATACCATGGTATACGGTATTCTGCGGCTGATCAATTTTGCCCATGGTGACGTCTTCATGGTGGCAGGTATTCTCATGGTATACATCTGTGCCAGCGGGATCCCGCTGTATGCGTCCATCCCTCTGGTTCTGGCAGCCACCGCTTTCATTGGATTTCTCATTGAACGGGTGGCCTACAAACCCCTGCGGAGCGCACCCCGCATGTCGGTCATGATTTCTGCCATCGGTGTATCCTATACCCTGCAGAACCTGGTGCTCTATGTGACAGGCGGTCTGAACCAGATTTATCCCACCATCCCGTGGATTTCTGATTCCATCAGCATTCTTGGCGCAACCACCAAGCGTGTCACCGTCATCACGCCCTTTCTTACCCTGATTCTGGTTGTGGCGCTGGTGCTGCTGATCAACAGAACGAAGATCGGCATGGCCATGCGTGCTGTTTCCAAGGATTTTGAAACCAGCCAGCTGATGGGCATCAAGATCAATACCGTTATATCCACCACATTTGTCATAGGGTCTTTCCTGGCCGGTGTGGGGTCCATGCTGTATTTCACCAACTATACCACGGTCATCCAGACTTCCGGTGCCATGCCCGGCCTGAAGGCCTTTGTGGCAGCCGTGTTCGGTGGCATCGGGTCCATACCGGGTGCCGTGATTGGTGCTTTCATCATCGGCATTATGGAGAATATCATCAAGGGTCTTGACGTTATCCTCTTCAAATCCGGCATTCTTGCCCGTCCTGTGGGACTTGCCACTTTTTCAGACGCATTCACTTTTGCACTGCTGATCATCATCCTGGTGGTCAAGCCCACCGGACTGTTCGGTGAAAAGACCACCGATAAGGTTTAAGGAGGGACAGATTATGAATGCCTACGCCAAACAGAAATCCAGGGTGCCCGTTATCCTGTCCTTCCTGATCATTCTGGCCGTATACGTTGCCGTGTTTATCGCCGAGCAGAATCTGCCGCCCACGTCCATGCTCTTCACCGTCCTTAAAAAAGGTGCCACCTATGCCCTGGTGGCTGTCTCCATGAACCTGCTCAATGGTTTCACGGGCATCTTCTCCCTGGGCCAGGCCGGTTTCATGCTGGTGGGTGCATATACTTACGCCATCTTCACCATCCCGCTGTCCCAGAGGGCATCTGTGTATCAGTATTTTGACGGCGGCATAGTGCAGTTCACGCTGCCTGTCCCGCTGGCCATGATTCTTGCAGGACTGGTGGCTGCCTTCTTCGCATTTCTCATCGGCCTGCCGGTGCTTCGCCTGAAGAGCGACTATCTGGCCATTGCCACACTGGGCTTTGCGGAGATTATCCGCGCCATCTTCCAGTGGAACCAGCTGGGGCCCCTGACCAACGGTTCCAACATGCTGCGGCTTTTCCCGAACTTTAACGATTTCAATATCCGGAATGCCGACGGACAGGTCACTGTCTATTTATCCACACTCATACCTTTCCTGATCTCCGGTCTGTGTATCGCCCTGATTGTCATGCTGATCCACTCGGGCTACGGACGTGCCTTCAAGGCAATCCGGGACGACGAGATTGCCGCGGAGGCCATGGGCATCAACCTGGCACACCATAAGCGCCTGGCTTTCTCCATTTCATCCTTCTTTGCCGGAATCGGCGGCGCCATGCTTGCCATGTACCAGACCACGGTACAGGCCAAGAGCTTTACCTCTGCCATGACCTATGAGATTCTTCTTATTGTTGTCATCGGCGGCGTGGGCTCTGTCACAGGATCTGTCTTCTCCTCTTTCCTGTTTGTGGCATGCTCGGAATGGTGGCTCCGCTTCCTGGATGAGAAGCAGATCATCGGGGATTTTGAGGTTCCGCTGCTGAGAAACGGTTTCCGTCTTGTGGTGTTCTCGGTGATTATCATGATTGTGGTTCTTTTCTTCCGCCGCGGCATCATGGGAACAAAGGAACTGCCGGACCTGTTCAGAAAACGCCGTATCAAACCGGGAAAGGAGGGCTGACAGGTGGAGAATGTTCTTAACATTGAGCATCTGACCATGCAGTTCGGAGGCGTTGTAGCCGTCAACGACCTGAGCATGGAAATCAACCGTGGGGAGATCGTGGCATTGATTGGCCCCAATGGCGCGGGTAAAACCACAGCCTTCAACTGTGTCACCAGTGTCTATGAACCCACCAATGGCCAGATTCTTTTCTGCGGCAGGCAGATTGCCAGATCCAGCCCGTCCGGGAAAATGCGCAGGATCTATGCCGGATCAAATGCAAATGCCTATACCGGAGAATCCGTCCGGCTGTCCCCTGACCAGGTCACCCGGCTCGGCATTGCCAGGACCTTTCAGAACATCCGTCTTTTCTCAGGCATGACCGTGTTTGACAACGTTCTGACAGCCAAACACCTCAGGCGCAAAAGCAATTTCCTCACGGCAGCGCTCCATCTGAATATGGCAGAGGAAAAGCGGATGCGGGAGGAAACGCATGAACTGCTCAAGCAGGTTGGCCTGATGGACGTGGAGGATGAGATGGCCACATCCCTTCCCTACGGCAAACAGCGGCTGCTGGAAATCGCCCGTGCCCTGGCCACAGAACCGGTACTGCTGCTTCTGGATGAACCTGCTGCCGGCATGAATCCACAGGAGACGGAAGAACTGTGCAGTTTTATCCGGCGTATCCGGGATGAATTCCAGCTGACCATTTTCCTGATTGAGCACCACATGAACCTGGTTATGGACATCTCTGACAGGATCTATGTGATAGACTTTGGCAAGCTCATAGCCCAGGGCGTCCCGGATGAAATCCAGAACAATCCGGACGTCATCGAGGCATATCTGGGAGGTGGCGACGAATGAGTCTGCTGTATATTGACGACCTGCGGGTCTCCTACGGAGGCATAGAGGCGCTGAAGGGCATCTCCCTTTCCGTGGAAAAAGGAGAAATCGTCACCCTCATCGGGGCAAACGGCGCCGGCAAATCCACCACCCTGCGGGCCATTTCTGGTCTGGTCCCCATCAAGACCGGAACCATTACATACGATGGAAGCGTCATCTCCGGCATGACACCTCAGCGCATTGTGGCTGAAGGCATCTGCATGGTGCCGGAAGGCCGCCATGTTTTCCCAAACCTCACGGTGCTTGAGAATCTCAGGATCGGCGCCTATCTGCGCAAGGATGACATTCAGCCGGATATTGAGCATGTGTACCAGCTCTTCCCAAGACTCAGGGAACGTTCCTGGCAGCTGGCGGGCACCCTTTCAGGCGGCGAACAGCAGATGCTGGCTGTGGGCCGGGCACTGATGATGCGGCCGAAACTCCTGATGATGGATGAGCCTTCCCTGGGCCTTGCACCCCTTGTGATCCGGGATATCTTTTCCATCATCCGTACGCTCCACGAAGAGGGCATCACCATACTGCTGGTGGAACAGAACGCCAATGCGGCCCTCAGGATTGCAGACTCTGCCTATGTGCTGGAAACCGGTTCCCTTGGCATGCACGGCACAGGCGAAGAACTGCTCAACGATCCGAGGGTCAAGGATGCATACCTTGGCAAGGCTGCACAGAAAAAAATGAACAGCAACGGAGGTACACATGCTTAATCTGGCCAGTGATTATGTGGAAGGTGCACACCCGAAAATTCTTGAGAAACTGATGCAGACCAATCTGGAACAGCTTTCAGGATACGGATCTGACGTCTACTGCCAGTCTGCCAGGGAAAAAATCCGCAGGGCTGTGAAAAACGATGCTGCAGATGTGTTCTTCCTGGTGGGCGGCACACAGACCAATGAGATTGTCATCTCCAGCCTGCTCAGGCCCTATGAGGGTGTCATCTGTGCAGATGAAGGACACATCGCCGCCCATGAAGCTGGCGCGGTGGAGAGCACGGGGCATAAGGTTCTGCCTCTGCCTTCCAATAACGGAAAGATCTCGGCAGCCCAGGTACAGGCTTATACGGAGGCTTTTTACGCAGACGGCAACCATACGCATATGGTGTTCCCGGGCATGGTCTACATCTCCCATCCCACCGAGTCCGGTACCCTGTATTCATATGATGAACTGCAGGCACTGTCTGAAGTGTGCAGGAAACACCATCTGATTCTGTTCCTGGACGGTGCACGCCTGGGCTACGGACTGTCCGCCGGAAAGGATGTCACACTGCCGGATATAGCCAGGCTCTGCGATGTGTTTTATATCGGCGGAACCAAGGTGGGCCTCCTGTGCGGGGAAGCGGTGGTTTTCACCGGTATCCATGAACCGGATCATTTCCTGACCATGGTCAAACAGCGCGGTGCCCTGCTGGCCAAGGGCAGACTGCTGGGCGTTCAGTTTGATGTAGCCTTCACCGATGACCTCTACTTCCGTATGTCGGATCATGCAATAGCCATGGCAGATAAGCTCAAGGAAGTGATACGCAGGCACGGACTCACCTTCTGTCCGGAGACGGTGACCAACCAGCAGTTTATTCTTCTGGAAAACCGGGTGCTCAGGGAGCTTGACCGCTATGTGGTATCCAGTTTCTGGTCTGCACCGGATGCGGACCACACGGTGATAAGGCTGTGCACATCCTGGGCAACAACCGATGAACAGCTTCAGGAGCTGGACAGGATTTTTTCCATGGTCATCAAGGCGTGATAAGGAAACCGGGGCATCTGGCTCCGGTTTCTTTTCACGCAGACTCAGGGAAGTTTGTCATTCCCTACGGGTCATGATATAATTTGCCGCAAGTTTTTTTCTGGAGGTGGGATTATGCAATCAATCCGGACTCTTCTGTGCCTGACCCTTTGCCTGTTTCTGCTGCTTCCCTCTTTTGCCGTGGCTGAGATTTATATCAGTGCTCCCACTGAAAAGCCCGCAGAAAAAGAGACAGCACCGGTAATCGATCTGGCACCGGCCAGTCTGCCTGATGAATCTGACGGGCTGGAAGAGACGGATACGCACTATTCGCTGCCCATCGATTTCTCTCCCGGAAAGGTTCCGCTGGAAGAGGGCTACATCAGTGAATACGAGTATAAAGATCCTACGATCCATGTGATCATCAATAAGGGAAGGGAAAACGACACCACCTATTTCATCTGTGATGTGTGGATCGCAGACGCTTCCCAGCTGCGCACGGCTTCTGCAGACGGGTTCGATTCAGAGATGACCATGCCCGGTGCCAAGATTGCCAAGCGCATGAATGCCGTGGTGGCAATCGACGGGGATTATTTCTTTTATACGAAACCCAGGGGCTTCATTCTCCGCCAGGGCAATATGTACCTGAACAGGACCACAGGAGGAAGAGACGTTCTTCTGATTGATGAGGACGGGGATTTCCACATCGTGCATAAGCCCGAAAAAAATGGCTGCAGCGACACCATCAACGGAAAAAAAGTGATCAACGGATTCTTCTTCGGGCCGGCTCTGGTGCAAAACGGCGAGCTTGGGACAGATTTCCGTTATACGGATATGGCAACGAATTATCCGTCCCAGAGAATGGCCATTGCCCAGATGGGAAAACTGCATTACCGCATTGTGTGCTGTGAGTCTCCCAAGCGGGGTTCCGTGGGCATGACACTGAGGGAATTTGCAGTCTTCTGCCAGAGCAAGGGCTGTGTCACCGCCTATAACCTGGACGGCGGCGATTCCACCATGCTGTATTTCCGCGGCGAAAAGATCAACGACGTGGATAATCCAAACCCCAGGGACCTGGCAGACATCATCTATTTTGCGTCTGCCTATGATCCGGAATAACTGTGATAAAAGGACTTCACCTGTATGTCACCTTATGCAACTGTACTTGTCTGCGGCCTTGCTGCCTGCTTTCTTCTGTATGCACTCAGAGTGCGTATGGACAAACTGTCCTTCAGGGCCTTTGGACTGTCTCTTCCCCTGATTCTGGTATTTGGCGTTATTTTTTCAAAACTGGTCTATGCACTGTGCTTCCTGGACTTCTCCTATGTGGACGAATACTGGTTTGAAATAACGTTTCTTGGGTTAAGCCCCTCGGAATTCAGTGTGATCGGCGGGGCCGCCGGTGCCTGCCTGGCAGTTGTGCTGGCAGCGAAAGCAGTACATGCATTCCCCGCTCCCCTCCTGGATGCTTTTGCACCGTGCGGCGCGGTATTCCTTGCCTTTGTCCGCTTCAGCGAAATGTATCAGGGAAGGCTTGGCGCCGGTCCGCTGCTGGAGGGAACATCCATCCTGAGCCGTTTTCCTCTTGCCATACAGAACGACTATGGGGAATGGTTCCTGTCAGTCTTCCTGATGGAAGCCATAGCGGCGCTGGCCGTTGCTGCTGTTTTCTGGTTTGTTCCCCTGCGCCATGCCGGTCTCCGGGCGGAACTGACGGCTGTCTATCTCGCACTTCCCCAGATCTTTTTCGAGAGCCTGCGTGCCATCTGCATGCGCTGGGGCTTCGTACGCTGTGAGCAGGTTTTCTGCGGCGTCATCCTCCTGGTGCTGGTTGTTTCAAACGGCGCAAGGACAAAAGGCGGCATGAAACGCTTTCTTCCCGCCCTGGGCATCATATGCGCCATCGGTGTGATTGTCTTTGTTGAGTTTGCACTGGACAAATTCAACATTCCGCATCTTGTCAGCTACGGTCTTATGATTCTCTCCCTGGTGGCCATGGCGCTGTTTGAACACAGAAGCATTCATAACCTTCACACCGGCGCATAAGAATAACCCACACAGGTGTTCCTGTGTGGGCTGTCTTATTCAGGAGCCGATGATGATTATCTGCGGTGTCCTCTTCTTTTCAGGAGCATCCTCTGTTTTTTCGCCGCCGGATTCTTCGGTTTTTTCCACGGTTTCATCCTTTTCTTCGGCCGGCCCCGGTATTTCCAGAATCACCGTGTCGCTGTCCGGCTCGCTTTTTACCGTGACGGTATTCTTAAGGGTTTCTTCATCTCCGGTGCCTGTGAAGGAATCCTCAAAGGGAACATAGACACCTGTGCGGAACATGGCATGGATGACATCAAAATGCGGATGTTCGCGCCATGTTCCCCCGGTGGGATTGGATACATTGTTCAGTTCCAGATCCGGGAAATACTCCATCAGCTGGCTGATCTGGCTGTTTGTCAGGGATTTGTCCATGCCCCGGTTGACGGATCTGCAGGTCCACAGCCGCCTGAGATTCTTCAGGGTGAATATGGGCGAAATATCTGCAATGTAATTGTAGGAGATATTGAGATCCATGAGATGGTCAAGGTCCGTCAGCGGGGTAATGTCCCGGACATTGTTGGTGAACATTTCCAGATATTCCAGATTCTTCAGACTCCCTATGGGGGTGATGTCCTCCACTTTGTTGCAGGCGATGATAAGCACCCTGAGTTCCGGCAGCTCATAGAGGAAAGACAGGTCTGATACTGCATTGTGCCCGATATCAAGGGCTTTCAGATGCCGGCAGAAGCGCACAAGGGCAATGTCCGCATTGCCGTGGGTTTTGGCATTGGACATGTGCAGGGTGGAATAGGCAGTGATGTCGGTGCGTACTTCATGCTCTGCAAAGCGCATGGTCCATCCGAACTCGATATCCGGATAGCGTTCGGCCATCTCTTCGATGCGGGGCCGGTACACCGGCGTTTCAAACATGTTCACCTTTTTCAGATCCGTAAATGAATCGAGAAAGGTATAGAACGCATCAAAATCAGTGACCTGCACCTGACCTAAGTCTATGAACTCGCTGGAAGTGTCAAATGAGCGCGTTCCGAAGCTTACAGTATCGGCAGCTGCCAGCGTGCAGAAAGAAAGCAGAAGGCAAAGCAGCAGAGGAAAAAGCAGTTTTCTTGTCATGTCATTCTCCTTTCGCCGGAGCCTGTTACGATGGTTCCGGCGGATATATGGCTTTACATGGTGCCGTAGGCCATGCACGGCACCGCGGCGTACGTATGGTTTCCGGCAGGGCCCGTACATGAGCCCTGCTTTGTGCAGTATAGCATGCAGACTTCGGATTCCGCAACCTGGAGGAAAATGGCCGGTAGTACGGATATGCTCCGGAATTTCCCTGCATTTTATCTGCATGGATTTATTAAGAAAGGATACAGTATGCATACCCCAGAAGAACTGATCAGCATCCGTCCCAGTGCCCGGCAGCTTTCCATCATGGAGCTGGGCTTCTACGCATTCATCCATTTCACAGTCAATACATTCACCGGCCGGGAATGGGGGGACGGGACCGAATCCCCTGATATTTTCTGCCCGACAGATTTTGATGCCAGACAGTGGACAGATGCCGTGAAGGCTGCCGGCATGAAGGGGCTGATCCTCACATGCAAGCACCATGACGGGTTCTGCCTGTGGCCCAGCCGGTACACGGAGCATTCTGTCAAAAACAGTCCGTGGAAAAACGGGAAGGGCGATATTGTCCGGGAAGTTTCAGATGCCTGCCATGAGGCAGGGCTTGCCTTTGGCATCTACCTGTCTCCCTGGGACAGGCATGAGGCGGCATACGGTCAGGGCAAGGCATATGATGACTATTTTGTCCATCAGCTGGAGGAACTGCTTACAAATTACGGGCCCATCTTTGCTGTCTGGTTTGACGGCGCATGCGGAGAAGGCCCCAACGGGAAAAAGCAGTATTATGACTGGGACCGCTATTATGAGACAGTCAGAAGACTGCAGCCGTCTGCCTGCATGTCCGTCTGCGGTCCTGATGTGCGCTGGTGCGGCAATGAAGCCGGCCAGACCAGGGAAAGCGAATGGAGCGTTGTTTCCCGCCGGATGCTGGATACGGAACGCATTGCTTCCCTGAGCCAGCAGAAGGATGATGCGGATTTCCGTCTCCGCCCCATCCGTGCCCGTGACGCGGACCTGGGCAGCCGGGAAGCCCTGGCAGAAGAAAAGGAGCTGATCTGGTATCCTGCAGAGGTGAATACCAGCATCCGTCCCGGCTGGTTCTACCACCAGGAAGAAGACGATAAGGTAAAGACCGCTTCGTGCCTCAGGGAACTGTACCTCCGCACGGTGGGCGGCAATGCCTGCTTCCTTCTGAACATTCCCCCGGACAGGCGCGGACGGCTGGCAGATCAGGATGTACAGGAGCTTAAGGCCCTGGGAAGCTGGATCCGGGAAGCCTTTTCCGGGAATCTGCTGGAAACATGCAGTATAACGGATAATGGACATGTGCCGGGACACGGGGCAGATGAGCTGGTCCGGGAAAACGGAACCTTTGAGGCTGCGCAGGAGAAGGCTGAGATAACCATCTGCCTGCCCAAAGAGCTTAAGGCAGTACCGCTGGGCTATCTTGTACTCCGGGAAGACGTGCGGCAGAGCCAGCGTGTGGAAGCCTTCTCTGTGGATGTCCTGCAGGATGATGAATGGACAAATGTGTATAACGGAACCGTCATCGGCAGCAGGAAAATCGTACCCGTCCTCAGGTGTGCCCGGTCTGTGCGCATCCGCATTCATGCGTGCCGGATGAACCCGATTCTGTCGTTTGCAGGGCTGTACAGACAGGTGGCAGATTGACTTTTCAGCCTGCCTGACAGATAATGTTTTCGAGCATGGGATAAGGGAGGTGGACTGGTTTTGCCCAGTATGATTACCCATGTACAGCCTGGTTCCATCGCTGAGCGTGCCGGTCTCCGTCCGGGGGACATCATGCACCGCATAGCCGGAGAGCCGGTGATCGATCAGATTGATTACCAGGCCCTGACTGCTTCAGCTTCCTTTACGATGGATATTGTCACCAGTGAAGGGACAGCAAAAACGATACACATCCGTAAGAAAGACTGGGAGCCCCTGGGTATTACGCTGGATCAGTCCATTGTTTCTGCTCCGCGTCCATGCACCAATCACTGCATTTTCTGCTTTATCGATCAGATGCCGCCCAATATGCGCAGGACGCTGTATGTGAAGGATGATGACTGGCGGCTCTCTCTGATGATGGGCAACTACATCACCATGACCAACATATCGGACCAGGAGTTCGACCGGATCATCCGCCGGCGTGTGTCGCCGCTGTACATTTCCGTGCACGCAACGGATCCTGATGTCCGTATTGCCATGATGCGCAATCCCAGAGCCGGACAGATCATGGAAAGACTCCGGCTTCTTAAGGATGCGGGTCTGCATTTTCACTGTCAGGTGGTACTGTGTCCGGGCTGGAACGACGGCGAGATCCTTCAGAAGACCCTCAGGGACCTGGCTTCCCTGCATCCCTGTGCTGTTTCTGCAGCACTGGTGCCCATCGGACTGACGCGTTTCCGGGAAGGCTTGCCCTGCATAAAGCCCTATACCAGGGACAGTGCAAAAGAAATCCTGGATCAGGCCATGGTCTGGCAGGATATGTTTCTGAAAGAACTGGGTACGCGCTTTGTTTTCCCGGCAGATGAGTTTTACTGTCTGGCAGGCCAGGACCTGCCGGAGGATGAGGCGTATGAGGATTATCCGCAGCTGGAAAACGGTGTGGGCATGCTGCGGATGTTTGAGACGGACCTGCGCTTTGCAGCGGAAGATGATCCGGTTGAAGAGACAGAGGAAAGACACCTTGTGATTGCATGCGGCACCAGTGTGGCAAGAATCATGCAGCAGTGGTGCGATGAATTGCAGCCCCGGGGAACCCATGTGCAGGTAAAGCCGATTGTGAACCGTTTCTTCGGAGAATCCGTAACGGTGACCGGGCTGATTACCGGCGGGGATCTTATCGATCAGCTGAAGGATGTTTCCTGCGATGCCATTTGCATATGCCGGAATATGATCCGCAATGAAGGCGACCTGTTCCTGGACGATGTCTCCGTGGACACGGTCCGCAGCAGGCTCCCCGCGCCTCTTAAGATTGTGGAAAACACCGGTGAAGCTTTCTGGAGAGCCATCTCCGGCCTGGATGATGACACAGATGCAGTGAAATAACGAACCTAACAAATGGAGGAGAAAATGGCAAAACCAATTGTTGCTGTTGTCGGCCGCCCCAATGTCGGCAAATCTACCTTTTTCAATAAACTGGCGGGCCGGCGCATCAGCATTGTGGAGGATACCCCCGGCGTTACCCGGGACCGGATCTATGCCGATGTGGAATGGCAGAACCATTCCTTTACGCTGATTGATACCGGCGGTATTGATGTCCACTCAGAGGATGTGTTCCTGACACAGATGCGGCATCAGGCACAGATCGCCATAGAAACGGCAGACCTGATCTGCATGTTCTGTGACGGACGTCAGGGGCTGACGGATGATGACCGGGAAGTGGCCACCATTCTCCGCAAGAGCAAGAAGCCGGTGATTCTCTGTGTCAACAAGATTGATGATATCAATCTGAACGACAACATCTATGAATTCTATGAACTGGGCCTGGGGGATCCCATGCCTGTCAGTTCCACCAACATGATGGGCCTTGGCGATGTGCTGGAGGAAATCTGCAGCAGACTGCCTGCGGAAAAACTGCATGAGGAAGGAACCCATCCGGTCCATATTGCTGTGGTAGGCCGCCCGAACGTGGGCAAATCCTCCCTGGTCAACCGTCTTCTGGGACAGGAACGCACCATGGTTTCCGACATAGCCGGCACCACCAGGGATGCCATCGACACCCTGCTGCGCGCACCGGACGGAACCGAATACAACATTATTGATACGGCAGGCATCCGCAGAAAGTCGGCCATTGAGGACGCAAGTCTGGAGCGCTACTCTGTGCTCCGTTCCATCGCCGCCATCCAGCGGTGCGATGTGGCCCTTCTGCTGATCGACGCCCAGGATGGCGTCACGGAACAGGACACAAAGATTGCCGGCATCATCCACGACGAAGGCAAGGCTGTTGTGGTGATTGTCAACAAGTGGGACGCGGTTGAGAAGGATACCAACACCATGGAAAAGGTCAGGAAAGATGTGCTCGCCAGCCTGAAATTCATGGATTATGCCCCGGTCCTTTTCCTCTCAGCCAAAACCGGTCAGAGGGTAAACACCCTGCTGAGCGTGGTGGATCAGGTTTATGCCCAGACCAACAAACGGATTCCCACAGGCATCCTGAACGATATCCTGCGGGATGCCATGGCAGACCTTCAGCCCCCGGCCGTCAACGGCCGCCGTCTGAAGATCTACTATGTCACGGAGCAGTCTGCTGCCCCGCCTACATTCATCTTCTTTGTCAATGATGAAAAACTGATGCATTTTTCCTACGAACGGTATCTGGAAAACTATTTCCGCAAATCTTTTGATTTTACAGGAACACCTGTACGGTTCATCATTCGCGAGAGAAAGCGTGAAGAATGAAATGAGTGAAATAGTAAGGTATATTCTGGTGGCTGTCATAAGCTACCTTCTGGGGTCTATCTCCGTCGGTATTCTTCTTTCCAAACTGACGAACGGCCCGGATCTGCACAAGGTGGGCAGCGGTTCCACCGGCGCCAGCAATGTGCTGCGCACCATGGGCGTGAAATATGGTGTTATCACACTCTTTGGCGACTTTGCAAAGGCCATGCTGGCGGGAGGCATCGGCTGGTGGCTGGGAGGCAGCCTGACCGGTGCCATGATTGCAGGTCTGTTCTGCGTCCTGGGACATAACTGGCCGGTATTTTTCAAACTGGAAGGCGGCAAAGGCGTTGCCGCAACCTGCGGTGTGGTATTGACCACGTTTCCTGTTGCAGGTGTGATTTCCATTCTGGTCTGCATTGCGGTCATAGCCATCTGGCGCTATATCTCCCTGGGATCCATGGTCCTGGTGACACTGTTTGCCATTCTGGTATCCATTTTCTTTGCCCAGGGCAATATCTTCATTATCCTCTGGGCATGGGTCATTGCAGGATTGTGCATCGGACGCCATCACGGCAATATCCAGCGGCTTCTAAGCGGCACCGAGCGGAAGATCGGTCAGAAGGAAGAGAGCAGGAACTGACAGCAGTATGACGCCGGATAGCCTTTCCGGACCGAAAAAGAAATCGAGTTTATAATATGGAGGGCCAGACATTCATGTCCGACCGCATTACCAAGATACGTAATTTCTGCATCATAGCCCATATCGACCATGGCAAGAGCACGCTGGCCGACAGGCTCCTGGAACAGACGGGCGTTTTCGCCAAGCGTGAGATGGTGGAACAGATCCTGGATTCCATGGAACTGGAGCGGGAACGCGGCATCACGATAAAAAGCAAAGCCGTGCGTATGAATTATACCGCACAGGATGGCATCACCTACGAGCTGAACCTGATCGACACCCCCGGTCATGTGGACTTTACCTATGAGGTCAGCCGTGCGCTTGCGGCCTGTGAAGGCGCCATCCTGGTGGTGGATGCCACACAGGGTATTGAGGCCCAGACACTGGCAAACTGCTATATGGCCCTGGACCATGATCTGGAGATTATCCCGGTTATCAACAAGATCGATCTGCCCAGTGCCCAGCCTGAGGTGGTAAGACAGGATATCGAGGATGTCATCGGGCTGGATGCTTCCTACGCTCCCTGTATTTCCGCCAAAACCGGCCTGAACATTGACCAGGTGCTGGAAGCGGTGGTCAAGTATATTCCTGCACCCAAAGGTGATGAAAACCTTCCGCTGAAAGCGCTGATCTTTGATGCCTTCTATGACAACTACAAGGGTGCCATCTGCTTTATACGGGTCAAGGAAGGCGTAATCCGTCCGGGTATGCGTATGCGCCTGATGGCCACCGGCGGTGAATTTGATATCGTGGAAGTGGGTACCTTCTCACCGGGCTATACACCCTGTGATGCACTGTATCCGGGTGACGTGGGTTATGTGGCGGCATCCATCAAGGATGTGCGCGATACCCGGGTGGGTGATACCATTACAGACAGTGCAAATCCTGCCGCAGAACCGCTTCCCGGCTACAAGCAGGTTACCCCCATGGTCTTCTGCGGTATCTATCCTGCTGACGGCGCTGACTACCCGGCACTGAAGGAAGCCCTGGAAAAACTGCGCATGAACGATGCAGCACTGACATTTGAACCGGAGACATCGGTGGCTCTGGGCTACGGTTTCCGGTGCGGTTTCCTTGGCCTCCTGCATATGGATGTCATAACACAGCGCCTGGAGCGGGAGTTTGATCTGAACCTGGTAACCACCATTCCCGGCGTTATCTATCATATCACCAGGACAGACGGCACCGTGCTGTCCATCGACAATCCCACCCTCATGCCGAACCCCACAGAGATTGCATCCATGGAAGAACCCTATGTGGATGCACAGATCTACTCCCCTCAGGAGTATATCGGTACCCTGATGGACCTTTGTCAGGACAGACGCGGAACGTTCATTGATATGCAGTATGAGGGCAGCCGGGTCAAGCTCAATTATGAGATTCCCCTCAATGAGATCATCTATGATTTCTTTGACCAGGTCAAATCCCGCAGCCGCGGCTATGCATCTTTTGATTATGAACTGAAGGATTACCGAAAGAGTGATCTGGTGAAACTGGATATCCTTCTCAACGGGGAGCTCTGTGATGCTTTCAGCCAGATTGTCTTTAAGGACAGAGCGTATCCCAGGGGCAGGACCATCTGTGAAAAGCTCAAGGATGTCATTCCGCGCCAGCAATTTGAAATCCCGATTCAGGCTGCCATTGGCGGAAAGATCATCGCCAGGGAAACGGTGAAGGCCATGCGCAAGGATGTGCTGGCCAAGTGCTATGGCGGCGATATCACCCGTAAGAAGAAACTGCTGGAGAAGCAGAAGGAAGGCAAAAAGAAAATGCGCCAGTTCGGTACCGTTCAGGTGCCGTCTGAAGCATTCCTTGCCGTCCTTAAGATGGATGAGACGTAAGATGGAACTGTATGTTCATATCCCTTTCTGCAGGAAAAAATGCGCCTACTGTGACTTCGCATCCTTTGCAGGCCGTGAAGATGACATGGAAGCGTATATTCAGGCACTGCTGACGGAAGCCAGGATGCGCTATGACGGGCAGTGCAGCGTGGAAACCGTCTTTATCGGCGGAGGCACACCTTCTGTGCTTCCGCCGCCTCTTTTGGAAAAACTTCTCTCCGGGCTCAGGGAGATCTTTTCCCTGCAGCCGGGCATCGAATTCACCAGTGAGGCAAATCCGGGAACCCTGACCCGTACATGGCTTGCAACTGCACGCAGCTTCGGTGTCAACCGGCTTTCCATGGGAGCACAGGCCGCCCAGGAAAGTCTGCTCAGGATGCTGGGACGGATCCATACATGGAAGGACGTCGTATCATCTTTTGAGCTGGCCCGTGACTGCGGCTTTTCCAATCTGAGCCTTGACCTGATGTTCGGCCTCCCGGGCCAGAGCGTGGATATGTGGGAAGAAACCCTGGATAAGGCGCTGGAACTGAAACCGTACCATCTGTCCTGCTATGGGCTGATTCCGGAGGAAGGCACCGTACTGTACCGGAAGCTTGAGACAGCCGAGTTATCCCTGCCGGAGGAGGAAGAAGAACGGGAAATGTACGACAAAGCCGTCCGGACACTTTCCGAAAACGGCTTTGAACAGTATGAGATATCCAATTTTGCAAAGCCAGGCTATGCCTGCCGTCACAACCTGGGGTACTGGAGACAGGTACCCTACCTTGGCCTGGGTGTTTCTGCTGCTTCCATGCTCATGGAAAAGAACCGGGACGGATACGAGAGGACCGCAAACACACCGGACCTGACGGAATATATGCACAGCATCCGTGAGACAGGCAGCGCTGTGACAGAACGGACGTATATCAGTCCTGAAGAAGCCAGGTTTGAGACCCTGATGCTGGGGCTGCGTACCACGCAAGGCGTCAGTGAAGAAGCTTTCCGGAAGATGCACGGCGTGGAGCTGGAATCCTACAGAGGACCTGAACTGAAACGCCAGGAAAAGCTGGGCAACCTGATGCACGTTCAGGGGTTCTGGCGCCTGACCCGCCGGGGCATGGATATCCAGAACAGTGTTCTGGTGGACCTGATGGATCAGACTGACTGATCCCGGAAACGTGTAAGAAACTGACGGGTCCTCTCCTCGCTGGGATTGGAGAAGACTTTTTGAGGATCCCCCTGCTCCAGAATCGCACCGTCATCCATGAAGATCACGGTATCTGCCACATCCCGGGCAAACGCCATTTCGTGGGTGACAATAATCATGGTTGTATCCTTTTCCGCCAGGGACCGGATCACCCTCAGCACTTCCCCGGTCAATTCCGGGTCAAGAGCCGAGGTGGGCTCATCAAAGCAGAGAATATCCGGTTCAAGAGCCAGTGCCCGGGCTATGGCAACTCTCTGGCACTGGCCGCCCGAGAGCTGGTGCGGATAATTCTGCATCCGGTCAGACAGCCCCATATCCGCCAGGAGACTGACAGCATGTTCTTCGATCTCCTGGTGGATTCTTTTTTTGTCTGCCTTGTAGTCGCTTCTTTCCCGGGCCAGAAGTTCCATGGCCAGCATAACGTTCTGCAGGGCTGTATACTGGGGAAAAAGATTGAAGGACTGGAATACCAGACCGAAATGCAGACGGTCCTTCCGTATCTCCGCATCGGTCTTCTTTCTGTTTTCGGATGCGTCAAAGATCGCATTGCCGTTGACCAGAATCCGCCCCTGATCAGGGTGCTCCAGGAAGTTCAGACAGCGCAGGAGTGTTGTCTTTCCGCTTCCGGAAGATCCAATGATGGACAGGGTCTCACCTTTGTCCATGGAAAAGCTGATATTCTTCAGGATCCTGGTGGTGCCAAACGACTTGCATACGTTTTCAACTTCCAGAATATGCACGGCATTTCCTACTTTCCTGTGTTCTCTCATTCATTTTCTGCTGCTTACCTGTGCGGTGTGCATCTTATTGGAAGAAGGAAAGACGCTTTTCCAGTTTGCTCAGCAGCAGGGTGAGTATTCCGTTGCAGATCAGATAATACACGGCTGTAAAGAACAGGGGCCAGATGGCTCCCGAAATCCCCTGGCTGCCCTTCATGAATGCCTGGCCCGCCCAGATGATTTCCTGCAGCGCGATGATTCTGGAAAGAGACGTATCTTTTACCAGGGTGATGATTTCATTGGACATGGGTGGAACAATGGCCTTGATCATCTGGAGCAGTTTTACCTTAAAGAAGATCTGGCTTTTTTTCATGCCCAGAACCAGGCCGGCCTCCTCCTGACCCACAGGAATGGACTGAATGCCGCCGCGGTAGATTTCAGAAAAATAGCATGCGTAGTTGATGATGAAAGCAGCAGCCGCTGCAGAAAAGCGCCCGGTTTCTCCGCCGCCCCAGATGGGATTGTGCCAGACCAGGCCGGGAAAATAGTAGATAATAAGGAGCTGGATCATCAGGGGCGATCCCCGTATGATCCAGACAAAAAACCGTACAATACTCTTCAGCACACGGAATCTGGACATGGAGCCCAGGCAGATCAGAAGCCCAAGAGGAACGGCTCCGAGAAGTGTAACCAAAAAAAGCTTTAATGTCTGGATAAAACCGACATTGAGCGCTGGTATAACGATGGGAAGCTGCTCAAGAACCATCCTGATGGAATCCGCCAATGTATCGCACCCGCTTTCTCCGTGAAGGAAGGACAGGGAACAAGTCCCTGTCCTGATCCTGTTTTACTGAGGAATGATTGCAGCCTGCACGCCATAGGTTTCAGCTATGGTCATCATGGACCCGTCAGCATATGCAGCAGCCATAAAGTCATTGAGAGCGGCGGCCAGGTCGGAACCCTTGCGGAAACCGACGCCATATTCCTCACTGTTGAGGGAGAAGGTATAGGTCAGGTTTTCGTAGCTTGTCCCCTCGCCTACCATGGCAGCCGCCATGAGCGCGTCGATGACGGCGGCATCACTGGTTCCGGCGGAAACTTCCATCAGTGTGGCAGCCTGGCTGGAGACCGGTACAGCATTGTAACCAATGGCACTCACTTCAGCTTCGCCTGCACTGCCTGCTTCCACAGCAAAGTTCAGGCTGGACATGCTTGCAATGTCCGGGTATGTTTCCACTTTGTCCGCCGGGATGACAATGACCTGTGCATTGTTGGCGTAGGCCTTGGAGCATTCCATGCTGCTGAGAACTTCATCTGTCAGCGTCATGCCGTTCCAGACACAGTCAATGGTTTTTCCGTTGAGTTCAAGAATCTTGTTGTCCCAGTCGATTTCTGTGAATTCAACTTTCACCCCGAGACTTTCGGCAAAAGCCCTGGCCAGGTCTGCGTCAAAGCCGATCCATTCACCCTCGGCATTCTTATAATCCATGGGTTCGAAATCCGTAATGCCCACCACCAGTTTGCCTTTGCCCTGGACATATGCCAGATCACTTTCTTCAGCAAAGGCAAAGGAAACGGCCATAAGGCAGACAAGCACAAGAGCAGATATACGCTTCAGGTTCATATTCGATCCTCCATATAATGGCATAGTATGTACTGCCAGGCAGCTTTAGCATTGTAACGCTTTACTGTGCTAAAGTCAAGAAGCGTACACATAAAAGACACAGCGCAGAGGCGGCAGGTGCCGCTTCTGCGCTGTGTAAATCCGGTTATTTTCCTTTTTCAAAGAGGATACGCAGGGTCAGCTCGTCTTCCTTTCCATGGAAGAACTGGTCCAGTACCTGCTGAAATACAGCTTCCTCAGGTGCTGCATGATGGAAAAGCGTCATGCAGCTGCAAAGCTTCAGGTCGTCCGGAAAGCCCATGACGGAAACCGGGTCATGATCCGGAAGCTCCAGCAGGGCTGTACTGATTTCCACCAGCCTTCCCTTCAGCACCGGATCCTCCAGGTATGCTCTGGCTTCCTCCATACCATCCAGCCCGAAATACTCTGCATTATAGCTGTGTCCCAGTCCTTTGACCTGGGGAAAAATGTACCAGATCCAGTGGGATGTTTTCCTGCCCGAGCGGATCTGGGCAAGGGCTGCTTCATAGTCAGTAGCCTGTGCCCGGTGGAAGCGTCCGAGATCATATGTCATACACATGTCCCCCTTTGCTTATCTGGATGAAGCAGCAAGCCGGTAGGCTTCATCGTAGAAAATGGTCTGACAGTTCCGGACCGGGTCCGTACCGGGCATTCTGCGCACGTAGCGTCCATCCGCTTCCTGATCCCTGGCGCTGTCGTTATCTGTCCACATGGTGTCCATGATCTCTTCCAGCTTTTTCTTCAGGGCGGGGACTTCCACGGGGGCAGCCACCTCCACGCGGCGTACGGTGTTGCGGGTCATCCAGTCGGCGCTGGCAATGTAGAAACGTGCCCTTTCCCCGGTGCCGAAGGCATAAATCCGGCTGTGTTCCAGGAAACGTCCCACCACGGACATGATGCGAATGTTCTCTGTAAGCCCCGGAACACCGGCCCTGAGGCAGCAGATGCCGCGGATGATCATGTCAATTTTGACACCGGCCTGGCTGGCTTCAATGAGCTTGTCCATGAGCACCTTATCGGACAGGGAATTGATCTTCAGGCGGATCCTTCCCTCTCCTCCGGCCTGGGCCACCGCGATTTCCCCATCGATCATATCGATGAGTTTATCCTGCAGGCAGTGGGGAGCCACAAGCAGTGTCTGCATGTGGTCCACGGTTTCTCCCCGCAGCAGAGCCTGGAAGACAGCATAGGCATCCTTTCCGATATCCTGGTTGGCTGTCATCAGGGAAAGATCTGTATACAGACGGCTTGTTTTCTCATTGTAGTTGCCGGTGCCCACCTGGGTGATAAAGTGGGTGCCGTTTTCATCTTCCCGGGTGATGAGGCACAGCTTGGAATGTACCTTCAGGTACTCAATGCCGTAGATGACATGGCATCCCGCCTGCTCGAGACGGCGGCTCCAGCCGATGTTGTTTTCTTCATCGAACCGGGCTTTGAGTTCCACCAGCACATCTACCTGTTTGCCGTTTTCTGCGGCTTCCACCAGGGCTTCCACAACCTTGCTGTCCCGGGCAAGACGGTACAGCGTCATGCGAATGCATGTCACGGACGGATCCCTGGCAGCTTCATTGAGCATGCGCAGGAAGGGCCGGATGCTCTGATATGGATAATGCAGCAGCACATCATGATCCTCAATCTGGTCCATGACAGGCTTGTGTTCGTCCAGGTCCGGTGCATCCTGGGGATGGCGGGGTGCATAGAAGAGTTCTGCATGGGAACGGAGATTGTCCCGGATTTCCGAGAAGAACGAAACATCCAGAGGCGTATCGTATTCGAACACACGGTCCGTATCAAGCAGCAGCTGTCCGCACATGCGCTCCACAATGCTGGCATCCAGCTGTCTGGACAGTTCCATACGGACAGGGCACAGACGGCGGCGGCGCTTGACGACCTCCACCATATGATCCCTGTAGTTCATGTCCTCATCATAGATGGCGTCCGCGTCAATGTCCGCGTTCCTGGTGATGCGCACCAGCGACTTGGCCACCACCTTGTAATTGGGGAACAGGTCATGCATATAGTGCAGGATCAGCTCCTCTGCCAGCATGTAGCATCCTGTTCTCTCAGGTACCTCAATGAGCCTGGGAAAGGTGGATACGTTGCAGGGTACGATGCCAATGCGTTCCTTTTCCTTCCCTGTCCGGGTGTTCAGTACGGCAATGGCATAGATCTCTTTGTTGTTCAGGAAGGGAAAGGACTGTTTTTTGCCGACGGTAAAGGTGGAGAGAAGAGGAAGAAAGTTGGTCCGGAAGATGGAACCCAGATAGGCTTCAGAATCCCGGGAAATGGAATGGAAGTCCACCAGGGTGATCCCCTGTTCCTTCAGACGGTCCATCAGCTGAATGTATGCCCGGTCGCGCCGCTTGCAGAGCTCCCGGATCCGGATCATACAGGCATCAATCTGCTGGGCGCATGTCATATTGGTTTTGTTGTCCCGGGATTCAGCGTCCAGAAGCATCTGATCATGCAGGGAACCTATGCGGACCATAAAGAATTCGTCCAGGTTTGACTGGAAAATGGAAAGAAAGGACAGCCTCTCACACAGGGGAACCCGCGGGTCCTCTGCTTCCTCCAGTACGCGTTCGTTGAAACGCAGCCAGGAAAGTTCCCGGTTTTCAAAGCAGGTATCCATCATTCATCCAACCTTTCAGTTTGTCACATCTCTTTTAATCGCATATCTGGCATACCATAAAGCTGCTTCAGTTGATCGCAGCATGCTGTACTTTCTCCGCATACTGACGCTGGGCAATCTCTTCGATCTGTTTCTTTTCTTCGGCATAGTCCGGGTCTGAACGGATGATCTTCATGGTCTGTACAGCCTCATCCAGAAGCCTGATATCACCGTCCATGAGGATACCTGCAATTTCGTGGCCGCTCTGGCGGGTGCCCATGAGATCACCGGGTCCGCGAAGCTCCAGGTCTTTCTGAGCCACAAGGAATCCGTCATTGGTCTGGGTCAGTATTCTCAGCTTGGCGGATTCCTTTGCCAGAAGGAAGCACCAGCTGGCCTGGCTTCCGCGGCCAACCCGTCCCCTGAGCTGATGAAGCTGGCTCAGGCCGAAGCGTTCGGCATTTTCAATGATCATAATGGTGGCGTTGGGCACATTGACCCCCACCTCGATGACGGTGGTGGAAACCAGCACATCAATATCCCCGGCGGCAAAACCGTCCAGAACAGCCTGCTTCTCATCTGCCTTCTGTTCTCCGTATGTCAGACCAAGACGCAGGTCCTTCAGATCGTTCTTCTTCAGTTCCTCGTAGGTGGCCTGAGCGGACCGCACATCCTCCATGACTTCGGAATCCTCCACCAGAGGACAGACGATGTAGGCCTGTCTGCCGCAGGCAATTTCCCTGCGGAGGTAATCGTACATATCGTGCCGCTTTCCTTCCGGCACAATTCGGGTCTGTACCGGAAGCCGGCCGGGGGGAAGTTCGTCCACAATGCTTACATCCAGATCCCCATAGAGGATCAGGGCAAGACTTCTGGGAATGGGCGTGGCAGACATGACAAGGACATGGGGGGAAAGCCGGCCGGTATCCCCCTTGTTCTGCAGGCTGGTGCGCTGACTGACCCCGAAGCGGTGCTGTTCATCGGTGATGACAAGCCCCAGGTTTCTGTAGCTGACGTTTTCCGAAATCAGGGCATGTGTCCCAATGACCACATCCCAGGAACCGTCCTCCAGTGCCTGATGGGCCTTTTTCTTTTCAGATGCCTTCAGGGAGCCCACCAGAAGACCGACGTTGTACTTTGGCCCAAGTATGGACTGAGCAGCCTGATAATGCTGTCTGGCCAGGATTTCCGTGGGTGCCATAAGGGCAGTCTGAAAGCCTGCTTCCAGGCACAGTGTCATGGCACCAAAGGCAATGGCTGTTTTTCCGCATCCCACATCGCCCTGCACAAGGCGTGACATGGCGTACGGCCCCTTCAAGTCTTCTGCGATTTCTGTCAGGACACGGCGCTGCGCGCCGGTTGGCGGGAAAGACATACGGTCCCAGAAGGCATGCGGGGACTCGGGTGCCACGTTTATGACCGGCCCTGCGGTTCGCCGGTCCTTCATCAGCCCTATGGCAGCCTGATACATCAGCATTTTTTCAAATGCCATGCGCCGGCGTGCCCGGGCCAGTGTTTCCATATCCGCAGGCTGGTGGCTCTGACGGATCGCTTCACAGAGCCCCATCAGATCATGTTCCCGCAGAATCCGCGCCGGAAGGGTTTCCGGGCAGACTTCCGGCAGGCAGGGAAAGCAGCTTTCTATGATTTTGTGCAGGGTTTTCCCGGGGATTCCCTTAATCTCCCTGTACACGCTGTGGATGCTCAGTTCCGTCAGAACCTGAGGATTCTGAAGCACAAGCCTTCCCTGTTTTTCTACGACATGGCCATACAGGGTGACTTCTCTTCCCGCTGTCATCTGCTTTAACATATAGGGCTGATTGTACCAGATCACGGAGAGGCGGCTGTCTCCGTCCACAAGACGGGCGGTGACGCGTACAAGTCCCTGATATGCACCAAACCCCGGTGTATCAGCAATTTTACCGTGGACGGCAAAGGTCCCCACGCAGACATCCCGGATATCTGTAAGCTTTGAACGGTCTTCATAGGTGACTGGCAGATACATCAAAAGATCGCGCAATGAGGTAATCCCCACTGCGCGTAAAGAAGCAAGCCTTGCGTCACCCAGCCCCCGTATGGATGATAGCTCCATTTGATTTTTACTCCACGGAAATCAGGTAATAGTAGAGGGGCTGACCGCCGCTGTGACATTCCACATCGCAGTTGGGATATGCCTCACCCAGGTCAGAAGCCAGCTTCTGTGCATCCGCTTCGGATGTCTCAGATCCGTAGTAGACGGTAATCAGTTCAGATTCTTCGTCCACAACAGCTTCCATCATCTTCATGGCCACATCATGAACATTGTTTCCGGAATATTCAATCTTGCCGTTATGCAGTCCGATGATGTCACCCTGCTTGATGTGAATGTCATTGTATTCGCTGTCGCGGATGGCATAGGTCACAGTGCCGGTTTTGACGTGTTCGGAAGCTTCCTTCATACGCTCCGCGTTTGTCTCATCATCCACATCCGGCTGGAAAGCCACTGCAGCAGCGATACCCATGGCGACGTTCTTGGTGGGAATGACATGGACCTTGACGTTTTCTGCCAGATCAGCAGCCTGCTGTGCGGCCATGACCACGTTTCCGTTATTGGGGAAAACAAAGACGGTTCTGGCATTGCAGGCATAGATTGCGCTCAGGATGTCCTCGATGGAGGGGTTCATGGTCTGACCGCCTTCCACCACCACATCCACAGCCAGGTCATGGAAGATCTGGGAGAAACCGTCTCCCAGGGATACCGCCACCATACCGTAATCCTTCTGAGGCTCGGTGTGGCTTTCCACCTTTTCGGCTTCCACCGGTTCCCCATCTCTCTGTCTGCGGAGCTCGTTTTTGTTTTCCACAGAAATCTCGATGAGCTCACCCAGTTCCAGTCCGTCTTCAATAGCGGTGCCGGGCTGGTTGGTATCCACATGAACATCGACCCGTGTCAGGTCGCCCTTGACCCGGACGTGACTGCCAATACGGCTGAGACGGCGGCGCAGGGAGTCCAGGTCGCTTTCTTCACAGTCTTCACCGATGTTGACAATGGAGAAGCGGGTGCAGTACAGATGGGTCAGATCATCCAGATCTTCCGCTTCCTCATCTTCGGCGGCTGAAAGTTCAGCGAGAATTTCTTCCACGGTCTTGCCTTCGATGACGGCAGCATATCCGGTATAGATATACATAAGTCCGCTTCCGCCAGAGTCCACAACGTTGGCCTGTTTAAGGACGGGCAGCATGTCCGGTGTTTTGGCCAGGATATCCTGACCGCTTGCCAGAATGGCACTGAAAAGTGCGCCGAAGTCTTCCGGATCCCGTTCTGCCTGGAGCAGTGCTTCTTCGGCAGTGACACGTGCCACTGTCAGGATGGTGCCTTCCTTGGGCTTCATGACGGCCTTGTATGCCAGGTCAGCACCGGCTTTCATGGCAGCGGCATACTGTGCGGGTGTGATCTTGTCCAGTCCGCTGACGGCCTTGGAAAAGCCGCGCAGAAGCTGGGAAGTTATAACACCTGAATTGCCGCGGGCACCCTTCAGGGCGCCTTTTGCCAGTGCGTTGGCTGCCTCATCCAGACGGAGATATTCCTTGCTGTTGATTTCCCGGATGGCGCTTTGCATGGTAAGGGACATGTTTGTACCAGTATCGCCGTCTGGTACCGGAAACACGTTCAGTGCGTCTACGGCTTCCCGGTTCTTTTCCAGAAGGGCGCTGCCGGCCATGGCCATGTCCCGAAGCAATAATCCGTCGATGACTTTATATTGACTCAAAAGTTGTCACTCCATTCTTATGGGACATGGACATGGTCAAACCCGGACCCCTTCTACATTGATATTGACTTTCCGGACATTGATCCCCGTCATGCTCTCCAGTTTGTATCTTACCGTATCCACCAATGTCTTGCAGACTTCAGCGATGGTAACACCGTATTCAACAATCACAAACAGGTCAACATCCAGGTCATCGCCAACATTGCGCAATTGCACGCCGCGACTCAGATTTTCCTTTCCGAGCCATTCCACGAGACCGTCCGTGGCCCGCTTTGAGCACATGGCAACGATTCCGTAACATTCGAGTGCGGCATAGCCGGCAACCTTGAGCATGACATCTTCCGTAATAAATATGGTTCCGATATCATTCTTGATTTTGCATTCCATACCTGCACAGCCTCCTTAATGTATAATCTTATACCTGCACGTTGATATCTTGCAATGTATTCCGGCTTTTCTGCCCGCATACAGACAGGCATAAAAAACCACGTATGAGTATACAGGATTCTAGAATCCTTGACAAGAACGAATTTTCCGTAAGACAGAGCCCTGATGCGGTCTTTAGTCCCTCCTGCCCGTCCCTTATACGGGCTCCTGATGGCAGAAAAACACTTGAAAAGGCTGTGGTTTTCCGCAGCCTTCTGAAAGCACTGGTTCCTGAAACATGCTGTATATGCTGGGAAGGCGCTTTCTGCATCGTCTGCAGAGCACCTGCCGTACACCGGGATGTTACTTTGCCCCTTCCATCTGCATTTCACAGATCTTCCAGTACATACCCTTGCGGGCATACAGTTCATCATGCGTCCCGGACTCAGCGATCTTCCCGTGATCCAGCACAAGAATCAGATCCGCGTGCATCAGGCTTGTGATCCGGTGGGAAATGAGAATACGGGTACTGCTTTCAAGCTGATTGAGTTTCTGGCGGATTTTCAGGTCCGTTTCTGAGTCCACCGCCGAAAGGGAGTCGTCCAGAATGGTGATGGGCGTATGCCTGAGAAGGGTCTGGGCAATGGCCGCTCGCTGTTTCTGTCCGCCTGAAAGGGTAACGCCCCTCTCACCTACGAAGGTATCATATCCTTTGGTGAATTTATCGATGGTTTCGTCAAGGGCAGCTATGGAAGAAACCTGGCGGATCTGGTCCGCATCGGCTTCAGGCCGGGAAATGGCAATGTTTTCTCCCAGGGTCCTGGAAAACAGATAGGGTTCCTGCAGGACAATGCCCACGTGTTCCCTGACCCAGGACCGGTCCATGTCCTTCAGGTCGGTTCCTCCGATGCGAATATGACCGCTGCCCTCCGGCAGATCGTACAGCCGGCAGATCAGGTACATGAGAGTACTCTTGCCGCTGCCCGTACCGCCGAGGATACCGGTGGTTTTACCCGCAGGGATGGTGAAGGAGACATCCTTAAGCACATCTTCTCCCTTGTCATCATAGGTAAAGGAGACGTGATCGAATACAATATCCCCGTTCATATCCGGCTTCTCTGCTTCAAGCCTGCTTTCCGGCTGCGCATTGAGAATATAACGGATTCTGTCAATGGATACACCTGCCTGGCTCATGCCGGAGATGACACGGCCCAGCATGCGTACGGGACCGGCAAGCATGCCGCAGTAAGAAAGGAAAGCGATGTAATCCCCCACACTGATGGCGGAGTCCAGACACAGCTGGGCACCGATGATCAGCACAAGGAGCGTCTGCATGCCTGCCAGGGCGTCACCGGTGGCCCAGAACAGGGA
The DNA here is from genome assembly GCA_946627565.1 of uncultured Clostridia bacterium. Taxonomy (GTDB): domain Bacteria; phylum Bacillota; class Clostridia; order Christensenellales; family Aristaeellaceae; genus UBA2943. The sequence continues at coordinate 29,010 of CAMOVR010000001.1, forward strand.
GAGAAGCTTCATCAGATGTCTCCACAGGCCGGTATATTCTTCGTTGGATGATACAAAACGGTTGCGTTCAAAGGCTTCCCGGCCAAAGGCGCGCACCACACGTACCCCTGTGAGGTTTTCCTGGGCGATGGCAGACAGGTGACCTTCCATCTCATCCACCCGGTTGAAACTCTTTTCAATCTTCTGATGGAAGACTGTGGAGAAGACAATGATCAGCGGTACGAAGATCATAACAATGCCGGTGAGGGCCGGCGAGATTGAAAACATAAAGACCAGGGACAGGGCAATGGATACCACCATCCGGATCAGTGTGGTCAGGTGGTCTGCCAGGAAGGAGCGGATGACATCGACATCGCTGGTGCAGCGCTGGATGATGTCACCGGTATGGTTCTGGATATGCCAGGAAAGTGGCAGGGACATGATATGCCGGTAGAGCAGGTCCCTGGTGTTCTTGAGCATGACTTCCTGGCCCATGATGTTGAGTACCCGGAAAGAATAGCGCAGCATGCCGGCAGCGGCAGCCAGCACCACCACCAGTACCGCCATATAGAGAATGTTGGACCGGAGTGCGTCAATGCCGCCGGCCATACCAAGAAGCCAGGCCGAAATGCCGCTCAGCTCTGCATCCTTTGTCCCTATGACGGAGTCCACAGTAAAAGAGATAATCTTCGGATTGATCAGGTCCAGCACGGAGGTCAGCCATGCCAGCAGGATCCCACCGATAAAAAAGTGCTTGGAACCCCTTACCAGCCTGAGCAGAACGGAGGATCTGCGGGCATAGGGTTCAGTTGGTGTTGATTGTCTGTTCATACTTCCTCAAGCTGGTTGTTCTGCATGGCCAGGTCCACGGATACGTCCACGAACTGGCGGGTAAAAAGCTCCCAGTAATAACCGTGCTTCTGCATGAGTTCGGCATGGCTTCCGGATTCCACGATTTTCCCATCCCGGACGGCGATGATGGTGTCTGCGTCCACGATGGTGGAAAGCCGGTGGGCGATCATAAAACTGGTGCGGCCGTTTGTCACCTTTTTGATGGCAGTCTGGATAGCCTTTTCAGTGACCGTGTCCACGGAACTGGTGGCCTCATCCAGAACAAGAATGCGGGGATCTGCAAGGATTGCCCGGGCAAAGGACAAAAGCTGTCTTTCACCTGTGGAAAGCATGCCGCCGCCTTCACCGACGCTGCTGTCCAGTCCTTTTTCCATTGAATTGACAATCCCGTCTGCTGAGACAAGCCGCAGTGCATTCCAGATTTCATCATCCGTTGCATCCGGTTTTCCGTAACGCAGGTTTTCACGGACTGTTCCGGTAAACAGATGCGGTGTCTGCAGTACATAGCCGATATGGCTGTGAAGCCAGAGCTGGGAACGTTCCCGGGCATCCCTTCCGTCAATCAGGACACGGCCCTCAGTGGGTTCATAGAAGCGGCAGACCAGATTGACCAGTGTCGACTTCCCTGCCCCGGTTTCTCCCACGATGGCCACGGAATTCCCTTCGGGGACATGCATGGAAAAGTGCTCCAGAACCGGCTCGTCGCCGTCAGGGTACTGAAAGGTGACGTCCTCAAAGGTGATATCCCCCTTCAGGTCCTCCCAGTTTTCACGCTTCGGATGGAAGGTGTCGCCGTATTTTTCGATGACCTCCGGCGTGTCCATCACGGAGCTCTGGGTATCCATCAGGCGGGTGAAGCGCTCAATGTTGACCTGAATGGTGGTCAGGGCCGTAAGGCAGTTGATGCAGTTCTGAAGCGGTTCCATCAGACCTATGGCATAGGACATGAAGATGGAGAGTGTGCCCAGTTCCATGGCTTTTTCCATGGTCAGAATACCGCCCTGCCAGAGCACCAGGGAAAGGGCCAGAGAAGAGAGAAAGGATATGCTCGTGCCGATGAGGGTGGATGTTTTCCCGGCCCGGACAGAGCTCATGCGCATGTTCTCTGTATCTTTTTCAAAGTCATGCTGCATTCTGTCTTCAATGACCAGTGTCTTGATGGCACGGATCCCGCTGATGCCCTCGTTGAAATCCCCGGATATGGTGGAATTGAGTTCTCGGACAATCCGGTTCTGTTCCATGAGCTTCCGGCGGAAGAAGGTAACCAGCACAACTGCGACAGGTACCAGCATCAGGACCAGCAGGGCCAGTCGGATGTTGGTGACCAGCATGACAACGACAACGCACAGCACATAGCTGCCGCTCCATACAAAATCCATGAGATGCCAGGAAAAGAGCTGACCGATACGTCCGGAGTCACTCATGACCCGGGCGTGTATATAGCCTACGGAGTTGCGGTTGAAATAGTCAAAGGTGAGCGTCTGCAGGTGCTGGAAAGCGGAGTTGCGCAGATCACGGTTGACGTACAGTTCCATTTTGGAGCACAGAAAAGCGGAATAGTAATTGTCCCATACCTGGAAGGCCAGAACAAGAAAATAACCGACAGCAATGATCAGCAGCGTATCATCCGTATGAAGCGCCAGGTTATGATTGAGAATATGGCGGTTGAAGAGCGGATAGATCGAATCGATCAGACTTGATACGATGCCGAGCAGAACCATGATAACAATAGGCCTGCGATAAGGTTTGGCATACTTCAGAATCCTGGGAATGCCAAACCATGGAAGGGGCTTGTTTTGTGTGTGTTCCATGCGTGCACCTAAGTTTTATTTTTTGATATGACAAGATGCACACAGGACCCGGCTGGATCCTGTGTGCACAGGGAACGAAAGGGAAACATCAAATGCGTTTGGAGAGTGTTTCGGGGTTTGTCGCGTAAATCAGGGCCGTTTCGCGGCTGATCAGCTTTTCTTTGTAAAGCCGCATGAGTTCGGCATCCATGGACAGCATGTTCTTGTCAGAACCGCCGAAGATCACGTTGTCGATCTGGTGGGTACGCCCGTCGCGGATCATGTTCTGAATGGCCGGATTGACGGTCATGACTTCGAAAACAGCGATACGCTTGCCGTCCAGTGTGGGGATCAGACGCTGGGATACCACGGCCTTGAGGACCATGGACAGCTGAACACGGATCTGTGTCTGCTGATCGGCATCAAAGGTGTCGATGATACGGTCCACCGTCTTTGCCGCGCCTATGGTGTGCAGCGTGGAGAGCAGCAGGTGGCCCGTCTCGGCAGCTGTTATAGCCGTGCGGATGGTTTCCAGGTCACGCATCTCGCCAAGCAGGATGACGTCCGGCGCTTCACGCAGGGCTGCGCGGAGTGCCCGGGAGAAGGTTGCCGCATCATTGGGAACTTCCCTCTGGCTGACCAGACTCTTTTTGTGCCGGTGCAGGTATTCGATGGGATCCTCAATGGTGACGATATGGGCGTGCCTTGTCTCATTGATCTGATCGATGAGACAGGCCAGCGTGGTGGATTTGCCGCTGCCGGCAGGACCTGTGACAAGAATCATGCCGCTGCGCTGCTGAGCAAGTCCCAGCACAATGGGCGGTATATGCATGGATTCAGGATCCGGAAGGGCGAAGTTCACAACACGGCAGATGGCTGCTACCGTACCGCGCTGCAGGTAGGCATTGACACGGAAACGGCTCACATCCGCGATGGCGAAGGAAAAGTCATCGTCTCCATCCTCGCGCAGATGGGTGTAATCCCTCTGTGCCAGGGCATACATGTTCTTGACCAGCTCTTCCGTGTCAGAAGGCATAAGACGTGTTTCGGAAATGTTCACCATGGAGGCATTTACCTTGACCGTCACTCCGGCACCGGGGATCAGAAAGATATCTGAACCATTGAGTTCAACGGCTTTCCGAAGCAGTTCAATCAGTTCCATAAATCCTCCGTTTTTGCCATGAGATCATAGCGCACCCAGGTTTCACGCTCAGGACTTTCCAGCGGAAGTACCTTGAGGGCGCAGTCAATTTCTCTGTAATCGTCAGAGACATAGAAGGATACGACACCGTCTTCCCATTCATAATCCGTTCCGCTCAGGGCTTCTTCCACACCGGTCAGATATGCCTCATTGTCAGTGGCATCCTTTCTGCATGTTACCAGTATGTTGTCGATTTCAGAACGGATCTGTTCCGCTTCCGCATTGAGCTTATAGACAGCCTGAATGACCTCTGCAGACCTTTCGGAGAGCTTCAGGTCATTGCGGCCCATCATGAGGGAGAGCATGCCAAGAAGCATCATGGACAGGACGATAAAAATCAGAATCAGGGATGACGCGCCTGGTCCCAGGCTGATACTGCTCTTCTTTTTCACGGATCAGTCGCCTCCTCAAAACGGGTCACAGGGAGGGTGATCAGTGCTTCACTGTTGCGCAGCGCCTGAACTTCCCGGTAATACATGGTTCCGGTGCTGACATCCTCACTTTTGTCGGTTACCCGCATTTCATAGTCTTCCTTTACAAGAAGATAACCGTCCTGCGTCTTTTCAAATCCCATGGAAAGCAGCACATCTTCAGGATCACCGGCAACATACAGGCTGTCGGCAACATTCTGCACATCCATCACAGCCTCTGCAATGGCTTCAGCCTTTTCGGAAAGCTCATGGGATTTGGCGAATACTTCCATAAGGAAAGTGGAGGCCAGCATGAAGAACATGATGACAATCATCAGTTCCACAAGCAGTGCATTGCTTCGACGCTTCATTCCGCCACCTCCCCGCCTGCACGCAGGGCAATGTTGACATTGCGCCAGACGCCGCCGGTCATGATCCGGATGTTCAGCATGTGCGGCTCAAGTTCAGCCTGCAGGTCCTCTGCAGCACAGATTTCCTCTCCGTTTTCCGGTTCGAAAGGAAGTTCTTCCGAAGCGAACCATTCCCGGAGCATGCCGTCATAGACATAAATCTTTGTTACATAGGCTTCATCGTCCCAGACGTTGCGCATGGTGATGACGGATGTGCCGTTCAGTTCTTCAATGAACAGCGTGTCAGTTTCATCATCTGCCCTGACCATGCTGCGCAGATAGGAGGATGTGATGCGGCTCTGGTTGTGAAAGCCGCTGACTTCGGAAATGCTGCGGTACACTTTGGCACCCAGCAGCACCATCACAGTGCCAAAGACGGCAAAGATGCCCAGCAGCAGAAAGACAAAGACGCCGGAAATTGTATGCTGTACCTGCTTTTTCACTGCATCTTCGCCCCTCTCTCAGTCACCCAGATATCCGGAAGATGGTTGGAAGCGAATGATTCATAGGTGACAAAATAACGATCTTCATCATAAGCCAGCTGGTAATGTTCCCGCAGGTATTCAAGGTCATCCGGGTACGCACCTTCAACAGCATAGCAGGTGAGCACCGCGTCCTTAATGGCATTGCGAACCAGCTGAGATTCCTCGTTCTCCTGAGTCTGGTCAATACGCCCAAAGAGCTGAACACAGAGCAGAAGTACGAGTGCAATGACAGCAAGCTTGATAATATCCCGTTTGCTCATTCCCGCGCTCCTTTCTTTTGTCACAAAGCTGTTTTACGGCGCAGTATCACAGACTTGCAAGAATACCGGCCATGGGCATCATGACGGAGAGCAGAACAGCACCGATGACGATGGCAAGCAGAGCAACAAGAGAAGGCTCGATGATGGAAACCAGCATGGTGATGTCGCTTTCCACGGAGTCCTCATAGATCTCGGAGAGATTGGCCAGAACCTGGTCCTCACGGCCGGTGGCGATACCCATGCGGATCATGCGCGAATGAAGGTCAGTGAAGATATGGGTTTCAGAGATGGCGTCTGCAAATGCGCCGCCCTCATCCAGGGTCTTCTTGATTCCGCGGACGCTGTCGGCAGCCGCCTGATCATCCAGCACGCCGGCAGTCATTTCCAGTGCTTCTTCCATGGGGAAACCGCTGGAGAGCATCATGGAAAGCACGGAAGCCACACGGCTGGCAGTCAGTTCCTTGGAGAGCTTGCGGATGGCGGGAATCTTCTGGATAAGATCCAGCACCTTCTGCCTGTGCTTTGTACGGAGCAGAATGACGCCGGCCACTGCAACGGCCACCAGAAGAAGAACCAGGATCAGAACAATCCAGCCGACCACGGTGCCGATCTGCATCATCCGGGCGCCGGAGTCGGACATGCCGACACCCATGGAATTCAGGACGCGGCGGAACACAGGGAGCACGCGCCAGAGCAGAATAAAGACAATCACCACAAGCATTGCGCCCAGCACGAGGGGGTAAGAGATGGCAGAGGAAACAGATGTGCGGATCCGGTCCTCGCGTTCATAGTACTTTTCCAGACCCCGCATAACCCGCTCGAGATGGCCGGAGCGTTCACCGATCCCAACCATTTCCACCAGGTACTTGGGCCATCTGTCATCCAGTTTCAGGGCATCGTACAGACTGCCTGTTTCATTGACACCCTTTGAAGCGCTCTGAAAGAGGTCAGCGCTGTCAGAAGCCTGGCTGGAACCGGCCAGCGTTTCCATGCCGTCATAGAGAGGCAGGCCAGCCTCAAGAATCAGGGCAACCTGTCCGCAGAAGTTACTGAGCTCCGCTGAGGTAAGTCCACGTTTAGCCATAGAATGCTATCCTCCTATTATACTTATCACGACACTGATCCAGACGGAGTCAGTAATAACGTTCCAGTGTGTATTCCTTGACCTTGCTGACGCCATTGACTGCCACGGTGGGATCAAAGAAGTAGGATTTTCCGTCGAATTCGGCTTCCACCCATGCGTGGTAGTTCTTGTCAGCATAGCCAATCATCAGTTTGGCAGGGATACCCTGGGTGCGCATCATGCAGATGCAGATGGCTGAGAGGTCCTGGCAGACGCCCATCTTCTTTGAAAAGCTGTCATCAATGTCAGGCAGCATGCCTGCCTTGATGTTGACTGCCTTCAGAAAGTCATAGACAAAGTTTTTGCTCATGTAATTGGTGATTGCCTTGTAAGCGTCCTTCCTGGACTTTCCATCACAGAGCTTTGCTGCAGTTTTGACAGGGTCGCTGCTCTTGGTGTAGTTCACATACTGATTGGGGTAATAAAAACAGATATCCGGTGAACTCAGATTGACATTGAGGGTAATCTTTCCGGCACTGGAATATTTCTTTCCGGAAACATTCTCATAGAGTGTGATGGTATATTTCCCATTCCCCAGCTGAAGCGGGAAAAGCTCATATGACCCATCATTCTTGATGTCATAGGAAAGGGTTGTGTCCCCTTTGGCAACACGCATCTTCATTCTGTGCTTGCTTTTTGACTGCAGACTTGCGTAAAAATACCCTTCACTGATATTGGCCACATCCACCCGCAGGTTCCCGTCACGCTTAAGGCTCTTTCCGGGTTCTGCAGGCCATTTGGCATCAGCAGGAGCAGAAGTGACAGCCAGAAGTATTACAAGCAGGGTACTGATGAAGATGACCATGGCCAGATAATTACGTTTCACTGGTCGTACCTCCTCATCCGATAATCATCATCAGGCTGTCCATCTGCTTTTCTGCTTCCTCAAGCAGTGGACCGTAATCTGTTTCGACCTGATTCTTCAGCAGGTCGGAGATCTCACCGATTGGTTTCAGCGCAGGCGTCAGAGCAAGGTTTGCCAGCGCACCCTTCAGGGTGTGGGCATGTATAAAACCTTCCTTGTAGTCTTTCCGGGCGATGGCATCCTTCAGTGCCGGCATGCGTTGAGCATCGTTTTTGATTTTGCCAACCATTCGCAGATAAAATGCTTCCTGGCCAACGCACCTTTTGATTCCATCATCCACGTCTGCGCCCCAGTCACGTAAGGCTTGGATCGTCAGCATGTATTCAGCTCCTCCCTGTAGTAAGCTTCAGTATGTTCGTCATGTCCATTGGATACATTATAATCTTGATATATCGTCTTGGCAAGAAAAAATCAGGCGGTAAAAACTTTCTTTTCTTCATCCTCCTGCCGGGCAGGTGCCGGCAGCGGCGGAAGATCTGAGATGGACGACAGTCCAAAGTGTTTCAGAAACGTGTCCGTGGTTCCGTACAGAATCGGACGCCCCAGGGTTTCCTTGCGGCCAAGCTCGCAGATCATGCCCTTGGCGGTGAGAGACTGGACAGAGTAATCACAGCGCACACCGCGAATCTGTTCAATCTCTGCTTTCGTAACAGGCTGTCTGTAAGCAATGACAGCCAGTGTTTCCATGGCGGCCTGGGACAGTGTCTGCATCTGCACCGGCTGCAGAAGATGGACCACATCGGCACTGTACAGTGCCCGGGAAGTCAGCTGAACATGACTGCCGAAGACACGCAGGTCAAAACCCCGCTGCCCGAAGGAATACTCATCCTGCAGTTCCCGTATGGCCTGTTTGAGTGAACGGTTGTCCGTTCTCAGTGCCCGGGCCAGATCCGAGAATAGAACTGGCTCACCGGCCACAAAAAGCACTGCCTCGATCCGCCCTTTGAGGTTGCCGGCTTCAACAGCCTCCCCGGCTTCCGGTGGTGTCTGAGGTTCTTCCATTACTCGTCCTCCTGTTCGGGGCGCCTGCCATGACGGAGAATGATTTCACCGTCAGGATATGTCTGTTCGGCATACATTTTTCCCAGACGCAGCAGTTCCAGAAGAGCCATAAAAAAAGTTACGACTTCTTCCTTGGTTGGTGCCTCACTGAAGGCTTCTTCAAAACGCATGCTCTGCTTTTCCTTAAGGGTCTTGAGCATCACCAGCATGCATTCCTCGACATTGTGTTCGTCCCGGTATATGTCCCGGGGCGCATAGTGATTGACCTGGGGCTCCTCGGCAATCTCCGGTTTCCTGGCCAGTACCCGGGCAAGAGCTTCCATGAGCCCTTCCATGCTCAGACCGACCAGTTCGGTCTCCTGGGGCGGAAGCGGGAATTCATCCGGCAGACGGGTAAAGAGCCGGGAAGCCGCAGCTTCAAATTCTTTCATGGCACCGGCGGTTTCCCGGAAAGCTTTATACTCCTCAAGACGGCGGATCAGTGCTTCCTCCGGATCCTCTTCGCCCTCATCAAGCGGCGGCGGTTTGGGGAGCATGGCACGGCTCTTGATTTCCAGAAGCGTGGCAGCCATGACAAGGAATTCTGCAGCATCGTTCATATCCAGAAAACCGTTTTCGTGAATAGCGGCGATGTACTGCTCCGTGATATCGCTTATGAAAATATCACGGATTTCAATCTTGGCCTTGGAAATCAGCTGAAGGAGAAGCTCCAGCGGGCCGTCGAAATTCCTGGTCTGAAAGTTCATGGCCATCAGGGTAAGATGTTCCAGAACAGGTTCTGGAAAAATCCGGTCACGGCCGAGTTGGCACTGGAAAGGATGCCCGACAGGGCCCCGGTAAAGCACAGCACCATCAGCACGATCTGGGCAATCCGGAAGGTCTGGTAATCCAGCTGCAGCCGTCCGCGGAGCACAATGTCATTGAAAACATGGTATCCGTCCAGGGGCGGAATGGGCAGCAGGTTAAAGATGGCCAGGGAGATGTTGACGGACGCAAGGAGATAGAAGAAATCCACCAGAGCGCTCTGCACCGCTGACATGCTGTAACCTGCCTGACGGATGATCAGAACATAGAGGAAGGTAGAGAGCAGGAACAGAATCAGGTTCATGGCAATGCCGGCCAGGGATACCAGGATATCATCCCGCCTCGGGTTCCTGTAGTTCCTTGGATTCACAGGGACCGGTTTGGCCCAGCCAAAGCCGAAGAGAACCATGAAAACGGTACCCATGGGATCCAGATGTTTACGCGGGTCCAGGGAAAGCCTCCCCATATACTTGGCGGTGGGATCACCGCATCTGAGCGCCACATAACCGTGGGCACATTCGTGCAGAATCAGGGATGGGAGAATGACCACCGCATAAAGCAGCAGATACTGGAGGAATCCGAGAGGATCCCGGAAAAGCAGTTGCAGTCTGCTCAGCATAAGGTTACAGTCCTTTCAGATGAGGTTGCGGGAGCAAACAGGCCGGCGTACGTATCCAGGCAGTAGCGCTGTCCCATGGGCAGGGTGAGATTGCGGCGGATATGCCCGAAACTGAGGGAAGCGATGACAGGTCCGGAGACAAAACCGGCATAATGATTCAGGATCTCTAGAAGCCCAAAGCCGGAAGAGGGATATTCGTTGTCGCATCCTGAAAAACTCCCGAAGGCAAGACCGGCAATACCATCCAGTTTGCCTGCCAGCAGAAGCTGGCACAGACACCGGTCCACACGGTAAACCATTTCATGGACTTCTTCGATCATGAGAATGCGGCCCCGGAAATCAAAGTCATAGGGCGTGCCCAGAGCAGCGTTCAGCAGGGTCAGGTTGCCGCCTGCGATTTCCCCCTCGCATCTTCCGGGGCGCAGCACGGTAAAAGGCTCCTCCTGGAAAGGACTGTCCGGGTGTCCTGCCAGGGCATGCAGCAGGGAATCAGCGGCGGAACTGTCCAGCCCTGTGCCCATGGGACCGTGAAAGGTACACAGGTCTGCATGACGGTGAAGGGCCAGGTGCAGGCTGGTGATATCGGAAAACCCGATGAAGGCTTTGGGGTGTGCCCGGATCTTCTCAAAATCCACCATGGGAAGCATCCGGTTAACGCCCCAGCCGCCCCTGAGGCAGACGATTCCGTCCACGTCATCTGAGGCAAAAGCTTCTGTCAGGGCCCGTGCCCTTTCCAGATCGTCCCCGGACAGATAGCCGTACTGTTTATAACAGGTCAGATCCATCTGTACACGGAATCCCAGTGCTTCAAAACGTGCCCGGCACGCTTCGGCGGCATCCCGTACACCTTCCGGCGTGTCCTCATGCAGACAGCCGGATACACCGATCATGCGAAGGGTGTCTCCCGGTCCGATGGGTCTGGGTCTGATCATCTCTTCTCCCTCCGGAAATGCATTCAGTCCCAAAGGACCATGTCATCCAGCAGTACGTCCAGATGGCCGACTTCCTGTCCGTCTCGCAGATAGCGCCGGACGGGACGGTCAGAAAGGGCGGCAAGGATTTCATTGCGGTTTGTATCTGCCCAGTCAGCGAAGGTGCCGTAGGATATTTTCCCGCCAAGCAGCGTGGCCGTATCCCCTGCAGTGGTGTCCGGAACGGCAGAAACATCCACCATCATCTGATCCATGCAGACAAGCCCCACGGTAGGACACAGGACGCCGCGTATTTCAACCATTCCCCGTCCCCGGGACAGCCTGCGGGGATAGCCGTCCCCGTAGCCTGCGCACAGGGTGGCAATCCTTGTTTCCTTTTCAAGACGGTCCTCCCCGTATCCCACCGTGTCACCGGCAGGAACGGTACGTACCTGGGCAACCCTTGTTCTGAAAATCAGGGTCTCCTGACATGTCAGGTTCATATGTTCGGTTCTGGAAGGCCGTACCCCGTAGAGGAATGCCCCCACCCGGACCCTGTCCATATGCCAGGAGGGGTACCGCACAAGTCCAATGGAATCGCACAGGTGCATTTCATTGAAGTCCACACCGGCGTTTTTCAGATAACCGGCAGCCTGCTGAAGGCGTGTATGCTGGGCTTCATCCAGCTCTCCAGTAATCAGACTGAGATGGGAATAGACACCGGATACCCGAAGATGCGGACAGGCTTTCAGGGTGACAGCAATCTGTCTTGCGGTCTCTTCATCCGGTGAAAAACCGAGACGGTGGAAACCGGTATCGATTTTAAGATGAATCCAGAGGACCCTGGACATGGCTTTTCCGGCTTTCTCCAGGTTCTCCAGATCCGGGAAATCAGCAGCCGTCAGACGGAGTCTGCCTTCCGGGAACCCGCGCAGCAGCTGGTCCGCCTCCGTGGTTCCCATAACCAGGACGGTTCCGGGGATACCGGAGCGGAAGAATACTTCAGCCTCCCTGAAGCAGCTGACGGCGAAACTGCGGCAGCCCGCATCCGCCAGAAGACGGGCAACAGGGACAAGGCCGTGTCCATAGGCATTGGCTTTGAGAACACAGGTAACCTTTGCATCCGTCAGTGCCAGAACCTGCCGGTAATTTGCTTCAAGGGCTGTCAGATCCACTTCAATCCAGGTGCGGTCCATGGTCAGACTTCCTTTCCTGCACGCCGGAGCAGCTCGGCTTCATCTATGACTTCGATCCCCAGCTCCTGTGCTTTGGTCAGCTTGCTGCCGGCAGCCTCACCGGCCACGACAAAACTTGTTTTCCTGCTGACAGAACCTGCAGCTTTGCCGCCGCAGGCAGCAATCAGGTCTTCCGCTGCTTTCCTGGAGAGGGTGGGAAGTGTTCCTGTAACCACAATGGTTTTGCCTGTAAAGGGCCCGTCCTCTGCAGATACCAGGGACTGGGGTGTGACACCTGCATCCAGAAGGCGCCCAATCATGCTCAGGTTTTCATCAAAAGAGAAGAATTCCACTACCGAGGAAGCGACAATCTCTCCCACATCCGGAATGGAGGTAAGTTCTTCCAGCGTGGCATGCTCCACTTTTTCCAGCGTGCCGAAGGTGACGGCAAGGTCCCTTGCCGTTTTCCGTCCGATGTTGGGAATGCCTATGGCATACAGAAGGGCGTCCAGGGTACAGTTCCTGCTCTTTTCAATGGAACGGATCAGACCTTCTGCTTTTTTGATCTGAAAGCCTTCCAGAGGCATAAGGTCCTCCACCCTGAGTGCATACAGGTCGGCAGGGTCTCTCAGGGAGATGGCATCATAGAGCTGTTCGGCGGTTTTTTCCGAGAAACCGTCGATATCCATGGCATCCCGGCTGGCAAAGTGTGCCAGCCTCGCCACCGCCTGCGGCCTGCAGGTTTTCCGGTTCATGCAGAAAAGGTGTGCACCTCTCTGAATCAGTTCCCCGCCGCAGGCAGGACAGACGGAAGGCGGAAGGATTTCAGTCTCCCCTTCTTCCTTCTCTCCTACCCTGCCCATGATTTCGGGAATGACGTCATTGGAACGGCGGATCCATACTTTTGCACCAACGGCAACCTGCTTTCTCTGAATGTCGCCGTAATTGTTGAGGGTTGCCTTTCTGACGGTCACGCCATAAAAGTTCACAGGATCCAGATGGGCCAGGGGCGTCAGCTTTCCGGTGCGCCCCAGTTCCCAGGTGACATTACGCAGAACGGTTACAGCCTCTTCTGCTTCAAACTTGTATGCCACAGCCCACCTGGGGAATTTTTCTGTATATCCCATCTCCTGCCGCAGACCGAAATCGCCCACCTTGATGACCACACCGTCAATCAGCCAGTCCAGGGAAGAGCGGCTTTCCCGGATCTCCTCAATGCATTGTTCGATCTCATGCCGGCCCCTGGGCCTGCCCAGATACGGACTCACGGGAAGGCCCTGCGCACGGATGAAATCCAGCATACCCGGCTGGGAGTCATACGGAGGATTCTCCAGGGTTCCGATCTGGTAAAAGAATGCATCCAGATGGCGCTGGGCTGTAACCTGGGGATCCAGATTGCGCAGAGCGCCTGCTGCGGCATTCCTGGCGTTTTTCAGGGGTGTTTTGGCTGTTTTGTTGTAGGCATCCAGAACGGACAGGCGCATGATGCACTCACCCTGAACCTCCATCAGTCCCTTATAGGGAATGGTCAGCGGAATGCTGCGAATGGTCCGGGCCTGAGGAAGAATGGCTTCCCCTTCAGACCCGTCCCCCCGCGTGGCAGCCTGTACCAGACGGCCGCCTTCATAGGTCAGGTTCAGTGTCAGACCGTCAAACTTGTATTCCACAAAGTAGGAAAGATCGCTGTGTCCGGCCAGTTTTTCCGTCCGGTCAATCCATTTTTCCAGTTCTTCCAGAGACTGTACCTTGTCCATGGACCAGAGCTGTGAAAGATGCCGGTGCTTTGGAAAGGTATCCAGTCTTTCTGTTCCGACACGGTGCGTGGGAGAATCATGCAGGACGGTCCCGGTCTCCTGTTCAAGGCGCTGAAGCTCAGCGTACATGTCATCCCACTGCATGTCGGATATGACCGGTTCGCCCGCATAATATGCTTTTGCAGTCTCATTGAGCCTGTCCACAAGCTCACGCATCCGGGTATTCTCCATACCTGCTCAATCCTCCAGTTTTGCAATGGGAGCCAGGGAAAGGGAAAACTCCCGCATGCCGTAGGCTGTAAATTCAATGCGGATACGGGCATCCGGGCCGGATCCCACCACTTCCTTGACTTCGCCGACACCGAACTTTCTGTGCTGGACATGCTCGCCGGGATGGTATTCCACGCCGGCAGCAGGCTTCTGCGTGTTGGCTGCGCTGGGTACAAAGCCCTTCTGGACACCCGGGATATCCAGAGGATTCCGGATCTTGCCCACGCCCAGGGGATCACCGGGCTGCTTGACGGTGCGGGGCTGCGGCTTCATGGGTGTGCGGGTCTGGGAAGGCGTGGCTTTTCCAAAGTGCTTGGCCCTCTGTACAGCCAGCGCATCTTCCACCAGGCGCCTGGGAATCTCATCCAGGAAACGGGAGGGCGGATTGAAGTTCGCCTGCGTATAGGACGCACGGGATTCCGCCCTGCACAGGAAGAGACGCTTCATGGCGCGGGTAATGCCCACATAGCAGAGCCTGCGTTCTTCCTCAAGACGCTCCGGGTCTTCCAGACTGCGGTAACTGGGGAAGACGTTCTCTTCCATGCCGGAGATGAACACGTTGGGGAATTCCAGGCCTTTGGAGGAATGGAGGGTCATCAGCATGACATAGTCCGGATGATCTTCCATATGGTCAATATCCGTTACCAGTGCCACATTCTCCAGATAGCTCTGCAGAGTGGCGTTTTCGTTTTCCTCCACAAAGCGCTTGACACCGGCTATCATTTCATCGATGTTATCCACCCTGGCCTGCCCTTCATCCGACTTATCCTTTTCATAGGGCTCCTTCAGGCCGACTTTGCGGATCATGGTAACCACAAAGACATCCAGGGGTTCCGTTTCCTTGAGGACCAGAAGTTCATTCATCAGGGATGCGAACTCAGCCACGCATTTGCGGGGCCTGGAGGCAAGACTGGCGGGAATGTCTGTCAGGGTTGCAAACAGCGGGATATTCTTTTCCGCGGCATACTCATCAAGAATCTGTACGGTGCTGTCCCCGATGGAGCGCCGGGGCACATTGATGATCCGGCGGAGGGACAGATCGTCGGAGGGGTTGGCCAGAACCCGGAGATAGGCCGTAATGTCCCGGATTTCCTTGCGCTCATAGAACTTTGTGCCGCCAAAAACCTTGTAGGGAATACCGGCCCGCATGAGCATTTCTTCCAGTGCGCGGGACTGGGAATTGGAACGGTACAGGATGGCAAAGGAACCGTACGGTTCTCCGTCCTTGTGGTACTGACGGATCTGGTCAGCGATCCATGCAGCCTCTTCCTTCTCGTCACAGGCGCAGTAGACGTGGATCTTTTCCCCGTCCTTTGCCTCTGTCCACAGTTTCTTCTCTTTCCGGCCTTCGTTATGGGCAATGACCTGGTTGGCCGCATCAAGAATGTTGGAGGTGGAACGGTAGTTCTGTTCCAGACGGATAACCGTGGTGCCGGGATAATCCTTCTCAAAGTTCAGAATATTGGAGATGTCTGCGCCGCGCCAGCCGTAGATGGACTGATCGTCGTCACCCACCACGCAGATGTTCTGGTTGTTCAGCGTCAGAAGATGTACCAGCTCGTACTGGGCCTTATTGGTATCCTGGTACTCATCCACCAGAACATACTGGAAACGTTTCCTGTAGGCTTCCAGTACGGGTTCATGTTCGACAAACAGCTCCAGGGTTTTGAGAAGGAGGTCATCAAAATCCAGTGCATTGAGGCTCTTCAGTCTCTTTTCATATTCCACAAACACATCGTGGTACTGCTGGGAGCGGAAGTCTTTCTCCGTTTCCTTAAACCATTCATCAGGTCCCAGCAGGCGGTTTTTGGCGTCTGAAATGACTGAACGGACTGATTTGATGGGCATGCTCTTGTCGTCGATATTCAGACGCTTGAGGATTTCCTTGATGACGGCATTCTGGTCATCATCGTCAAAGATGGTAAATGATCTGCTGTAGCCGATTTTATCGATGTCACGACGGAGAATCCTGGCACAGGATGCGTGAAAGGTGGAGATCCATGCTTCATCTGCCTGATCGCCGATCAGGGCGGTGATGCGTTCCTTCATCTCTTTGGCAGCCTTGTTTGTAAAGGTCAGGGCCAGGATATTCCTGGGGTTCACGCCATGGTCAATCAGATTGGCAACACGGTATGTCAGCGTCCGGGTCTTGCCTGAACCGGCACCTGCAAGAATAAGAACGGGTCCTTCCAGTGTCTCAGCGGCTTTACGCTGCTCAGGATTCAGCATTGTAAGATTCATCGTATATTTCTCGAGCGCGGAAATCCCCCGCTCTCCTCCTTTCGCCACGAAAACAGATCCATGAATGCGTTACCCTGCGGATCTGTATAAAGAAGTGCTGTCAAGATGCGTTACGGTTCCTGTGTGAGCCGGCTGAGTACGGAGGCATATCCGCCCCTGCCATAGAGCAGGGCACGGTTTACCCTGCTGATGGTTGCCGTTGATACACCTGTGATCTGTCCGATCTCCTGATATGTCTTCCTGTGCTGGAGCATGTCAGCAACCTCCAGACGCTGGGAAAGGCTTTTCAGTTCAGAGATGGTCAGCAGATCTTCAAAAAAGGCATAGGCTTCTTCCTGGGATTCCAGCGACAGAATCGCCTCCATGAGACGGTCTGTCAGGGCATTGCGATAATCCAAGGTCCTTCACCTCCTGGCCGTGTTCCGCCTTTCCTGTGTACTGCGTTTGTCGGCCGCAGTACCCGGTTTGACAAGAGTAAGAGAAATACGCTGTTTCTGCACGTCCACGCTGAGGACATAGACCGTCACCACATCTCCTACGGAGACCATCTGCGAAGGATGCTTGATATACCGTCCAAACTGGGAAATGTGTACCAGACCGTCCTGATGCACACCGATGTCCACAAAGGCGCCGAAGTCCACCACATTGCGGACGGTGCCCTGCAGTTCCATACCGGGCTTCAGGTCCTTAAGCTCCATGACATCAGAACGCAGCAGCGGCGGCGGAAGCTCATCGCGGGGATCCCGGCCGGGCTTGCTCATTTCACGGACAATATCCCGCAGGGTGGGTTCACCAATTTCCAGCTCCTTTGAGAGAACATCGTAACCGGCTTCCTCCACCACGGGGATCAGCTTGCCGTTTGCCGCCTCAAGAGCATTGATGGAGAACCTTTTGAGAAGTGCCTTAGCTGCCTTATAGCTTTCCGGATGAACCCCTGTGTTTTCAATCAGGTCCTCGGCACCCGGAATCCGCAGGAAGCCGGCACACTGTTCAAAGGCACGGGGCCCGAGCTTGGGAACTTTCTTCAGTTCGCTGCGGGTCCTGAAGGGGCCGTTTTCTTCCCTGTATTTGACAATGTTGCGAGCCACGGCATTGTTGACGCCGGCCACATGGCTGAGCAGTGCGGGACTTGCGGTATTCACATCAACCCCTACACTGTTGACGCAGTCTTCCACCACGTGGTCCAGGGCTTCATCCAGCTCGGCCTCCTTCAGGTCGTGCTGATACTGTCCAACACCGATGGCCTTCGGGTCGATCTTCACCAGCTCGGCCAGAGGGTCTTCAAGCCGTCTTGCAATGGAAATGGCAGAACGGATATTGACGTCATAGTCCGGGAACTCCTCTGCAGCCAGAGGCGATGCGGAGTATACGGATGCACCGGCTTCGGATACCATCATATAGGCGATTTTGGTTCCTTCCGGAAGTTCGTGCATGACATCCACAAAGAATTTTTCCGTTTCGCGGCTGGCGGTGCCGTTCCCGATGGCCGCCACAGTTACGCCGTATTTCCTGATGAGACTGATAATGGTCCGCTTGGACTGCTCAATGCGGCTGCCGATGGTGGGATAGACCACGGTCGTATCCAGCACCTTGCCCGTCTCGTTTATGACAGCCACCTTGCAGCCATGGGCATAGCCCGGGTCCAGACCGATGGTGACCTGCCCCCGGACAGGGGGCGCCATGAGAAGGGGCTTCAGATTCAGGGCGAAAACCTGTATGGCGGCTTTCTGTGCCCTGTCCGTGGCATCCGATCTCAGTTCATTTTCCAGGGAAGGTGCAATGAGACGGCTGTAGGCGTCTTCGCATGCCTGGCTTACGTACTGGGTGGAGAGGGTTCCGCTCTGAACCAGATATTCAGCCCCAATCTCCCGCAGTGCGTGCTGCTCGTCCACACCCATGTGAACCTTCAGGAAGCCCTCCTTTTCGCCGCGGTTGATGGCCAGCACCCTGTGGCCCGGCATCGTGGCCCAGCGTTCCTGATAGTCCTCATAATACATGCTGTAAACGCTGTCTTCATCTTTGGCCTTCTCGGTGGTAATGACAGCTTCGCGGGCATACAGCTGCTTGAGCCTGAGACGTACCTTGGGATCATCCGAGACACGTTCGGCAATGATATCCATGGCACCCTGCAGTGCCTGTTCCGCGTTTTCCACGCCTTTTTCCGGATCGATAAACCCTTCGGCAAGTGCTTCGGGTGTGTCTGCCTTGGAGATCTGGAGGAGAATCCGGTCCGCCAGGGGTTCCAGCCCCTTTTCCTTTGCAATGGATGCCCGGGTCCGACGCTTGGGACGGAAGGGACGGTAGATGTCTTCCAGTCTGGCCATGGTGGGCGCACCGTCGATTTCCGCCTGAAGTTCTTCCGTCCAGACCTCAAGCTTTTTCAGGCTCTCGGAGATTTCCGTCTTTCTCTGTTCCAGATTGCGCAGCGCGGACAGCCGGTCGGCAATATCACGCAGTTTCTGGTCGTCCAGTTCCCCGTGCTGTTCCTTGCGGTAGCGGGCGATGAAGGGAATGGTGCATCCTTCATCCAGCAGGGCAATAACGGCATCAATCTGCCAGGGTGCAACAGAAAACTCCTGTGCAAGTACCTGCGTTATGTTCATGTATTCTCCTCCCAGGGCGCTTTGCGCCCGCATTTGGCAGCCAGAAGACCGCCGGCTGTGGCAAACATAAGATTAAAACCGCCGCAGTCCCCGTCCACATCCAGCATTTCACCTGCTGCATAAAGCCCGGGCTCTGTGCGGGACTGCATGGTATCCGGATCAAAGCAGGACGGATCAATGCCGCCCCGGGTAACCTGAGCATGGTCAAGCCCCTGAAGCCCCTTTACCGGAATTCTGAAATCCCCCATCACCTGTACAATGTCTCTGACACAGTGCCTGTCAATCCGCTTTTTTTCCGGCATTGCCTGACGCAGGACAGCCTGCGCAACCCTGAGGGGCAGCATGCCTGACAGCAAATGTTCGGGCTGCTTTTCTGCGCGCATGAGCAGTTCCTCCGTGAGCTCACTTTCGGAAAGCCCAAGCCCCTCATACAGGTGAAGGGATATTTCGGATCCGGGACAGTCCGCATAGGCAGAACACTGCAGTATGCAGACGCCGCTGAGGCCGTAGGATGTGAACAGCACTTCACCGTGTTCCTGGTGGATACACCTTCCGCCAGCCAGAACCCGTACACCTGCCCGGACCCGTATGCCGTCAAGACCGCGTATGGGTTCCAGTGCTGTCTTCAGCTGTGTCAGGGCAGGTCTGAGGGGAGATGCGGGATAACCCCGGTCCCTGAGCAGCCTGACACAGCTTCCGTCACTGCCAAGGGCTTTCTGTGCGGCGCCTCCCCCTGCAAGGAGTACACGCCTTGCAGCATGGTCACCCTCTTCGGTGTATACATGCCATGCACCCTGCCTGTATTCCAGGCCGGAAACTGTCTGCCCTGTCCGGATGCAGCTTTCAGGCACAGCAAGGCGCAGGACATCCAGAACCGTGGCGGCCTGGCCCGTACAGGGATAGACACGGCCTTCCGCCTCCTCGCGAAGGAAAAGACCGATGGAACGCCAGAAACGTATCTGGGATGCCGGCGGCATTGCACGCAGTACCTGACGGGCAAAATCACCGCCGGAGGGGTACACGGGCTTTCTCAGGTTCATGATATTGCAGCGCCCGTTCCCGGTGGCCAGCAGTTTCTTGCCGACCCGGTCCATTCTCTCAAGAACCATGACGGTATCACCCAGCTGCTGTGCACAGGCAGCTGCCGCCAGGCCGGCGGCACCGCCGCCGACGATGAGCAGGTCAGTCATGGCTCCCCTTCTTTCTTACGCAAGGTGGTAAATACTCCGTATCTCTTCACTTTCGTTCCCGTCCCCGTCCCGGACCATCAGAGGAGGTTCTGTGTGCAGCAGGGGTTTTGCGTTTTTCTGGGCTTCAATGAGCACCAGATTGGCAGCCCTGTCAGGTCCGGGATAAATAAGACGGAAGCGTTTCGGGGTAAGATGGACACTGTCCATCTGTTCCATGGCCTGCAGCATGCGTTCGGCAGGATAGATCATGGAAAAACGTCCGTGTCCCCTGAGCAGGCGGAATCCTTCCTGCAGCCAGGGCAGCAGACCATCCTCGCCAAGATGGCGGGCAACTGCCTTTTCAGGGGATGGATTCACCAGGGAACAGCCCGGCTGGCCAAAGGGCGGATTACAGATAATGTGATCCGTCTTCTCATACCCAAGAACCGTATGTGCCTCCCGCACATCCATGCAGTGTACATGTATTCTGTCTGAAACATGATTGCATGCCATGGTGCGCCGGCACATATCGGCCATATCAGGCTGAATCTCAAAGGCGTCATAGCTCAGGCCCTTTCCGCGCCCAAGCAGGAGCAGCGGCAGGATTCCCGTGCCTGTGCCAAAATCCACCACCCTGTCATGGCTCCCCATCCGTGCAAAATCAGCCAGGAGGACCGCATCCATGCTGAAGCGGAAACCGGTTGTTTTCTGAAGAATTTTCATGCCTGCCAGCTGCAGGTCTTCCAGAACTTCCCCAGGCAACAGAAAGGTATCCTTATCCAAACCTTTCAGCCTCCCCTGCCGGAAACAGAAATGATGGAAATACATGTGCGGTTCCGGATTTTTGGGCACAAGTACGGTATGATTTTATCACTTTTCAGCCGGTTTGTCGACTTTCCATTCTGTCAAGGTCAAAATAATAAAAACACAGAAAGCAAAATGACGAAAGAGACGGAGCAATGTGCTCCGTCTCCCGTATGTGCATTCAGTGCTTATTCAGCTGCCTTGGCAGTCTTTCTGGTAGTCCTCTTTTTAGGCTTTTCTTCAGCCGGGGCTTCAGAGGCTGCTTCAGCAGGTGCTGCAGCCTTCTTTGTGGTCCTCTTCTTGGGCTTCTCTTCAGCCGGAGCTTCAGCAGAGGTCTTCTCGGCAGGCGTTTCAGCAGGTGCTGCGGCCTTCTTCGTGGTCCTCTTCTTGGGCTTCTCTTCAGCCGGAGCTTCAGCAGAGGTCTTCTCGGCAGGCGTTTCAGCAGGTGCTGCAGCCTTCTTCGTGGTCCTCTTTTTGGGCTTCTCCTCGGCCGGAGCTTCAGCAGCTTTTTCTTCGGCAGGCTTGGCAGCCTTTCTGGTGGTCTTCTTCCTGGGCTTTTCTTCGGCCGGAGCTTCCGCCACAGTTTCAGCGGGAACTTCTGCAGGTTCAGAAGGATCCTTCAGTTCCGTCTCTCCGATAATGCCGCGGTAGAGCTCAATGTAGCGGTTGGCGGAACGGGTCCAGCTGAAGTCAGTGGTCATGCCGCGCTGCTGCAGAAGCTTCCAGACATCCTTGTGCTCATGATAATACTCGGCGGCAATGCCAACCACATACAGCATGTCATGTGCATTGTAGTTGAAGAACGTGAAGCCATTGCCTTCACCGCTGTATTCATTGTAGGACAGAACCGTATCCCTCAGGCCGCCGGTCTCACGAACGATCGGGATGGTGCCGTACCGCATGGCGATCATCTGGCTCAGGCCGCAGGGCTCAAACTGGCTGGGCATGAGGAACATATCGCAGCCGGCATAGATCCGGTGTGCAAGAGAGCTGTCCATGTCAAAACGGCAGGCAATACGTCCCGGGAAAGCATTCTGTGCCCATTCAAAGAGGTTGACATAGCGGCTTTCGCCCATGCCGAGTACCACCAGCTGGACATTCTTTTCCATCATGTCGCCCAGCACGCAGTCCACAAGGTCAAGACCCTTCTGGTTGCTCAGCCTGCCCACCATGCCGATCACCGGAATGTCCGGATCCACGGTCAGCTTCATTTCTTCCTGCAGAGCCTTTTTGCATGCGGCTTTTCCGGAGAGATCGTCGGCGCTGTAGGTGGCAGCAAGAGCCGCATCCTTGGAAGGATCATATTCCACCACATCCAGACCGTTGAGAATGCCGTACACTTCATGCTTGCGGGCACGGAGGAGGCCGTCAAGGCGCTCGCCATAATAGGCGGTCTGAATCTCTTCAGCGTAGGAGGGGCTCACAGTGGTGATGATGTCGGAATACACAAGACCGGCTTTGAGATAGTTGGCACAGCCGAAGCATTCCAGCTTGTCATCGGTCCAGAGGCTGTCGCCCAGGCCCAGAACATCCTGCACCTCGCGGATGCCGAAGATGCCCTGATACTGGAGATTGTGAATGGTGAACATGGTTTTGATGCCGCTGAAGAAGGGCAGGTGCGCATACTGGATCTTGAGCAGTGCGGGCACCATGCCGCTCTGCCAGTCGTGTGCATGAATGACATCGGGCTGGAAGTCCAGAAGCGGAAGAGCATTGAGACATGCGCGGCAGAAGAAGCCAAACCGCTCATATTCGTCTCCGCCCAGACCGTAAATATAGGAACGGCCGAAATAGAACTTGTTGTCAATGAAATAATATACAACGCCGTCCTGCTTGAGCATTTCAATGCCGCAATACTGTTTGCGCCAGCCAAGGGTTACTTCAAAATCCAGGACATGGGTCATTTCGTTGACGTACTGTTCCGGAATCTTGGAGTACAGCGGGCACATAACCCGCACGTCATGTCCTTCCTGTGCAAGTACCGGAGCGAGGGCGCCGACCACGTCGGCAAGTCCGCCTGTTTTGATGAACGGAACACACTCGCTGGCGGTAAATAAAATCTTCATGGTAATCTGCTCCTTACTGTTCGATTGACAATCCTTTAGAAGACCGGGTATTTTTCAATTCCTGATCGGAGAAGGATTATAGCACGCATGAAAACATACCGCAAGAAGGCGTGCCCGCCTCTGTATTTTTCAGAAAATGATATACAGAGACAGGCACGCCTTGCGGATGAACATCAGATGACGACGTTCTTGGCAATCACAATGGGATATGCACTGGGACCAATCAGGCGTGCATTGCGCTTAATGACGGCCTGCTTGTCGAGAATGCAGTTCTCGATGTATGCGCCGGAGTGCACCTGACCGTCCTGCATGATGATGCAGTTCTTGACATGTGCATCAGGGGCGATCCGAACGCCGCGGGACAGGACGCTGTTTTCCACGGTGCCTTCGATGATGCAGCCGTCGGCAACCAGGGAGTTGACGATGGTGGCGTTGTCACCGTACCGGGTGGGCATTTCGTCGCGGACCTTTGTGTACACAGGCAGGGTATCCACAAAGAGCTTGCGGCGGATGTTCGTGTCCAGAATGTCCATATTGAACTTGAAATAGGCCTGCACAGAATCCATGCGCCAGGCAGGACCTGTATATTCCCATGCATTGACACGGGCATGGCCGTCTGTGACCATGGGAAGGAGAATGTCACGGCACATCGCGTGGTGTCCGTGGGCGACGCCCTTATCCACCAGGCTGCGCAGGAACTCGCGCTTGAGAACCATGATCTCCATGAAGGTGTTGGGAAGTGTGGGATGGGTCGGCTCGACTTCCATCTCAGTCACCTTGCCGTCTTCGGCCACCTTCAGATAGGAGCCCATTTCATCACGCAGCAGACCCTCATCCTTGGAATACATCAGGGTGATGTCGGCAGAGGAGTCCACATGATACTGAATGAATTCTTCAATGTTCGGATTGCAGATGATGGCAGAATTGCACAGCACCACATACTCCTGCTTGGAACGGCTCAGGTAGTTGGTGTTGGAGCGCAGAGCGTCCAGGGTGCCGTTGTAAACGCCCACGTTTTCACGGGTCAGGAAGGGAGGAAGAACATACAGACCGTCATGCTTGCCGTGCAGGTCCCATTCCTTGCCGGATCCGAGATGGTCCATCAGGGAATGGTAGTTCTTCTGCATGATGACGCCGACATTGCGCACGCCGCCATTGACCAGAGAGGAAAGCAGGAAGTCCACAACACGATAACGGCCGGCAACCGGAAGGGCTGCAATCGCGCGCATCAGGGTGAGTTCACGGAGGTTCGCGTCATTCTCGCCGGTATAGATGACGCCCATCACATCTTTCAACATATTGTTTCAATCCCCTTTTCAATTACGTAGCCAGGTTGATCAGAACGTAGTGGTTGCGTCTACCTGCTGGCCTGCGGACACGGAAACGCCTGCAGGCAGTTCGACGGCATGACCCACCACAGCGATGTTGCCGGTTTCTTCACCGACCACGCTGCCGGCACCGATGATCGCATCTTCTGCGACGATGGAGCGGCGGACGACAGCACCGCGGCGGATGATGGCTCCGGGCATGATGACAGCATCTTCGACTTTGGCGCCTTCTTCAACTGTCACACCGGAGAAGAGGACAGAATGATTGACGTGACCGTAAACCTCACAGCCCTCTGTTACAAGAGAATCGGATACTGTGGCACCCTTTGCGATATAGTGGGGCGTATAGCCGGGATTGCGGGCATAGATGCGCCATTTCTTGTCGTGCAGGTCGATGGGCATGGGCGTGGAGAGAAGGTCCATGTTGGCTTCCCACAGACTCTCGATGGTTCCAACATCCTTCCAGTAGCCTTCGAACATATAGGCCATCATGACCTGCTTGTCGGCCAGCATCTTGGGAATGATGTTCTTGCCGAAGTCATTTGAGCTGGTCTTGTCGGCTTCATCTTCGGTCAGATACTTGCGCAGCTTTTCCCAGGTGAAGATGTACACGCCCATGGAAGCCTTGTTGGACTTGGGCTGCTTCGGCTTTTCTTCGAACTCAATGATCTTG
Source organism: uncultured Clostridia bacterium (assembly GCA_946627565.1). Classification (GTDB taxonomy): domain Bacteria; phylum Bacillota; class Clostridia; order Christensenellales; family Aristaeellaceae; genus UBA2943. The sequence goes on from CAMOVR010000001.1 coordinate 53,804, forward strand.
TTGTCCACATCGGTGTTCATGATGCCGAAACGGCTGGCTTCTTCCCACGGCACTTCACGTACGGCGATGGTGGCATCAGCGCCGCTGCGGATGTGGAACTGAAGCATCTTGTTGTAATCCATCTTATAGATATGGTCGCCGGAGAGAATCAGGACATAGTCCGGATTGTACTGCTCGATGAAGGCCATATTCTGATAGATTGCGTTGGCGGTACCGCGATACCATTCGCCTACTTTGCCCTTCTGATAAGGAGGAAGTACAAAGACGCCGCCATTATTCAGGTCCAGGTCCCAGGAGGCGCCGCTGCCGATGTAGGCATTCAGCTCCAGAGGCTGGTACTGTGTCAGCACGCCAACGGTATCAATACCGCTGTTGGTGCAGTTGGAGAGCGGGAAGTCGATGATACGATACTTACCACCATAAGGGACTGCAGGCTTGGCGACCGTCTTGGTCAGAATTCCCAGACGGCTACCCTGTCCGCCGGCAAGCAGCATGGCAACGCAGGTCTTTTTTCTCATCATGAGAAAACACACTCCTCTTATTCATTCAGATGGGTTGACAAGGGTTTATATATATCAGCAGTGGTCTGGAAATCCCCTGCGGATAGCGGATGAAATATCAGTCCGTCCTATCGTCGCGGTCATACCTGAAGTATACCGTGGCCAGAGGCGGAATGATGATGGACAGGGTGTACTGGAATTCATGCCAGCCTTCCCTGCGGGTATGGATCGGTTCAGCGTTGTACTGATTCGAACCGCCGAATTCTTCGGCATCTGTATTCATGATTTCCGTGATTGTGCCGGCGGCAGGCAGGCCGATCTGATAGTCCCGGTGGCAGACCGGCGTGAAGTTTGTCATGCACAGGATGGCATTCCCGTGTGTGTCCCAGCGGATAAAACCAACCACGGAATTATCATGGTCATTGGCCTGTACCCACTGAAATCCGCTCCAGGAATCATCCACCTCATAAAATGCCGGTGAGGTACGATAGATTTCATTGAGACGCTTTACGCACTTCTGCAGCTGAGGATGTTTGTCATACAGCAGCAGGAACCAGTCCAGCTGTTCCCCGTAGCGCCATTCAATGAACTGTCCGAACTCATTGCCCATGAACATCAGCTTTTTCCCGGGATGGGCCATGGTGTAGCCGTACAGCGCTCTGAGGCCTGCGAATTTCTTCCAGATGTCACCGGGCTGCTTGTCGATCATGGAGCATTTGCCGTGCACCACTTCATCATGAGAGAAAGGAAGGATGAAGTGTTCGGAGAAGGCATAGAACAGGGAGAACGTCAGCTTGTCGTGATGCCATTTCCGGTAGATGGGGTCCATCTTGATGTAGGCCAGTATATCGTTCATCCAGCCCATGTTCCATTTGAACGTAAAACCCAGGCCGCCTTCAGCCAGAGACTTCGTCACACCCGGGAAGGCATGGGATTCTTCAGCAATCATCATGATGCCAGGGAACTGTCTGGTGATCGTCTGGTTGAGCTTCTGCAGAAATGCAATGCCTTCCAGATACTCCCGCCCGCCCAGATGGTTTGGCAGCCACTGGCCGTCTTCACGGCAGAAATCCAGATAAACCATGGCTGAGACAGCATCCACGCGGATACCGTCAGCATGGAACCATTCCAGCCAGAAACAGGCAGAGGAAAGAAGGAAGGACTGAACTTCGCCTCTGGCAAGATCAAACATGCATGTTCCCCACTGCGGCATTTCGCCCTTGCGGGGATCGGGGTGCTCGTAACAGGTGGTTCCGTCAAACAGACGCAGACCGGATTCATTCCTGGGAAAATGTGCGGGTACCCAGTCCAGAATAACACCGATTCCAGCTTCGTGAAAGCGGTCGATCATTTCCTGGAACTGTGCAGGGGTACCGTACCGGGAAGTGGCGGAGAAAAAGCCTGTGACCTGATATCCCCAGGACATGTCAAGAGGATGCTCCATGACGGGCATGAACTCCACGTGGGTATAGCCCATTTCCTTGACATAGGGTATCAGAGCATCTGCTGTTTCAAGGTATGTCATGACGCGGCCGGCGGTATCACCGGTTTTTTCGTCTGTTCCTGTGTTTCCAAGACCGTCCTTGGTGGACCCCACACGGCGCCAGGAACCCAGATGTACTTCATAGATGTTGACAGGCTTCTTATAGGGTTCAAACTTGCGGCGTGCTTCCATCCACTCCCCGTCTTTCCAGCTGTAGGCGGAAAGATCATACAGAACGGAAGCGTCGGCAGGCCGCAGCTGGCTGAAAAATGCATAAGGATCTGCACGTTCATGCCATTCATCGTTCTGTGTCAGAATGGCATATTTGTAAGTTTTCAGCTTATCAGCAGCGTCAGAACAGTCGTACTTTCCCGGATGCGATGCCGGATCAAACAGTTCAGTGGGCAGAAGGATTTCCCAGGTCCCGTCGAACTGTTTCACCATGGGGGTAGCATGAATATCCCAGTCGTTGAATTCACCCACCAGGCTGACCTGTTTGGCATTGGGTGCCCAGACACTGAAATGCCAGACCTGTTTGCCATCCTGCAAGTCAGGATGTGCGCCAAGCATTTCATATGCGCGGGCATTGATTCCCTGATGAAAAGCCTCCCTAACGGCTGCATCAGGAGCCACATAGCGCATAGAAAAGCACCGTCCTTTACAGTAGTTTTAACCATGTAAAAAAACCAATACAGAACTTCACGCCTATTGTAAACGATAACTCATGCTTGCGTCAAGTTTCTTCCAGCCCCGGCATACCACCAACTTTCCTTTGGCATTCAGGCATCATTCTTTCCTCTGCATGCAGATGTGCCGTACCTGTAAAAACCGGAAAACGTATGCACCGTCACAGCATCCGATTCTGTGGCCTCCCGCATCCGGTGCGGCAGCACTGCTTCTGTTCCATCACGGAACAGCTGAAACAGCATATATAATGTATAGCATAAATCCGGCGAAAATGCAAAATGAAAAACGTGATTTGTAAAATATCGGCATCTATATAAATTCTTTTGTGTTTTCATCTTTTTCAGGGAAGAAAACGGCCGTCAAAAGCGTTTGCTAACTGGAATCCCTAGTAAGGAGATGAGAAAATGGCGGAACCCGGTACCGCTCAGCAGCGGGAAGAGACAAGCACCCTGAGCTTTGCCGAGCTGTATGAACGATATGCCACAGATGTTCTCCGGGTCTGTTATTCCTATCTGGGAGACAGGCAGAAAGCAGAGGATGTCTGCCAGGATGCCTTTGTCAAACTGATGGTTACGCAGCCGGAGCTGAAGGTAGGAAGTGAAAAAGCCTGGCTGCTGAAGGTTGCCCTCAACCGGTGCCGGGATTTATGGCGTGGAGCCTGGTTCAAACGGGTTGTTCTGGGTTCTCCTGCCTTTGAACTTTTTCCTGCCCCGGATGATTTTGAAAAGCTGGAGGATGAGGAAGCCATCATGAAGGCGGTCAACCAGCTGTCGCCGGATTTCAAGGAAATTGTTCTGCTGCATTATTACCAGGGATTTGGCATCAGTGAAATATCAGAGATGCTGTCCATACCCGAGGGTACAGTTTCTTCCAGACTATCCCGCAGCCGGAAAAAACTGGAAAGTCTGCTGGCAGAAAACGTCTGAATCATTCATTTGATAATATAGAAAATGAAAATAAAAACAGGGTTATTTGGCGCGTGGGAAAGGTGGAACTTACTGTGAAACTTGATAGTATTCCTCAGATGGCGGACAGGGCGCTTGCAGGACTTCAGGCAGGCCCGGATCTCCGGCTCCGGATTCAGATGGAAGCCATACGAAAGGAACAGCGGAGGAAGACGATGATGTCCGTGGGCAGAGCGGCAACTGCTGTATGCTGTGCTGTCCTTGTGCTGGCGCTTATTCTTAATCCGCAGCAGAGAGTACAGGAATTCGCGGCTCCGAGTATCACATCCCTGCCTCTGGGCAGCGGTGTGGAGAGTTCGGATGAACCTGCGGTCCTTGGCGAAGCCAGCATCCAGGGCGGAAGACAGAATGCTGACAGCGGCATCTGGGCTGCATCTGAGAACGGGGCGTTTCCTCTCATCGGACTGAAAGGGTCATATTACAGACAGATGACCATCAGCGTTTCCATCCCCTCTTCCCAGCTGACGGAAGTTGGAAGCGTGGAGGAGTTTACCACGGAACCGTCCCTGTCGGATGCATCCATTATTTCCAGCAACTGTGTCAATGCAGGTGAAACCATTTACGCGGTTACAGGCATGGAATCCACATTCCTTGCCGCACAGAGCAGCGGAAGACAGTGCCTGTTCCAGCGTGTCAGTTTTAACGGGAAAGCCCTGACACAGAGCGAGACACTTGCTGACACGCTGCAGCTGAAGGGACACATTCAGTCCATGACGCTCAGCGGAAAAGGTACAGTGCAGGGGGAAAGCGCTGAAGCCCTCTTTGATACACTGGTGAACAACAGTGTCTATGAAAGCAGCGGTGCGCTTTCCACAGATTCTGTCCTGACCATCACAACAGACAGCGGCCTGAGCGCACAGATGCTGGTCAGGGACGACAGGCTCAGTGCCTGCGGCATCTGGAGCTGTCCGGAATTCTTCGAAGCATTTGATAAAAACGCAGACTGACCCCAAAAAGAGCAGGGATGCCATCTTGGCATCCCTGCTCTTTTTTTCGGCTTTGGGAGTCAGTTTTTTGCTTCCTCGTGCCGCTTTGCCTTTAAATACCGTTCCAGCTTGCGCTTGACACGCTGCAGTGCGTTGTCTATGGATTTGGCATGCCGGCCCAGGAGAGCCGCTATTTCAACATAGCTTTTTCCGTCAAGGTACAGATCCAGTGCGTCCTTTTCCAGATCGGAGAGCATCTCGTTGAGCTGGGTATGAATGCCGGCCAGGTCCTCCTGGGAGATGATCAGCTCCTCCGGATTGTCCACATGGCCCTCTACGATGATATCCATCAGTGTGCGGTCGGATTCTTCATCATAAATCGGTTTGTTCAGAGAAACATAGCTGTTAAGCGGAATATGTTTCTGTCTGGTGGCCGTCTTGATGGCAGTGATAATCTGTCTTGTAATGCACAGCTCGGCAAAGGCCCGGAAGGAAGACAGCTTATCGGGCCTGAAATCCCTCACTGCCTTAAACAGGCCAATCATGCCTTCCTGTACCAGGTCCTCGTGGTCTGCACCTATGAGGAAGTAGCTTCGTGCTTTGGAACGGACGAAATTCTTGTATTTGTTCAGCAGGTATTCCATGGCCAGGGAGTCACCCTCATGACAGATATCCACCACATGCTCATCGGTCATATCGCCGTATCCCGAGCGCAGAATGGGGTCCATGTCGCTCAGGTCATCGCTTTCTTCTTCCGGCATGGAGGTATCAGCCTTGGCGCCATACCTCTGCTGTGCTGCACGTATGGCTTCCATTGTGGCAAGCTCTTCGTCGGTATAGCCGATATCAGTATCCGGCACATGCTCCTCTTCACCGGCGTCATGATCCACGAATGCCTCCATGGATTCGTGATAAAGCTCCTCGTCCATGATGTCCTCTTTCGCTGCGTCTAGCTTCTTCGCAGCCGTTCTAATTTGTTCAGCGTATCTTCGGATAGCCTCCCGCTCAGGGGCTTGCGCTGAAAACCTGAATCCCTGCGGTAACTGCCCAGACCGTGGTCTCGCTGCTCACGCAGTTCTCTGAGCAGTTCCCGGCTGGTCATACGCACGGCACCGGTAGAAAGCACCTGGGACTGCTCCAGTCCGTCAGATGTTGCGACCCGGACCGAGCGGTACTTTGGCGTCTGAGCCACAAGACGTTCTATAAAGCTGTCTGCTGTTTCTCCATGCCGTGTATATACCACCCTGATGTTGGCAGCCATTTCATCGGTGGTTGTGCGCCGGTCAGACTGCCATCCGTCAAAAACCAGGACGACCTCCTCATTGGCGTAGCCGCTGTAGTCCTGCAGTGCCCGGATCAGCTGATCCCGGCTTTCGTCGATGGACCAGTTATGTTTCTGTACCTCGTGCCAGGCACCGATCACATTGTAGCCGTCCACCACCAGAAGGGGTTTCATGAGCGCCTCGAGTCAAGTACCCTGTACATCATGATTCCGGCAGCAACGGAGGCATTGAGGGAATCGATGTGTCCCCTCATGGGCAGACTGACCTGAACATCGCTGTTTTCCAGTACCAGTCTGGAAATGCCCTCGCCTTCACTGCCGATAACCAGAATGCAGGGTCCCTTAAAGTCGATTTTCCGGTAATCCTTTCCTTCCATGGTTACGGCGTAGACCCACATGCCCTGACGCTTGAGATCTTCCAGTGTACGGTTCAGATTGGAGACTCTGGCGACTTTCATGTGCTCAATGGCGCCTGCACTGGCTTTTACAGCAGCCGGCGTCAGGCCCACAGAACGCCTTGCGGGTACAATGACGCCGTGCGCTCCTGCGCATTCGGCAGACCGGATGACAGCACCGAGATTGTGCGGATCGGTAACGCCGTCAAGGACGACCAGGAAGGGATCCTCCCCTTTTGCGGCGGCTGCATCCAGCATATCCTGCACAGTGGCATAGGCGTAGGCGGATGCATAGGCAATCATACCCTGATGATGCGGTGCGATTTCGTCAAGCCTTGCTTTGTCCACTTCCTGGATGTTGACGTGGGCATCCCGTGCCATCTGAAGAATCTCTCTGGCAGAGCCCTGGAGTTCTCCCCTGGCAACCAGGAGCTTTTCCAGATCCCGGTTGCTTTTCAGGGCTTCCCGGATCGGATTGCGTCCAATGAGCAGGTTATCCGCAGGCAGATTCTCTTCCTTTGGCGGCATGGCGGGTACATGCTCAAATTCCCGGTAGCTCTTTTCGGCTTCCCTGTGGTCAATTTCAGGTTTTGGGCCGCGCCGGTCACTGAAACCGGGTCTGGGCTTCTGGAACCTGGCACCACCCCGGCGGTCCTGAAAACCGGCCTTTTTGCCTTTGAATGCGGGCCGGTTCCTGTCAAAGCGGGAATCCTCTCCGGAAGATTCCTCAGCGGGCCTGCGTTTCTGGGCGTATTTCCCCTGGTAGCGCTTTCCTTCTTCTTCAAAGGGCTGATCTCTCCAGGTTTTTCTCTGGGGCTTCTGATAAAATGCCATGAATCTGCTTCTCCTTTAATTCCTGTTCCTGTATTTCTCAACCAGTTCCTGCCGTGCCTGACGGATCTCAGCGGCCTTTCCGCAGCTTTTGCTTCCCTCCGGACAGCCTCCCCGGAGGCAGCCCGGACCTGCATCCATAAACAGTGCCGGCGCGACTTCCATACATGCCTCGTGCATGCGCGTTGCCAGTTCACGTATTTCCCACTGAGCCCGGTTGCACATTCTCAGACTGAAGAAATGTCTGAGCTCCCTGGCATTCATGGTGACCAGCATGCGGGTCTCGCAGGCCCCAGGCAGAACAAAGCGGGCATCTTCGTTGGTACCCTCGCCGTTTTTCCCGAGCTTTTCCTGCCACTGACAGTACCATTCCTGCATGGTTGCCATCTGGCTCTCATAGGTCCGGACAGCATCTTCACCCAGGGCTTCTATTCTCGGGGGGATCACATATCCAAACCCTGTCTCATAGGAGACATACCGTTGACTCTGAACGGAGAAGCTTGCCAGCCGGTGCCGCGTGATCTGCGCCAGAAGTGTCCGGCTGACACCTTCCAGGGCAAAGGTAAAAGAGGCATGTTCCAGCACAGACTCGTGGCCCATGCTGAGGATTTTTTCCACAAATGCGGTCTGGTCCTTTTCTGTAATCCGCTGCAGAAGATCGTTTACATGTGCACCTGAATAGCACAGACGGGCTCCCATGGCCACCATTTCTTCGGGCGAGAGCGTGTGCCGGATCAGTTCACAGTGCATCTTTACTCTGGGCATGCCTCTCCTCCTGTTTCATTGTTTTCAATCCGAGAGCAGAGCTCCCGGATCCGGTCCTCCTGTCCGGTCAGATACAGGTAACCGAACAGCGTTTCCAGAGCGGTGGCTTTCTGGTAGTCCTCCGGACTCTGGTGCTTTGGCGCCGGATGCCGTGCATGGGCATTTCTGCCGCGCCTTGCAATGGATGCTTCCTTTTCAGAAAGGAAGGGTTCCACCAGGCGGAAAGCGGCAGCCTGGGCCTGTGCATTGACTGCCTGCACTGCTTCTTCATGCATATGATGAAGGTTCAGTTTTCTGAAGAACAGACGGCTGCGGACCAGCAGGTCCCATATCGTATCACCGATATAGGCAAGCCTCAGCGGGCTCTGCAGTTCAGCCTCGGTCAGCTGCATCGGCTCTTCTCCATGAAGCAGCAAAAGCGTCCCTCCCCGGTTTGGAATCAGCCGTATTATAGCATAACGAACATATGCTGAAAAGCGCCAGAGGCTGTATTATGTCGGTGAGGTACAACACACCGGTACAGCGCTGGTGCCCTTTTCGTAATGCTTTTTCATATCCTGTTTTCTTGCCCGGAAGTAATAATGAATGCTGAAGCCTGCTGCAGAAGTATTTCTAAGCACAACAAAACCCCTTGCTGATGCAAGGGGCTGCAAGTACACCATCAGGGACTCGAACCCTGGACACCCTGATTAAGAGTCAGGTGCTCTACCAACTGAGCTAATGGTGCATGTACACCATCAGGGACTCGAACCCTGGACACCCTGATTAAGAGTCAGGTGCTCTACCAACTGAGCTAATGGTGCATGCGTCCGCTTCAAGCGAACAATGCGTATTATACACGCTTTGAAATTCCTGTCAACGTCTTTTTTTTGCGCCGCTTTTCGTAGGAAAGGCATGATGGCATCTTCTTATGCGCATTGATATACCTGCGGTATCTGCTTGACTGATGGCAGCCCGTCATGATACATGGAAAGTCGAGAATAAAGAAAAAAGGAAAACGGGACTTGCAGAATTACTTCTGAAATCTTTCCGAAATCCTTCTGCAATGTATCAACCGTTTTCCCCTGGCTGTTCATCCGAATCGTTCCGCAAAACACTGCGGCTCCTGAATAAGTAGTAGACAAATCTTATAAGAAAAGCGGCAGCTGTTATTGGAAAGAAATACATCATCACTGGCCCGAAAAAGGACAGAGCCGCGAAATAAAGCGTGCCGATGATATAGTTCCCTCTGCAGAAAAGCCGGGCAACCGTAATGCTGCCCGCGATTGTGCTGAAAAGCCAGAGTGTCGTTGCCAGGCCTGATTCCAGCGGCAGAAGCGAATACATCGAGCTGTCATATACCCTGCGGTAAATATCAATCCACTGACGGTTAACGGAAAGCAGAAAGAAAATGGCGCTGCACGTCATCAGAATGTATTGGATCAGAAGCTTGCCGTTGATGTAAACCCGCGTGCCGTTTCCATCCCTTACGGCCAGAAAGAGGCGCTTTTCCAGCTCACGGAGTTCCTGCGGACTCAGGTTGTTCTGATTCAGATCATTTTGATCCATTCGTTGATCTCCTGTCAGTTCCAGTTTCTATAGGATAACCAGGCAGGACACGGAAGTACCGTGCCCTGCCTGGAAACGACTCAGCGGGTAAGTTCCAGCGTGTCGCGTGCAATCATGATTTCTTCGTTGGTGGGGATAACAAGGACCTTGACCTTGCTGTCTTCGGTGGAAATCACGCATTCTTCTGCATGGCCATCTGCGCATGCGGCATTCTTGGCGTGATCCAGCTTGGCACCGAGCCATTCCATATCGGACATGACGCGCTCGCGGAGCTGGCCGTTGTTTTCGCCGATGCCCGCCGTGAAGACGATCATATCTACGCCGCCCATGGCAGCAGCATAGGAGCCGATGTACTTCTTGATGCCGTAGACCAGCATGTCGCGGGCCAGCATGGCGTCTCCGTTGTAGTTGTCAGCGGCAGCGTCGATATCACGCATGTCGCTGGACAGACCGCTGATGCCCAGCAGGCCGGACTTCTTGTTCATCATGGTGAGAACGTCGTCCACGGACATGTTCTCGTTGTTGGCGATGAACTGAACAACGGCGGGGTCAAGGGTACCGCAGCGGGTTCCCATCAGAAGGCCATCAAGTGGCGTAAGGCCCATGGAGGTGTCCACGCACTTGCCGTCCACCACGGCGCTCAGGCTGGAGCCGTTTCCAAGGTGGCAGATGATGATCTTTGTGCCGAGCTGGCTGATGCCCAGATACTCGCACACGCGCTTGGATACATAGCGGTGGGAAGTGCCGTGGAAGCCGTAGCGGCGCACGCCGTACTGATCGTGGTACTTCTTGGGCACGCCATACATATATGCCTTGGGCGGCATGGTCTGATGGAAAGCGGTATCGAACACAGCCACCTGGGGCGTGTCAGGCATAACCTTCTCGCAGGCTTCAATGCCCATGAGGTTGGCAGGATTGTGGAGAGGTCCCAGCGGGATGCATTCCCGGATGGCATCCTTGACAGCGTCGTTGATGACCACGGAAGCGGAGAACTTGGTGCCGCCATGCAGTACGCGATGGCCAACAGCACCGATTTCCACTACGCTCTTGATGGCACCCTTTTCGCTGTCCTGCAGGGCGGCGAGCATCATCTGGGTTGCTTCCACATGATCCGCAATGGGCTTGAAAACCTCATAGACTTTCTTCTCTGCGCCGGGCAGGGTAACGGTCTGCTTCAGATGGCCGCCTTCAATGCCGATGCGTTCCACCAGACCCTTGGCCAGGACGACTTCGCCGTCCATATCAATCAGCTGGAACTTCAGGGAGGAAGAACCGGCATTGACGATCAGAATTTTCATAAGTAGCATCGCTCCTCTTTACTTGTTTCGTAGGACTGCAGTCCCTGCATGATGCGTCTGTCAGCCCTGAGCGATGACAGCGACGGCAGCGACGGTGTTGATGATTTCTTCCACGTTGCAGCCACGGGACAGGTCATTGACAGGCTTGGCCAGACCCTGGATGATCGGTCCAATAGCCTTTGCACCGGCAAGGCGCTGCACCAGTTTGTAACCAATGTTGCCTGCTCCCAGATTCGGGAAGATCAGGACGTTGGGGTTCTTGCCGGCCACAGGAGATCCGGGAGCCTTCAGGTTGGCAACGGTTTCCACCAGGGCAGCATCGGCCTGCAGTTCGCCGTCAAGAGCCAGATCGGGAGCCAGCTCATGGGCCTTGGCCGTAGCTTCCTGAACCCGGGTAACCGTGTCATGCTTTGCGCTGCCCTTGGTGGAGAAGGAAAGCATGGCAACCTTGGGTTCTACACCCAGAAGAGACTTGCAGGTGTTGGCGGTGGCCACTGCAATGGCAGCCAGCTCGTCGCTGTTGGGCTCAATGTTCACGGCGCAGTCGCCAAAGAGCATCACGCCGTCAGAACCGTATTCCTTGGTGGGCAGTTCCATGATAAAGCAGCTGGAGGCAGTGGAGATGCCAGGAGCCATCTTGATGATCTGCAGAGCCGGACGGAGTACGTTGCCGGTGGAATTGATGGCGCCGGCCACCATGCCGTCGGCGTCGTCCATCTTCAGCATCATGGTGGCAAAATAAAGGGTATTGTGATAGACCAGATCGGTGGCCTGTTCCATCGTCATGCCCTTCTTCTGGCGCAGTTCGCAGAGCTTCTGAGCGTAAGCTTCGGACTTGGGCCAGGTGGCGGGGTCTACGATCTGTACGTCTTTCAGGTCGGTACCGGTTTCCTGGGCTACCTTCTGAATCTTTTCAGGGGAGCCGACCAGGCTGATCCTGGCAAGGCCTTCTGCCACAATCTTTGCGGCAGCCTGAACGGTACGGGGCTCGTCACCTTCAGCAAGCACAATGTGCTTTACATTGGTTTTGGCTTTGGCTTTAATCTGATCAATCACAGACATGTGAGGTTCCTCCAATGCCGTTATCGGCAGAATTTTTCGGAGGTATTATACACGATTTTTCAAAGAAGGAACAGTACGGAAAAAATCCCCACTGTCATGCCCCCCGCAGATCCGCTGCATTTTGCCGTGCAGCCCGGAACCTGCTGTGAAGATGTGCTGTCAGGAAAAGACCGCTGGAAGCTTCAGAAAATAACTTCCTGCAGGGGTCTGAGCATGCAGCCTGACAGGGCGCCCGGAGAAAAGACAAAAAACACGCCAAGTTCCGTAATACGGTAAAAAAGGATGGAATGCGGGATTGCAGAAAATCGTTTAATTTTGTAAAATTCTTTTTTGCGGAGGTTTTTATGAAACACTTCAGGACTTATGTATCTGCTGTGCTCTGCGCTGTCATTCTGTTTGTGCTGCCTGCTCAGACACGGGCGGGAGACCTGGAGGATGCCGGCCTGGATCTCGGCATACATTCTGTACATTATCCCCGCTATACAGATCCGGAGGCAGAAACGGCAGAAGCTGTCAACAGTGCATTGCAGGATTCCCTGCATATAACGGATCTTACAGGCCGTCTGGCTGCTGTTATGTCAAACGCGCATCCGCTTACCGTTACCTGGGACGGAGAGGCTGCGGATGCATGGGTCTCTGCACATATTCATGCATCCGGCCCCGTGGAAAGTACAAATACCACAGTCATGGACTTTGTGTGCAATCTGGATCTGAGAAACCAGGGGGAAATCCGCCGGATCTCACTTCATGATATCTTTGAAAACCCGTCAGATGCCATCCGGCAGATGGAAACAAAGATTGATGAGGAAATCCTTCCCTATCTTTCTGCGCATCTGCCGGCCTGCGACCTTCTTCCCATGGGGGATGTGGCAGAAAACTTTACCATGGATACCTGCGGTATAACGTTTTATTATCCGGCAGACCGGTTTACCACACTTTCGGGCAGCACAGGAAACATACGCTTCTACTGGTGGGAACTGGAAGGCCTGAAGGATGAGGACGGTTCCCTGCCTGCGGGTATGCAGTCAGTGGACGACGCAGCGCAATCCATTGCCAGTGCTGTCAGTGAGGGGGCACTGCCGGGGATTCCGGCGCATCTGGGTGATCCGATGCCGGATATTCTGGGAAGATTTCCCATGCTGCATGATCCTGACAATATTGAAGGCGCACGCATATTTGAAGTGGAAGGTGCTGCGTTCCGGGACGTGCTGCTGCTGACAGACGCGCTTTCCGTCAATGATTATGAGAACAGCCTGCTGGAAGGAATCCGGACGAACCGGTACTCGCTGTATGGTCTTGAGACCGGCAGAACCACCGTGCAGGAATGGCGGGAATTACTTGGAAGACCGGATGCAACGGTTGAGCTGGACGCTGATAAGGCAGAAATGCAGGGAGTTTCTCCCGGTACTTCAGATTATTATGCATTCGGGGAGCATACCCTGAGACTGCACGCTGACAGGGATCAGATTTTGACAGTCATCACGCTGCAGTGAACTGATATGGAGGACCCATGACCAAAAAACGAACGAAAACATCAACACGCCGGGCCAAGGCGCCTGACAGCATATTTTCACGGCAGATCAGCGCATATCTTCTCATTGCCTTTGGCATACTGGTCTTTCTCGCCGTGATCCTGCAGATGCAGGGTGCTGTGTTTGAGGCACTGCGCACTTTTGCCTTCGGTCTGGCAGGTGGATTTGGCTTCCTGATACCGCTTTTTCCGGTATGGGCCGGTGTATCCATGCTGTTTTCAACAAAGCCGAAAGAAAAAGGCAGCTTCCGTGTTCCCGCACTGATCTGTCTTCTTTATCTCTTTGTTCTGGCCGCCGCCGTGCTTTTTACCTATACCAGCTACGGGGCGCTTGGCAGAGTTTCCCTTATGGATTATTTTGCCCACCGCTCAGGCACTTATGGGGCATTTACAGATATGCTGTCCCATGCCTTTTCCTTCTGTTCAGGCGGAAAAATGGGTATATCCGGCGGACTGCTGGGCACGCTGGTTGCCTGGCCGCTTTGGCGCATCCTGGGCAGCAACCTGTCCGGTGTTCTGTGTATCCTGATTATGGCTGTTATCGTGGTGCCCGGGATTCTGAGGGTTGATCTTGTCGCCCTTTTTCAGAACCTGAGGCTTCAATTCCTGGAACTCCACAATGAGCGCAGCGAGGAGCGGGTCAGGCGGGAGGAAGCCCTGGCACAGAGAGCCCTGGAAGTAAAAAAGGAAGATATGATTCGGGAGGCAAAGCGGCAGTCCTTCGCAGAACGCCCCCGTCCGGAACAGTTTTCAGGTCCCCACAATGTGGTGGCGGCGTCAGGACCTCAGAGTGTCAGTGAAGTCACGGGCTTTGCACCGACTCCGGAAGAAAACCCGAACTATGTGCCCAGACCCAGGGCACGCAGGTCCGCCATATCAAGGATTTTCGGCGACCCGGAAAAAAATGCGGAGCGGGATATCGCATCCGAACTCTTCCCGCAGACACCTGCTGCCGCAGGACAGGAAAAACCTGCTCAGCAGATGCCGGTTTATCCCCCCGTGCAGACGGCAGATGCCCCGGCCGGACAGGTGTCCGGCTATTCCCCGGAACAGGCATGGCAGCAGAACGGTTCTGCATCCCCCTTTCAGATTCCCGCCCAGCAGCCTCCCTCTCAGAAGGTACCGCGCCAGACTGCTCCCGCACCCGTGCCGCCGCAGCCCGAAGCTGTACCCACCAATCCCCATGGTCTGAAAGGTCCTGCCCGCCCTGCAGCTGCCTATCCTGTTGATGTGCAGGAGATCCCGGAGATTGTGGATCCGGATGATGTGATACCGCCTGTCGCATCCTTCCCTGAACCGGAAAAGCCTGCTCCGGCCAGTGCTGCCGGCCAGCGCCGTCCTGCTGCGTGGATCCAGCAGACGCCTGATCCCATACCCGAGCCGGAGCCTGCAGCGGCTGTGCAGGAAGATGAAGAAGATGACGGATTCCCGGATGATCTGTTCCCTGCCCCGCAGCAGGTGATGCCGCCGCCGCAGGTGAGAACGGCACCCAGCACATGGAAACCTGAACTGGAAATTGTACCGCCGGGAGACGGGCAGACATTCGGTCAGAAGGATAAGGAAAAAGAAGAGGCGGAACATCTTCCGATTCCCTATATTTTCCCGGATCCTTCCCTGCTTAAGGAGCCTGACATGAAAACAGGCTTCAGTCCGGAGGAAGATGCCCAGAGATCAAGGCGGCTTGAGGAGACGCTGGCTTCCTTTAAGATTGCCTGTACCGTCAAGCATGTTACCCATGGCCCCACCATTTCCCGTTTCGAGCTGGAACTGGCAGCCGGCATCAAGGTGAGCAAAATCACAGACCTTGGACCGAATATTGCCATGAATATGGAAGTAAAGTCAGTCCGTATCGAAGCTCCGATACCCGGCAAATCACTGGTGGGTGTGGAAGTTCCCAACCGGAAGGTGGCCACCGTGACACTGAAGGAGGTGCTCTCCTCCGATATCATGGTCAAGGCCTCCGATCCCCTGGTGGTGGCACTTGGAAAAGACATTGCCGGTTCCCCTGTGATATGCAATCTGGCAAGAATGCCGCATCTTCTGATCGCAGGTGCCACAGGTTCCGGTAAATCCGTGTGCATCAATACAATCATCGGTTCCCTGCTTTACCGGACCACGCCGGATCAGGTCAGACTGATCCTGGTGGACCCGAAGGTTGTGGAACTGCAGTGCTACAACGGTATCCCCCATCTGCTGGCGCCGGTGGTAAGCGATCCCCATAAGGCCGCCGGGGCACTTCAGTGGGCCGTAGATGAAATGATGCGCCGCTACACCATTTTCCAGGAAGCCGGCGTGCGCAACCTTGACGGATACAATAAGCTGCTGGGCGAAGAGGAAAAGCATATCCCCAGGATCGTCATTATCATCGATGAGCTGGCTGACCTTATGATGACCTGCAAGCGCGAGGTGGAAGAATATATCTGCCGCCTTGCCCAGCTGGCACGTGCTGCAGGCATCCATCTGATCGTGGCAACCCAGCGCCCCTCCGTGGACGTCATCACCGGCCTGATCAAGGCCAATATTCCCAGCCGTATCGCTTTTAAGGTTTCCAGCTTTATCGACTCCCGTACCATACTTGACAAGAATGGTGCGGAACAGCTTCTGGGCTACGGCGACATGCTTTACCAGCCCATGGGTGAATTCACACCGATCCGTGTACAGGGCTGCTTCCTTTCAGATGAAGAGGTCAACAGCATTACGGATTTCATCCGCAAGACCAGTGAGAGCGATTATGACGAGAACTTCGTGACGCAGCTGTCCAAGATTGAAACCGAATCTGTTGTTCCGGCGGATATTCTTGAGGGCGGCGGCGACAGCGGAGATTCTTCCCTGCTGGACCAGTGCATTGAAATTGCCCTGATGGATGGCCAGGTTTCCACATCTCTTCTGCAGAGGCGGCTGAAGATCGGCTATGCCAGAGCTGGACGTCTGGTGGATGAGATGGAGAAACAGGGAATCATCTCTGCAAAGGACGGTGCGAAGCCCCGGCTGTGCCTGATCACCAGGGATGAATATGAACAGATGAAAAGTGCAGGCAGGTTTTCCTGATTGCAAAATAACTTGAAAGGAGTGGTATATATGGCAAATGAAAACAGACAGATGACAGGTATCATGGATTATATCAGATGGCGTGGGGATCTTCCTGTTTCTGCTGTCCCGTGGTGCCCGATTGATTCCCTTCTGCTGGCCGTGATGACCTATCAGGATATGCCCGGCTGCGAGACCAAAGGCGGCATGCTGCTGAAAGAAGTCGTGGACAGTCTGGTGCTGAAGCGGGATGTCCAGGCAGAAAAAGACAGAATGGAAATGATCCGTGCCATGGCTGAATCCAGAAGGTTTGGCGGCATGAGGCTGTGCCTGCAGGTCGCTGAGTCTGATGCGGACCGCTCCATCCAGTTTTCTGCTGTCACCTGCCTGATTGAAGAGGGCCCTGTTGTGGTGGCCTACCGTGGAACAGATCATACGCTGGTGGGATGGAAAGAAGATTTCATGATGAGCTACATCTCCCCTGTCCCGGCGCAGGCCGAGGCACTGGCGTATCTGGTAAAGGCGGCGGAGGTGTCAGATGCCCCCATTGTGCTGACCGGGCACAGCAAGGGCGGAAACCTGGCCAGTTATGCAGGTGCCCATGCAGCACCGGAGATTCAGAAGCGTATTATGGAAGTGGCATCCTTTGACGGTCCCGGTCTTGATGATGCCACCATAGACAGCGAAGGGTACAGCCGTATCCGGCCGGTTCTTGATTCCTTCATTCCAAACGGTTCCGTTGTGGGACTGCTTATGAACTATCACAAGAATTATCAGATTGTACGGTCCAGTACGGTGGGACTGTTCCAGCATGATCCCTTCACCTGGGGCATTCTCGGTCCTGCTTTTATACGTGCCGAAGATACCACCATGTCCTCCCAGCTTATTGATGAGACAGTCCATGAGTGGCTTGCCACCTGCTCTCCGGATATGCTGGAGGACTTTGTCCAAACCATGTTTACCACACTGGAAAAGCTTTACGCCAACCGCGGCGAGGAGGATCTTCTTGACATTCAGGCCGCCGGTGTTGTGGAAGCAGCGGCCTATGTGCAGAAACTGAAGCCTGAAGTCCGTGAACAGCTGGGCGCCATGATGGGCCGCCTGCTGGAGATTGCCAAAGACACCTATATTCAGAAAGGTCTGCAGAAAAACCTGCAGACCACACTGGACAGCATTTCTCAGCGTCTTCGCAGCTTCGGAGACAGCCTCCAGCAGATTGGAGATGCGGGAAAGGCAAAGGAGAAGGAGCCTGATTCGAGTGCAGATTGAATTCCTGAAGGAAGAGATCAGCCGCGTGCTGGATGACAGCCTGGAGCAGCTGACCAGAAGCGGACAGCTGAAGCCCGGAAATCTGGTGGTACTGGGCTGTTCCACCAGCGAAATCACGGGAGCACGTATAGGAAAAGGCAGTGTCCCGGAAATCGGGCTGATCGTGGCCCAATCGTTCATTTCGTCCTGCCATATGCGCGGCCTGAATCCAGTGTTTCAGTGCTGTGAACATCTGAACCGTGCCCTGGTGATGGAAGCTGAAGTACTGGAGGAGCACCGCCTGATCCGGGTTCATGCCGTGCCCCAGCCCAAAGCAGGAGGCAGTGCGGCGGCTGCGGCGTGGAAGCTGATGCAGCATCCTGCCCTGGCCATGTCTGTTCAGGCAGATGCAGCCATCGATATTGGAGATACGCTTGTGGGCATGCACATCCGTCCTGTAGCCGTCCCGGTAAGGGGCAATTACAGCCAGATTGGCCAGGCAAATCTGGTTATGGCCTACAGCAGACTGCCCCTGATTGGCGGAGAACGTGCAGTCTATTCGGAAACGGAATCTGTGAAACTGTGACAAAAAGGGCCGAAGCTATTAAAGCTTCGGTCCTTTTAGGTCGTTTGAATCAGTTTACCGGGGTGAAATCGTTGTAGCAGAGCATGATGCCGCCTTTTTCTGCGTAGTAAGAGCAAAGTCCCCTGCATTCTCCGATGGTGACATGGGCCTGCGGGAATTCGTTCTGAATTTCTTCGCGGAGTCTTTCTGCAAGGGGCAGATTCAGGCAATGGTCAATGTGGATCGAGCCCCCGGCATAATTCCGTGCCTTCATTTCCCTGAGGATGATCTGGGGCAGTTTTCCTTCTCCCCTGCATTTGTCCACGGGCTTGATCCTGCCGTTTTCTCCCACGGCAATGATGCGGATGTTCAGCAGGCCTACAGCCTTGGCAACGGCCATGGGTACGCGGCCGTTTCTGGAGAGATTGTTCATGGATGCCAGAGCAAAAATCAGAAATGCATGGCGGTGAAGGTACTCCAGCTTTTTGATGATCTCATCAAAGGGTACGCCCTGAGCGGAAAGATCTGCAGCATTCTCTGCCAGCAGGCGCATAAGGGGTCCAGTGGAAAGGGAATCGAAAATGTAGCCCCTGGCACCGGGGTGCTCCTGCAGGTACTCACTCATGGCCTGGGAGCATGACGCATAGCTGCCTGAAAGATTGCTGGAAATGGTGATGGCGATAATCTCATCCGCCCCTTCAAAGGCGGAACGCCAGTCATCTATATTGGGACAGGAAGTGCTGCTCTTTTCCTTGCTTTCCTGAAGATAACGTACCATTTCTTCCACATCCAGCTGACGGTCGTCAACAAATTCCGTCGCGCCGGAGAGAATGCGCAGAGGCACCGTGCAGTAGTCCGCACCCTTAAGATCTGTCATATTAATAGAAGAATCGCTGACAATTCTCAGTGACATGGCAGCCTCCTCAATAAAACCAGTTTTCAGAATATATTGTGCAGAAAGATTGTATTCTTTTGGCCTGTTCTTGTCAAGAGTTTTTGAAAAACCGATCATCAGATATCTTGACACATTAAACGGGTTTCAATATAATTCATTACAATAACAGTGCGAGGTGATTGAATGATCCATGAATCCCAGGAAGAGATACAGAAAGCCATACGGCATTTCCGCCTTCCTATATATGAAGAGATTACAGACGTGGGTCTGTACCTGGACCAGGTGACGCGCTATATCAACGAATACATGTTTCCCCTGGGGGAAGAAATGGCTATCACCTCTTCCATGATCTCCAATTATGTGAAACGCAGGCTGATTTCAAGTCCGGTGCATAAGCGGTATTCCAGGGATCAGATTGCGTCCCTGATCTGCATCGCCATGATCAAGAGCTTTCTTTCCCTGGATCAGATTTATCTCCTCAGGCACATTGACCACGAGAACTCTACAACCGCCCAGAGTTATGCCTGTTTCAGGGATGAGCTGAACCTGGCGCTTGAGCATGTATTTGAACAGAAAGAAGCTCCCGCAGCGGATGTGAGTACGGACACCATGGGAGATTACCGGCTGCTGATTCATAACATCGCCATGGCAGCTGCGCACCAGATTCATCTTCAGATCTGTTTCTCCGCCATTTCCCATTTCAGCGGTGTACCTGCCCCTGAAAAGAAAGGCAGAGAGAAAAAGGCAAAAGAGATGGAAAGGGCGGAAGAATCGGAGAAAGATCCGGAAGAAAGAGTGCAAAAAAATTTGGAAACATGACACAATGAATTGCATAAAGCAACTGAATCATGATGCAAATGCTGAAATACCGCAATGAATGGCGGAGGAAATAATCTTTACGAATTTGTCTTGACAGAAATCTGAAAATCGCTATAATATCCATTGTCCTGAGGGACAATGACTGGGTGTGGCGCAGTTTGGTAGCGTGCCTGAATGGGGTTCAGGAGGCCGGAAGTTCAAGTCTTCTCACCCAGACGTGAAAATGCCAGAAGCTGAAAAGCTTCTGGTATTTTTGCATCTGCAGGATACCATATCAGAAAGAACGGCAGCCGGGAATCCGGCTGCCGTAATATGTCTTCATGACAGGATTATTCGTTTCTTGGCATATCCATATAGTCTTCTGAAGATATGGGCATTCTTTTTTTCCGGAGCCTGTTTTCGATGGATGCATTGACAATGGAGTATATAAGGGCAAACACCGGTACGCTCAGGAGAATACCCATGAAACCGAACAGACCGCTGCCCAGAATGATGGCGAACATGGTCCACAGTGCAGTGATGCCCACATGATCCCCCAGGATTTTCGGTCCTATGACATTTCCGTCAATCTGCTGCAGCACCAGAATGAAAACCGTAAAGACCAGGGCATGCATGGGATCCACCATAAGCAGGATAAAAATGCTGGGGATGGCACCGATGAAGGGTCCAAAGAACGGAAGAATATTCGTTACACCAATGATGACACTGATGAGGGTGCTGTAGCGCATACCGGTAATGAGCATAAAGATGTAACAGATGACGCCCACAATCAGACTGTCAATGATCTTGCCTGACAGGAACCCGCCAAAAAGCCTGTTTCCCTGACGTGTCCAGAAAATCAGTGAATCAGCATTTTTCCTTTCCATGAATGCATAGCACGCACGCTTGAACTTGCTGGCCATGGAATCGCGGTCCAGGAGCAGGTGGCAGCTGATGATCAGACCCACAAAGAGATGGAAGATAAATTGGTACACTGTGTTGGATATATTCAGCAGATTGGGCAGGAACACATTGATATACTGCGACAGCGTTGAGACCAGGTTGTCCCAGAAGGAATTCAGTTCAGATCCTTCTACGGTAAACAGACCGTTCTTGATGAGGAACTCGTTAATGGTGGATTCATTGTTGTTGACAAAATCCGTTACCAGGTCCACCAGAGACTTGATGGAGGAAATAACCTGAGGCAGCAGGATGATCAGAAAGCCGGCCAGCATGGCAATCAGAAAAATCATGCAGATAAAAGTCGACAGGCCGCGGATCACCCGGGGAGAAGCCTTCTTCATGCAGCTTTTCATAAAGCCTTCCAGACGTTTGCTGATAGGAAGCAGAATAAAGGCAAAAATGGCACCGACCAGAAATGGCCCCAGTATCAGAAAGATCTTTCCGATATACGCGCTGATACTGGAAAGATACAGGACAATGGCAAGAAACAATGCTGCAAAGGCACAGGTAATGATATTTGCCTTTGCCCGGTCATGTTCTGATTCAGGAATGAGTTTCTTCACAGGGATTCCTCCTTTGTCTCAGGCGGGACAGGGATCAGAATACACGCTGGTCTCTCTTATATTCTCGTGACTGAAATAATCCGGATAACCGTTCAGGCGCCGTAGTTATAACGAAATCAATCAAAAGACCGTTCCGGATATTTGCGCCTTCCAGTATAACATTTCTCACAGATCCAATAGGGATAATCCCAGGGGATGGAGCGCCCGCAGCGTTTGCAGGTTTTCCCTCTGAGTTTTCTGGAAGCAAGAATCTTCATGATGCCTTTGGAGAGAAGGTATTTCCTCTCATCGATCTCCTGACGCAGTTCCTCACGGTCAGAGAGAAATAGCCGGACATAATTGGCGCACAGATCACAGATGCTATAGGCGTGTTCCAGCTGGTCCAGCATCTGGATTGTAACGTTTTCAGGCTGGATTTTTTCCGGCAGAAAGGAAAGAACGTCCAGGTGCTCGTGGAAAGATTCGCTGCGGTACATTTCCAGCCACATGGCAAGCAGTTCCTTTTTGGATTCATCAAAGGGAATGGTGATCATCCGGTAAAGAAACTGCTTGTCCGTGTTCCTGGTTTCCACAAGACCGGCAAGAAAGAGATGACGTTCAATCTTTGCCTGCTTCCATCCGGCCTGGTCACCGACTTCCATCCACTTGTGCAGGATATCTGTAAGAGGTGCGTCGATGCCAAGCAGTGTTTCAGGAAACTGTATGATGGCTTCCGTAAGCTCTTCATCCGGAGTTGACAGGGCATACTCGATTTCTTCCGGGAACTCAGAGGTCGCAGCATAGCCTGTGTCATACATACCATACCGTCCGGCACGTCCGGCGATCTGTTTGATTTCATGGTCCTCCAGATGCCGGATAAACTCACCGTCGAATTTGCTCATTTCAAGGAAAACAACACGCTGAATCGGAAGATTCAGGCCCATGCCAATGGCATCTGTTGCCACCACCACACTGGTTTCACCCTCCCGGAAACGGCGGGCTTCCTCATGACGCACATCGTAGGGCAGGGCACCGTAGATGATAGAGGCACGCATGCCTCCCCTCTCCTTCTGCAGTTCAGCAGCCACAGCATGGACACTTCGCTTGGAAAAGACGATGAGAGCGTCCCCGTCCCGGACATCCGCCGGGAAACGGAAACGTTTGTCTTCAGCAATCAGAGGCGTCTGCCTCTGGTGGTGTACAACCTCCACATCGTCTCCGCAGCTCTGTATGATATTTACCAGTAGTTTTTCAGCATCCGGAGAGGCACATACGTGGATCTCCCGGGCGGCAAGTCCCAGAATGGCGGCTGACCAGCTGCCTCCCCTTTCAGGGTCTGCAATCATCTGCCCTTCGTCGATCACACCGACTTCATAGAATCTGTTCAGATCGGCCATTTCAATGGTGGATGCCGTAATATTGGCACAGACCACGGAGATGTGTTCTTCACCGGTCAAAAGATTGCAGGGAACACCGTCGTGGTTCATGGTGTCAAACTGCTCATAGGCAAGAAGCCGGAGAGGTGCCAGGTATACACCGCTGCTTGCTTCTTCCAGACGGGAGATGGCATCGTAGGTCTTGCCCGAATTGGTGGGCCCGATATGCAGTACAAAAGAACGGTGAATGGACCGTGCAACCGGATAGAGGTCCCGGTAATGTTCCGGGATGGCCTGAAGGACGGCATGCCGCAGAGAAATCAGACGTCTGTACTGCCCTGCCAGTTTGCGGTATCTTTTTCGGGTTTCCAGAAGTGCAAGGATTTTCTGAAGGGGAAAACGTTCCTGCATGCGCTGCATGTATACAGCTGCATATTCCTCCGTTTTTGCCAGCAGCTGTTCCATTTTTTCCGCCAGTTCGGGATCTGCACTGACTTTGCTGACGGTCAGATCTTTCAGACCCGGGAAATACTGGAACAGACTGCGGTACAGATGGCGTGGAAGCCTGCGGCTGTGCAGCAGAACCGTCTCTATGAACAGACGGAGGTTTTCGCCCTGGAACATATCGAAAAATTCTTCCAGATTGGAAGAGGACAGCGGTATACCGGAATCAGGATTTCCGGACAGATTGTGATATCGCAGTTCATTCTGCAGAAGATACTCCTGAAAGGAAGCAGCATCCTGTTCCAGGATGGAATCCAGATGCGTCCTGAAAAATTCGTCCGCATCCAGTGTTTCAAACACAAGCCTTGCACACTGTAGATCCTGTTCCTGCTTTACCATGCGGCGGATCTGGTGCAGCGTCAGGCTATCCGGCAGAGGCCCTTCCCTGAGAATACGCTCCAGCATAGGCCGGACTCTCAAATAGTCTTTCTGAATATCAGACTCCTCTTCCGGGATCCTGGGCAGCGGCTCCTTCTGAGACTTCTTTTTGCCTTTTTCCTTTCGCTGCTGGAAAACAGCCTGCTTTTCCTTTTCAAGAAGTTCAAGATATACGTCCCATGTCTGTATTTCTTCCATAGACTGCCCCCTTTTTATGCGTTCTTTTCTGCCTCTTCATAGCAGTCCAGCAGGTGCCACATGATCTGCCCGCATACGGCAGCATCTGAAGAGGCCCGGTGGGCATCTTCGTTGACAAAGCCAAGCTGATCGGCGATGGTACCCTGTTTGAAGTCCGGCATGCCCGTGAGCAGTTCTCTTGACAGGGAGAGCGTATCAATATAGTAGAAAGTCGCGCTCATCTGGCACCTGTCAAGGGCCTGCTTCAGAAAGGAAAAGTCGATCTTTGCGTTATGGGCGCAGAGAAGGACCTCGCCTTTGGCAGCGTCCCCAAGAAAATCAAGAAAGTCGCGGTACACTTCCGGCTCCCTTGGTGCTTTTTTGAGATCTTCGTTGGAAATGTGGTTGACGGTCTGTGAGCTTGGGCGCACATACAGGCCGCAGTTTACAAGGGAAGAAAAGACCCGGGTGGGCTTTCCTTCCTCGAACACAACTGCACCCAGTTCAATGATCCTGTCTGTTGCGGCATTCAGCCCGGTGATTTCCGTGTCAAAGGCGACAAAACACTTGCGCATCATGGAGCAGGTTTCGTCGTCCAGCCTGACCTGGAATCCATCTACTTTGGACATATTGTCAGCTCTCCTGTTTCTGGCTTTTTAATAGTGCGGTTTCCAGGCATCTCTGGGGTTTTCCTGAAGAAAGGAAACGACTTTCCGGTCTGCTGCTGCCCAGTCCAGACTGTCCAGGCGAGACAGAGGAAGCCAGCAGGACGAGAGATGCTCCAGCCTGTGAAATGCGGGATGGTCCAGAAGACATGCGTAACAATGCATGGTCATCTTAAAATCCGGATAGGTATGCTCAACGGTTATAAGATGGTCTTCCGGGCGGATGACCACATCCAGCTCCATCTCTTCCCGCAGCTCCCGTTCCAGCGCTTTTTCAGGAGCTTCACCTGTTTCCACCTTCCCGCCGGGGAATTCATATTTTTTGGAAACGTATGCATGACTGCTTTCGCCTCTCTGCATGCAGAGAAACTGTCCGTCTGATATGATTACAGCGGCCACCACTTCAAGATGTTTCATCAGCTGTGCTCCTTTCCATTGCATTGTAAGGGTTTTCTTATGGTACGTCAACAAAAAAAGCAGGCCGGAATATACCGGCCTGCAGGTGTACCTGTGTTGATTACTCGGCAGGAGTTCCCTCAGCAGGAGCTTCTTCGGCGGGAGCAGCTTCCTCAGCGGGAGCAGTTTCCTCAGCGGGAGCGGCTTCTTCAGCAGGAGCAGCTTCCTCAGCGGGAGCGGCTTCCTCGGCGGGAGCAGCTTCCTCAGCAGGGGCAGCTTCTTCGGCAGGAGCAGCTTCCTCAGCGGGAGCTTCCACGACAGTGCCTTCCACAGCGATTTCTTCTACAGCTTCCTCAGCGGGAGCGGCTTCTTCAGCAGGGGCAGCTTCTTCAGCGGCTTCGCCGCCCACCAGGGACAGGGTGGTACGGATCATATCTTCCACATTCTGGAGGCCGTTTTTCAGCTCATCGTTCACAGCCAGAGCATCTGCAACCTGAGCGGCCAGAGCTTCCTTCTCAGAGGTAACAGCGGCCAGCTGAGCGGTCAGATCAGCCACGCTGGTTTCAAGGTCATTAATGGTTGCCTGAGCACCTGCGATGGCTTCATCGGCAGTGGCAGCAGCCTTATCGATTTCACCCTGAGCCTGGGTTACGGATGCGGACATGGAGGTGAGCTGTGCTTTCAGGGATTCGAGTTCGCTGGAAACAGCGCCCTTCTGGCTGGTGCTGACACATGCCCAGATAAAAACGATGGCAAGAGCAACGGCGAGAATAATAGAAATCTTTTTGTTGTCCATAATGAAACGGCCTCTCTTTCTTAGAAGAATGATTATATTATATTGGCTTTTTATGTTTCGTCAATGGTGTACGCGGAAAATGCAGGAATAAAACCGGGATCCGCATCAGTCCGTCTCAGCAGGGTCAAGCCATTCGGAGAGCACGGTCTGCATGGTCAGGAGCTGGGCGACCATTTCCTCTTTCTCCCTGTTCAGTGCAGCGATGTTCCTGTCCTTTTCACTGACTTCTGCCGTCAGGCTGTCCACACTGTTCTGCAGGTTTTTAACCTGCCCTTCCAGGGATGCCTTTTCGGCATTGACAGCGGCAATCTCGGAAGCCTGGGCATCATTTAAGATGGTGGATACAGACAGATCGGAGGAAAGCTTCTCGATCACCCTGCTTTTTTCAAGGGATTCTCCGGAAAGGGCCTTCACTTTTTCATCAAAGGCAGCACCCAGGGATGTCAGCAGGCTTTCGGTCTTTGCAATCCCGCTTTCCAGGACGGCTGCAGTATCTTCTTCCGCGGGCCCGTCCTGTTTATCTTCAGTCTGCTCAATTCCAAAGAAAGTCTTCAGGATAGAAGCTGCATGCTCCTCAAGCGCCTCCAGTGACGCAAGCGGTGCCTGAAGGCTGGCTGAAAAGGCTTCGGACTGAGCTGTCTGCTCTTCCGCATGTTTTTCCAGCTGTTCAACCTCTCCTCTGAGTCTGTTTCCTTCATCGTCAGCTGCAGCCAGTCTGGTCTCAAGATCTGTAAGGGAAGTCTGCATCTGACCGATCCGGACAGCCTGGGAAATACTGAAAATAAGGCATGCAAGAAGCAGAACCGACAGGATAATGGATATGGTTTTCGGGTTCACCTGTTCCCCCTCCTTTTGTCTGTTGCCGGGCTTGTGGTTAATCGGATGAAGCCCATATTTAAAACATCTGAAAGACTTAGGATATATCTGACCAATTCCATGAAAAATATACGTCCATTGAGGTGTTTTGTCAATTGAATCAGGCACATCCCCTGTTTCAGCCGGACAAACGCCTTAGAGGATTCCATTTTCCGCTCAGAAAGGTATATCCGAACAGGAGAAACAGCAGCATGTTGTGGCCGATCATGCATGCCCAGGCTGAGATCAGTCCCAGCCCCAGAAATCTGGTACAGATGAAGGTGCCCAGAATGCGTACGGACCACATGCCGATGAGGTTGTAGAAAAGCGGCCTTCGGGTTTCGCCCATTCCCTGCATCATGCCTTCCACCACAATGGGAACGCCGTAGAAGGGTTCTGAAACGGATACCATGCGCAGAACGGTGGTGCCAAGTTCAATGACTTCAGGGTCTGAACTGAAAATGCGCACCAGAGGCTCGGCAAAAAGAAAGAGAAGACCGCCGGAGAAGACCATGAGGGTAATCTCCAGAGGAAGGAAAGTTCTTCCAAGCCGTTCCACTCTGTCCCGGTCCCTGGCTCCGTAGGCGAACCCTGCCAGGGTGGCAGCTGCTGTCTGCATGCCCCAGCCCGGGATATAAAAGGCAGATTCAACGGTGTTTGCAATGGTATGGGCTGCAGTGGAGGCACCACCAAGCGCATTGATCAGGGAAGCAAATACAACATATCCGAAGGAAGTGCCAAAACGCTGGACCATATTGGGCATGGCCACCCGGAAAACCTGGCGCAGTATGGATGTATCCGGTTTCAGGCTGATGCCCCGGGGAGAAATCTCAGGATGCCTGAGGACCACAAAGAAGATCAGGGCGCCTCCAACAATAAAGGAAATGGCAGATGCAACGGCTGCGCCTTCCACACCAAGCCCGACGCCCGGGAGTGTAAGGGCATGACCGAATACCGATACGGTACGCGTGGGATAGATAAACAGGGCATTGAGCACAATGTTCACAACGTTTACCAGAATGCCGATCTGCATGGGCGTTCTGGTGTCTCCGCAACTGCGCAGAACTGTTCCCAGAATGATGGTGGATGTCCTGAACAGCATGGGTGCATAGATAATCAGGAAATAACGCCCGGCTGTTTCACGGATTTCCGGAGCCACCTGCATCCAGGCGGGAATCTGAAAGGACAGAGATGTGGTCAGCAGCGTCATGAAAATGCCTGTGAGAATGGTCATGGTGACAGCCTGACCGGATGCCCGCCTGGCCTTCTCCATGTCTTTGGCCCCGTATGCCTGGGAAATGAGTGCGAGAAAGCCAACCCCGATAGCAGATACCGTGGAGCCCACCAGCCAGTTGACCGTGCTGGTGGCGCCTACTGCTGCAGTGGCGGCCGTTCCCAGGGACCCCACCATGGCGGTGTCGATATACTGGACAGCTGTCTGCATGAACTGTTCCAGCATGGTGGGCCATGCCAGTGCCATGATGGTCCGGAGCATGCCTGCATCGAACCACCGTTTCGACTGCTGCATAAGGTTCATCTTCTTCCTTCCTGTATTGATGCCTCTGCACACCCGAGGCGCCAGGGAATCTTCCTGATTCAACAATAGGCTTGGAGACAGATACCCAGGTGTGCGCATTATGCTTCCTGCATTTTTATGGCCGCCGCAGCCTGCCTGAGGAGACTTTTCTGATCTTCGTGCGGCAGATGCGCAAGGGCAGATGCATAGTCCATCCATCTGGTCTCAGCTATTTCAAAGGGGTTTTCGGCATGCCCCGTGAGGTATCCGCATGATGCCAGAAAGTATGTTACAGCCTTTCCGGGCTTGCCGTGAAGATACAGACACAGGCGCTGGAATCCGCTTTTCAGTACCGGTGTCAGGCCGGTTTCCTCCATGATTTCCCGGATGGCTGCCTGACGGGCTGATTCGCCGGGGTTGATGTGCCCTTTGGGAAAGCCCCATACGCCGCCCGGCGTTTTTACCAGGAGAAAACGCGGCTCCGCAGGCTCTGTGCTGACGACCACGGCCCCGGCAGAACGTTCGGCCCCGGCAGGCGCTGCTGAATCTGTATCCAGGAGAACGTCACAGAGTCTCGCCGGCTTCATGCCGGAAAGAGCCGGGTGATCTGTCAGGGAGCGCATGATCTGCCAGCCCAGGCGGCTGTTTTCCATGTTTCCGGGAATGGGACGGAAACCAAAATCCATGTACAGCCCGCAGGCAACCCATGTGGTTGTCTGGGTTGGCACCACGGCACCTGTGTGTCCAAGCTCTTTCATAAGGCGCAGTGTCCGGCCAATGAGGCAGCGCGAAAGTCCTCTCCCCTGGTATTCCCGGGCGACTGCCACCCAGTGCAGCATGCTTACATCTGCAGGACCCGGGGTATGTATGTTCCACCAGGCAGATGCGGTGGCGATTTTCAGCCCATCCGGGTTTTCGATAAAGAGCATGCGCCTTTCAAGTTCCTTTTCATGTCCCCCGAAATACTTCCGAAAGACTTCCATGCCCTGCTCAGTGTTCCTGAGCTCCCTGGCACTGATTTCAATGCGGATCCATTCATTTTCATCCCCGGGCCTGTAGGGTACAAACCGGTACCCTTCCGGCAGAGGATAATCCGGAATATCCGTAATGTCAGGCCGCTCCAGTACGAGCTCCACATACTGCAGGCGTTCGTCATGGTTGTCAAGAATCATTTGTGCGCCGCCTTCTTTCTTCTCAGTGTGCCGGGATGAATCACATGGCCATCCTCCGCCTGCCGGATTTCCCTGTATACGCTCCGGTACATGGTCAGGTAGCAGCAGCTTCCGCCCAGAATGTCGGAAATGGGCTCAGCCAGGAAAACCCCGGCAACCCCAAAACCCAGAGCCGGAAGGATGAAGACAAGAGGAACGACGATGATGACTTTCCTCAGCAGGGAGAAAAAGATGGCGTGCCTGGCAAAGCCCAGTCCCTGGAAAACGGACTGTCCTGCAAACTGGGCCGTCATAAAAATGAAGGCGGCAAAAAACTGACGGAAACTGACCACACCCGCTTCCATAAGCGCGGGATCGCTTGAAAACAGGGAGATGAACATGGCCGGGTGAAGCAGAATCAGCACCCACATCACCAGGGTGTAGATGAGACCCATGCCTGTCATGATGCGGATGCCTTCGCAGACCCGCCGGTACAGTCTGGCGCCATAGTTATAGCCAATGACCGGCTGTGCACCGCTGGTCACGCCGGAGATCGGCATGCTGACCAGTTCACGCACCGATCCTATGACCGTATAGACGGAAACGTAGATATCCCCCATGGCCATGCCTCCGTAGACGTGCAGCTGGGCATTGGTGGCAGCCTGAACAATGCCGTTTGTGGCCTGCATCATGAAGCCGGAAAGGCCAAGGGCAAGCATGCCTGTGCACAGACTGCGCCTGAGTTTCATGTTGGAGGGCCGGACATGATATGCAAGTTTCCGCCCGAACACAAGAAGGTAAAGCACCCACAGACAGGAAACAGCCTGGGACAGTACCGTGGCAATGGCAGCGCCTGCTATGCCAAGATTCAGGACATAAATCAGGATGGGGTCCAGAATCAGATTCAGTACCGCTCCGATTACGGTGGTGAGCATACCAAGCCCCGGGAATCCCTGGGCATTGAGGAAGCCGTTCATGCCGATGGACAGCATGGCAAAGGGTGTTCCGATCAGATAGATCCTGAGATAGTTTTCCGCAAAAGGCAGGGACTGGTCGGATGCACCCAGGAGCCGGAGCAGAAAGGGCATGACAGGATAGAGGAAAACCATGAGAATGCCGGAAAAAAGGCAAAGCAGGGTAAAGGCATTGCCCAGGGCCATCCTGGCCTTCTCCGTGTCGCCGGCTCCCCGTGCAATGGAAAAGACAGGTACGGCGCCTGATCCCACCAGATTGGTACAGGCGCCGATGAGAGAAATAACGGGCAGTACGATGCCAATGCCTGTGAGGGCCATGGTACCGGTGTCTGGCATGTGCCCTATGAAAATCCGGTCCACAATGTTATAGAGCATGTGGACCAGCTGAGCCAGTGCCAGCGGTACTGCCTGACGAAGAATATTGCCTGTCATTCTGCCCTTGGAAAAATCTGTTGTCATTCCCCTGCCCTCACCATTTCTCCGTTCTGTATAAGAAGCAGCCTGCCTGTGACTTCCCTGCCCTCTGTTTCATAGAGTGTCAGGATAAGATCTGACAGGATGCCGTTTGATTCAGGACTTTCTGACCAGATGGATCTCTGCAGATAAAAGGTTCGCCCGGCCAGACGAAGCACACCGAGGTCGTAGGTGCCGGGGTCACAGAGATCGGACAGCACACTGCCGTCGGCCCGGAAAACCAGGGTCCCCAGGAGATCATTTTCCCAGGTAAGGCCGGAATCGGCCAGCTGCTGCGAAGAAGGAAAGAAAACGGGATCTGATCCCGCGGCAAACAGGGCGGAGCCGCAGCGTATGCCATCTTCCGTTATCGCTCCGATGGTATCGCCTCCGTATGATATCAGCTCATTGCCGGTTACTGTGCCGACAGATTCGATGTAGCCAAGTGAGATGGCATTGCCGGGCAGTTCGTCCGCTTTTCCGTACACTTCAAAAGAAAAATCCCGGTGAACCACAATCTGATCCCAGGGCCCGTCCCCTGTCAGGCTGTAAATACCGCATTCAGGGATGGTATCTGAGACAGATTCTGAGACGGAAAGGCCTGTGACGGTCAGAAGAAGCACCAGGACAGTAAGTCCTGCGAGTAAACGTGTCTGCATGGCAATCCTCCTCCGGCGTAGACGCTGACAGACGGCCTTTGGGACTATAGCATGATTTGCAGAGGCCTGCAAGTAAAAAACCCTGCACAGCGTGTGTGCAGGGAATGGGTTATTCACTCACGGTTTCACCGGTGTCAGCAGCACTTTCACCGGCCAGATTCAGGATGGGGAGCGTGACACCGCCGTCACTGTTCATGTAAACGGGCAGCTGGCCGTTCCATTTCCTGGCCTGGGTCCATTCGATCAGGCCCTGGGTCAGAGAAGCGGAGATCTGCTTGTTGGCCTCAGCCTCAGCTTCAGCCTGCACTTTTGTGGCATAGGCGGCAGCGTCTGCATCAATCTTTTTGACGGCAGCCTCAGCCTCTGCGGTGATCCGCTGACGTTCGGCAGCCTGGCGGGTCTCCATGGTGGCCTGTTCCTGTTCGATTTCCGCCTGCAGCTTCTTCTGCGCGGCAACCTGTTTCGCTTCCACGGCATCGGTAAAGGAATCCGTGAAGTCAATGTTCTCAATGGAGACGGAGATCACCCGGATCCCGTATTTTTCCAGTTCTTCAATCATCTTTTCCCGGATGGTGACGGAGAGGTTTTCACGTTCCGCCACCAGGTTTTCGGCGGTAAACTTGGAAAAAGTGGCTTTGGTGTTTTCAAGCAGACGGGGCATGACCAGGGTGGCAAAATAGTTCGTGCCCACTTCCTTGTACAGGGTCATGGCTGTTGCCTTGTTGATGGCGTAGTTGATGGATCCGACAATATTTACCTGCTGAATGTCCGAGGAGAAAGCCTCCGTCGTAAAGGGCGTTTTCTGCTCCCGGTTATCCATGAGCACCACAGACTGGACCGGAGATTTCATCTGAAAGCCTGCGTCCAGTGTTATATCCTCCACCTTGCCGAAGGTGGTTACAATGCCGGTATAGCCTGTGGGTACCACAGTAAAGCATCTCATGCCAATGAGCAGCGCAATTGCCAGGACTGCCACGGTAATAATCAGCGTCTTTTTCGTGTTCTTTTTCATCTCATTAACCTCCTGTATCACACGCTGGTCCGACAGCTTTTTCTGTCGTTGAGGAAAGTATACATAAATAAAAAAGAATGAAAAGATGTTTTCCCGGTATACCGCCCCCCGGATGTCTCAATTGTCATCCCGGCTGTCTTATCCGACAGAGGCGGTTCCGTCTTGCATTTTCCCTCCGTAATGTCTACCATGAGGGCAGAGGTGATATACATGGAAATATGCAGGCAGGGCACAAGACTGATCATCCGCAGACACCCCATGACCATCTGGCTGGATCCCTGGGGACCAAACGGCATCCGGGTCAGGGCAAGCTGTGAAAAGAAAATGGATGAGCATGACTGGGCACTGACAGAGCCGGTTGAGGAAACGGAAAGCTCCATTGTTTTCCGGGAAGTTGACATGACAGATCCCTGGAACAAGGCATCTGAAGACTCGGGAAAACACAGTACCGGCACTGAGGCGGATCTGATCAACGGCAAGATCCGGGCATCTGTTTCTCCGGAAGGCTGGATATCGTTTTTTGATGACAAGGGCAATATCCTGACGCAGGAGTACTGGAGGACCCGCGATCATCTCAACCGTTATACGGTTCCCCTCAGGGTCGAGGGCCGGGAAATGAAATCCATCCCCGGCACCGATGCATGGCAGCTCACTGCAAGGTTTGAAGCATACGACGATGAACAGATCTTCGGAATGGGACAGTATCAGGATGCACAGCTGGACAAGAAAGGCTGCATTCTGGAACTGGCCCACCGCAACAGCCAGGCATCCGTGCCCTTCTATGTCTCAAGCCGCGGATACGGTTTCCTCTGGAACAACCCGGCTGTAGGACAGGTGGTCTTTGGGAACAACCGTACGGAATGGAGCGCAAAGAGCACACGGAAGCTGGATTATTATATTACCTGCGGGGACACCCCCGGTGAAATCCTGTATGCCTATACTGCTGTCACCGGCCGCACCCCCATGATGCCGGAATACGGCATGGGATACTGGCAGTGCAAACTCCGCTACCGCACCCAGGATGAAGTCCTGAAGGTGGCCAGGGAGCATAAGAGACGCGGTCTGCCCATGGATGTGATTGTGGTGGACTTCTTCCACTGGACCAGGCAGGGCGATTACCGGTTTGATCCAAGATGCTTCCCGGATCCCAAAGCCATGGTGGATGAACTGCGGTCCATGGGGATACGCACGGTGGTTTCCGTCTGGCCGACAGTGGATGAAAAGTCTGAAAACTATGGTGTCATGCGGGAAAAGGGATACCTTATCCGGGCTGAACGCGGGCCTGACAATACCACGACCTGGATGGGTGCTTCCTGCTTCTATGATGCCACCAATCCGGATGCACAGCGCTTTGTGTGGGAAAAATGCAGGGAAAACTATGGATCCCTTGGTATTGAAAACTACTGGCTGGATGAAGCAGAACCTGAGTATGGACCCTATGATTTTGACAATTACCGCTATGACGCAGGTCCCGCACTGCAGGTGACCAATGTGTATCCGGTGGGATATGCCAGAGGGTTCTATGAAGGGCAGAAGGCAGACGGGAAAGAAGATATACTGAGCCTGATCCGGTGTGCCTGGGCAGGCAGCCAGAAGTACGCAGCCCTGACCTGGTCGGGGGATGTGCATTCTTCCTTCCGTTCCATGCGGGAACAGCTGCAGGCGGGCCTTTCCATGGGAATGGCCGGCATTCCCTGGTGGACCTGTGATCTTGGCGGTTTCCTCTGCGGTGTGGGAGATGATCCGCATTTCAGGGAACTTCTGGTGAGGTGGTTCGCCTGGGGCGCTTTCCTTCCTGTCTTCCGCATGCACGGTGAGAGACAGCCCTGGTATGACCGTGAAATTGCATATATTGATGGCGTGGAACAGCTTACCAGCGGTCAGGATAATGAGGTCTGGTCATTTGGCGAGGAAGCATATCAGATCATGACACAGTACCTCTTCATGCGTGAAAGAATGCGGGACTATATCCGGTCTGTCATGGACGAAGCCCACAGGACCGGTGCGCCGGTTATGCGGCCCCTGTTCTTTGAATTCCCTCATGAC
Source organism: uncultured Clostridia bacterium (assembly GCA_946627565.1). Classification (GTDB taxonomy): domain Bacteria; phylum Bacillota; class Clostridia; order Christensenellales; family Aristaeellaceae; genus UBA2943. The sequence goes on from CAMOVR010000001.1 coordinate 88,073, forward strand.
AGGAAGAGCTGGCATGCTGCAGATGTCTATCTGTTCGGCTCAAAGCTGCTGGTGGCTCCGGTTATGGAAGAGAATGTCCGGGAGCGCAGAGTATACCTTCCCTCCGGGGCACAGTGGACGGATGCGTATACGGGTGTAACATATACCGGCGGTGAGGAAGTCACCGTGCCTGCACCTCTGGACGTCATTCCCGTGTTTTTCCGGGATGATTTCCGGCTTCCGCTCTACAAATAACAGCGGCATACAAAAAAGCACGCGGTCAGAACGGCGTGCTTTTTGTATGTGTAAATCCATGTGTTCGTGCGATAGTGATTTTGCGTATAACTGGTGTATATGTATACATTTAAGGCAATGCAAGTCTTCCTGATGATTATCACCTGTGATCTTCATATCAAAGTGTATACAACAGATACATAAAAAAATTTAAATGAAATCATAACTATTACATCTGCGCTGTATTGCACTTTATTCTACATTCGGAGCATGCAAAGGACGATATTTGTGTGTCCGTGTGTTCGTGGATACCTGGCTTCAAAAGCGCATAAATTCCTGAATGCGCGCATGCACTAATACATGGACACAGTTGCATCATTTTCCAGCTCACATGGCAGCAGGCGGACAGATCTGTCCGCCTGTTGCGCAAATATGTAAAGGTGTGCCGTGTCAGGCATCTGTTTCACGGAGGAATTCATCAATGACTGCCTTGCGGAGGGACTCCCAGAGTTCTCCCTGATGTCCCCCTGCCGGTTTTCCGTTGAGGCGGTCTGCCCTGCGCACCAGTTTGGTGCTGCTGGTCACAATGATTTCCTCAGCGTTTTCAAGATCGTTCAGATCATAAGGTTCTTCCCGGACCGTGATTCCCAGGGCGTGACACTGACGGATCAGATGTGCCCTGGCAATTCCGGGCAGGATCAGATTGTCAGTGGGAGCAGTCACAAGAGCTCCGTCCCTGATGATGGAAACGTTGCTGTGAGCACATTCGGTAACACGGCCGCCCGGTCTGTAGAGGACGGCCTCTTCACAGCCAGCCCGTTTTGCCCTTTCAGCTGCCATGACAGACGGGAGCAGGTTGAGTGTCTTAATATTGCAATGGAAAAAACGGGTATCTTCCAGGGTGATCAGCTGAATCGGTTTGGTCCCATCACCAAATTTCATGGGTTTCAGGGTTACCCACAGATTGCTTTTCACTTCAGGAAATACATGCTCGCGAACGGCAGTGCCCCTTGTCACCTGATAGTAGACAAACAGATCCGGGCTGTCCACTTTTGCAACCAGATCCTTAAGAAGGGCTTTCAGTTCCTCCCTGCCCATGGGGATCTCTATTTCCACAGCTTCAGCACTGTGATAGAACCGGTCGATGTGCTCTTCAAGGGCAAACAGGTTCCGGTTTCTGCAGGGCTGTGCATCGTAAACGCCGTCACCAAAATAGCAGACACGGTCGTTCATCGGAATCATCATCCGGTCAATCTCATCGATCTTCCCATTGTAATAGCCAAGTGTACGCATACAGTACCTCCCGATATGTCAAAACAGAGGATGGGAACTATTCCCGGATCATACGGATGGAAGCCTGGAGCATATCCCGGTATGCTGCCAGCACATCCGCAGGTCCCACAATCCGGATCTGACCTGCAAACTGGAAAACCCATCCGAAAAAGATGGGACTGATCTGTGCCACCACCCGGGCCAGAAAGCGGGTTTCACTGATCTTGTAGGTTTCTGTATCCCGGCCGAACCGGTCGATGATATGCTTCATCATGGAGTCGTCGCACAGCAGTTCGATCTGACGGTCCTTCCCGCTGTACATCTTGATCATGCTGACCAGATAGTCATCCAGATCAAAAGACGGATATGGCTCAGCGGCGTCCCTGAGCACCCGGACCTGGTCCATGCGGTCCATGCGGAAATTGACAATCTTCTGTCTGCTGTCGGAGAAAGCGACCATATACAGTTTATCTTCCTTCTGGGCCATGCCATAGGGGCTTACTGTATATACCCCACCGCCATGCCTGGAAACCCGCTGTTTGTACCCGTTGTACTCAAAGTATCTGAAGGCGATTCTGCGGTTTTTCTCCATGGCTTCCTGAACGGATTCCACGATTTTGTCCAGATCATCTCTGTCAGGCTGGACAGAGACGATGCGCTTAAAACGCAGGGCTTCCCTCTGATACAGGCTGGCGAAGCCTTCCAGTTTTTTCTTCAGGGCCTTTGCCCTGCTCCCGGTCAGAAACTGTGCACAGGAGACAGCGTCTGTCAGATCCCGAAGTTCCTTCAGACTCAACTCCCGGCTGACGATCCGAAACTGCAGGAACTTTCCTTTCCGGCTGATGCGGATATCCCTGCCCATGTCCATAAGGGTTTCGATGTCATTGCGCAGTGTATCCCGGTTCAGTTTCTCTCCCTGCTCCTCAAATACCTGCAGCAGTTCCTGAATGCCGACAGCGTGCAGATCATCTGTGTGCTCCAGAAGGTATTTTTCCAGAAACAGGATCCGTGTCTTGTTCGTCATCATGGTGTACCTCTGACAGCCGCAAGCCTCCTGTCATGCAGGAGGCTTGCAGTATAAGTCAATTCCGGGCGTTTTATGCAAAGCAGTTGTCAAAGGGGGCTGCTGCGGGCCTGTAGGCAGGCATGACAGACTTGATGATCCTGTACAGTGCAAGTCCCTTCTTGCCGCCAAGGCGGTTGATCAGCTGGGAATAGGTGTTCATCTTGCCGTTGCCCGAGGAAAGATTGGCAAGAATGACCTCACCTGCTGTCCGGGCGTCTTCCCGGTCAAGGCCATTTTCCATCAGGTAGGCGGAAAGATGTTCAAGAGGATCCACTGCTTCAGCTGCAGGTTCCGCCTCCGGCGGGACTGCGGGCTGCGCAGCGGGAGCCGCTTCAGGGGCACCGGCATTTTCTTCGGCAGACTCAGCGTCCGCATGTACCGCTTCAGGTTCTGCAGTTTCAGTTTCGGAAACCGGTTCCTTCTGAATTTCCGGGCCGGCTTCTGCATCAGATGCATTTTCGGTCCCCGAACCGTCCGCGGATTCCGTTTCACCGGAATACACCAGTTCAATCTCAGGACCGGCGGGGGCATCAAAGGGCAGCTCAGGAATGACGTCCATGATGCTTTCATCCAGAAGCTCGATATTATCCATCGGGCCTTCATCCGGAAGTTCGATGTCATCCATCATGTTTTCGTCCAGCAGCTGGATGTCATTCATCATGCGGGTATCCTGCTTGGCTTCCCTGTGCCTTCTGTCCGGCTTTTCAGGCTTTCTGCGTTTTGTATGCTGCTTCGGTGCCGGCCTGGACTGGAAGGAAGCTTCACCGGCAAAGGAAGATTCAGCTGTTTCCTCTTCGGCAGGGACTTTTTCCGGTGCTTCAGGCTGCGGCTGTGTCCTGGGTTCTGCGGTTTCACGCTTTGCAGCAGGGGCCGTTTCTTTTTTCGGCGCTGCGGCTGCAGGTTTCTGCTGGACAGGGCCTCTGGGCTTGTCCTGGACAGATCTGTTTGCGAGATATGCCCAGTCTTCGTTGAGGATGCGGCGTACCTGGATGTATTCGCTGAAATCCTCAAGGAACCGGACAGCCTTGAAACCGGTTCGTCTTCTTGCCTGCACGTAACCCTGGTCCGTATTGAGCCTCGTACAGAGGGCTGCGATTCTCATGCGGAACACATCATCTGCGTCTTTTTCCCCGTAGGAAGTCAGAATCTGCTGCATGAGAAGTCCAAGGCGCTTCTTTTCATCCGTATCCAGCAGGGTATTTGACACCTGTACAGGCTTGAGCAGGGTCGGCTGTGTCTGGATCTTTTCAGGCATACCGTAGGCGTTGCACCAGAAGCGGGTCACGCCTGCATAGTCATTGTCCTTGGATACAATGATGTAGCGGTCGTCATTGCTTTTTTCCTGTCCCAGAAGAAATCCGAGATAGCTGACCAGGTGCATGTCCAGGGACTGCTTTCCGTATGCTACCTTGATGGCACGGAAAGGCACGGTGATACCGGTAATGATATCCAGGCTGATTTTGTCTGCATGCTCCGTATAGAACAGATAGACAATATCGTCGGCTGTCAGTTTGGACATGCCCTGGATGCCGGTATCATGAACATTTTCAAAGTCAATCAGATAGGTTGTTTTTGCCACACGTCACGTCTCCCATGTTATGCGTCGGCATCCGGCTGGTACATCATATGCAGAAGCCTGTCCCGGTTCTCAAGGTACAGCTTTGTGATTCTGTAGCTCTCTGTATCTTCCCAGGCCGTTTCATGGATGCCAGTGTCATCAAAGCAGAGGATCTGTGCTTCGGGCATGCCAAGCAGGATCGGTGAATGGGTTGCAATGATGAACTGGGAGCCTTCCATGGCCATGTAGTGCAGATGAGAGATCAGTGTCAGCTGTCTCTGGGGAGAAAGGGCTGCCTCCGGTTCATCCATGAAGTATACGCCTTCCCTGCTTTCATTCTGCAGAAAGTACAGGAAACTCTCTCCGTGGGACTGGGCGTGGTAGTCATGACGTTCTTCGTAGAGGGTGGAAGCGGCGGTGGCCACATTGAAGAAACTCTCTGCACGGAAGAAGTAGCCTGCGTTCCGTTTCCGGTATCCCCGGACCATGCGGATGGCTTCATCCAGTCCGGAAGTGTCATTGAAGGTGGAAAAATGATAGTTCATGGTTCCGCCTTCTGCATTGAAACCGTACGCAACGGCCATTCCTTCCAGCAGGGTGGACTTTCCCGTACCGTTTTCCCCGCAGAAGAATGTAATTCTGTTTTTGAAATCCATGGTATCAAGATCCCGGATGGCCGGAATCTGACGGAGATAGGAATCATCATCTACCTGTTCCCAGTCAATGGAAATGCTCCGAATGAACAGATCAGACAGCATGGACTGCCTCCCGGATATGGATGCTTTCACATAAATCGATTCTAAAAACACATTGGTGTTTTCGGGAGAAGATTAATGTTTTTTTCTAGTCTGTCAAGAGTCTGCGGTTTTAAGCCGCCTTTACGCAGCCTGTCTCAGCCGAATCCTATGGATGAGAAATGCTCGATATGCCAGTCGGGTTCTGTCCGGAAGATGAAAAACAGATCGTTGAATACCTCATCCCCGGTATCCCATTCAAGCTGCAGATACACATTCCCGTCCTCTTCCATGAGACGGATCTGGCCGTCTTCTTCAATTGCGGAGAGCAGAGACGGATAAACGTGGGAAAGAAACGCCGTGATCCGTTTCTTTGCCTCTTCGGCAAGCGCTTCCGCGTCCTTTCCTTCCGGTTCATCCATGTAGGGGTTCTTCATCCACGCGGTGTTTTTGATCTGGAAAAGACAAAGGGTATCATGATAGAAACAGAATTCCATGTTCTCGGACTCGTTAAGGCTGTTCATGTGCAGGGTTAGGAATTCATCATCCTGGGTGAATCCCACAAAGGCCAGGCTGGAACTGTCGTATCCGGCAAGTTCTGCAATGCGCCTGCCTTCCTCAATCAGCTCTTCTGCTTTGTCCGGGTTTACAAAGGCCCTTGCCTGATAGCGTTCCCAGTCTTCCACCTCTGTTACACCGTATTCTTCCGGGTCAAACAGGTCTACATGGCTGCTCCCGTAGCTGCCGGCTTCAGCGCTGCATGTGATGTCAAGGACACGTTTATCGCCTTTTGTATCAGCAAGTCCCAGGGATATGCTGCCCTTAACAGAAGTCAGATGGCTGTTTTCAAGGGTGCAGCTTATGTCCGCCTCAAGCAGTGAGAAAGCTGTGGTGGTTTCGCAGATGGCCTCGGTTACGGTGCCATACTCGCTGAAATCCCAGGTATATTCTTCTTCCATTCTGTCTGGTTCATATGCCAGAAAACGCTGCATGGCAAATCTGGCCGCCATGGTCAGGACGGAATTCACAAGCGGGTCTTCTTCCCCGTTCCACTGAAAATGTATGCTTTTCCCGGAAGCCGTTTCCTGCGTGCTGATGTGGCTGCTTAGCATGTCACTTTTTGTAAGGAGTACATTGTGCACAAGGTCAGTCAGCTGACTTACCATGAAGGTTTTCCTGAGCAGCGTGTTTTCTTTGTTGTCCATGCCGGTGGTATAGGTTCCGGGGTACATGGTTTCCATGCTGAAGAAATCCCAGTCGTTTGCTATGACGGTAAATCCGCTTTCAAACTCTCCTCCTTTTTTCCTGGGGGTCCTGAGCCTCAGGCGGTAAAAGGAATTGGTCCCGTCCTGTACATATCTTCCCAGCGCTGTTTTAAAGCGTGTCCCGTCCAGGGAGAATTCTGCATTCCCCTCAATGGTAACGTTGTCTGTTTCAAACAGCAGACCCTCTGCTGCATCAAAGAGCTCCTCCGCGGTGCCGGTTTCTTCCGCCATGGCGCACGGAAGAAGCATCATCAGGAGTGAAAGAACAATAAGGATAAATGTCTTCCGATAATGGTGCATGATATCCCTCCTGCGTTCTGATTTTGCGCCCGGCCAGACGGAAATGCATCTGTCCCGGGCATGTAAAACATGGTACAATACATCTATATTATCGCCTGTACAGGGAATCCTGTCCATAGGCGGAACCTGTTATTTGGAGGTGTGGTCTTTGGCTGACAATATTCTTCAGGGCATGCATGGCTGCAGCCGGGAAGATGAGTATGTGACACCTGCGGATCCTCTGATCCGGGAGCGGCTGGAATGGTTCCAGGACCAGAAACTGGCCATGATGATGCACTTTGGGATCTATTCCCAGCTGGGTATCTGTGAATCCTGGCCTCTTTCGGATGACGATGCATCCTGGTCCCGGGAAGACGTGATATGGGAAAAGGACCCGGAGGTTTTCAAAAAGCAGTACCGGGATATGAACCGGAGCTTTAATCCCGTGTGCATTCAGCCGGATGCATGGGCGGACGTGGCTGCCCGCAACGGCTTCAAGTACCTGATTTTCACCACGAAGCACCATGACGGTTTCTGCCTGTTTGACTCAAAATATACGGACTATAAGGTGACGGGGGAAGACTGTCCCTTCCATACGCACCGGCATGCGAATATCGTGCGGGATGTCTTTGATGCCTTCCGGAACAGAGGCCTGGCCATCGGCGCGTATTTCTCCAAACCGGACTGGCACTGCCCGTGGTACTGGGCCGAAGGCATGGAAAAGCCCGTTGCCGCATCCAGGAATCCCACCTATGATCCAGCCAGGCATCCTGAAATCTGGGATAAGTTCGTGGAGTTTACCCACAACCAGATCATGGAACTGATCAGCGACTACGGAAGGATTGACATCCTCTGGCTGGACGGCGGACAGGTGGGCCCTCAGAACGGACAGGATATCCGGCTCAGTGACGTCGTGGCCAGGGCCCGTGCCATTCAGCCCTGGCTGATCACCGCAGACCGTACCATAGGCGGGGAAAATGAAAATTATATAACGCCGGAGCAGAGTGTCCCGACCTCCCCCATTCATGTGCCGTGGGAAAGCTGCGTGACGGTGGGCAGGGCATTTTCCTACCGTTACGATGAGACCTATAAGACGCCCAGGGAACTGGTGCATCTCCTGATCAATGTGGTTTCAAGGGGCGGCAACCTGGCGCTGAACATTGCCCCTGCGCCCAACGGTACACTCCCCCGCCCCGCGGTTAAAGCAGTGGACGGCTTGGGTGCCTGGCTTCGCGGAAACGGGGAAGCCATTTACGGAACGCGTATTGCGGAAGTGTCCGAGGCGGACGGAACCGCATTTACCCGCAAGGGCGATATGAATTATGCGCTGATGAAGCTGCCGGAAGGTGAAGCGCTGGGTGAAACCGTTCTGATTCCCTGGGTTAAGCCGGTCAGCTGTGTCAGGCTTCTGGAGCTGGATGCGGCCCTGCCTTTTGAAACCACAGAGGCAGGACTGAAGGTATCCATCCCTGAAATTCTCAGGGGATCCAGCCCCCTTGCCCCGGTATTCCGCCTTGAGCCCTGACATGGCGCAGACGAACGGAATGATCCGCCGGCGGCAGAATCCTGTCCATTTGCGGCAGGCAGGCATATTCAGCATCTGTTTTCTGATGGGACAGATAATCTGCTCTTGAATCAGAAGTTCAGATTTGTTACCATGTATCATGTTCGTACGTATGCCAGTTCATCTGGCGTGTAAACGGCGCAGACAAAAGGAGGATTCATTTATGGATCAGGTTTTTGAAAAACTGGGAAAACTCGGTATTGTTCCCGTTGTTGTTCTTGATGACGCCAAGGACGCTGAAGCATTGGGACAGGCGCTCATGGAGGGCGGACTTCCCTGTGCGGAAGTGACGTTCCGTACCGCGGCTGCCGAGGAAAGCATCCGCATCATGTCTAAGAAATTCCCCGATATGATCGTCGGCGCCGGCACCGTACTGACCATCGAACAGGTTAACCGTGCCTGGGACGCAGGTTCCAAGTTCATCGTAAGCCCCGGTCTGAATCCGAAGATCGTGGAGTACTGCCTGAACCGGGGAATCCCGGTCTGCCCCGGCACCTGCACGCCCAGCGATGTGGAACGCGCTCTGGATTTCGGCCTTGATGCCGTGAAGTTCTTCCCTGCTGAGCCCTCCGGCGGCCTGAAGTTCATCAAGGCCATCGCTGCTCCCTATACCGGCGTGAAGTTCATGCCCACAGGCGGCATCAACCCCCAGAACGTTCGTGATTACCTTGCCTATAACCGGATCCTGGCCTGCGGCGGAAGCTGGATGGTCACCAAGGACCTGGTCAATGCCGGTGATTATGACAAGATCCGCAGCCTCGTGAAGGAAGCAGCTGATCTGGTAAAGGAAATCCGCGGCTGATGCATGCCGGATAAACCCAAAAATCGATTCTGACAGATGGAGACGATAATTATGAATCTGAATCTGAAACCCGCTTCCGAATGCCGCTATGATGCAGCCAGCCTTGGCGAGATTATGCTCCGCCTGGATCCCGGCGAAGGCCGTATCCGTACTGCCCGTTCCTTCCGTGCCTGGGAAGGCGGCGGTGAATACAATGTGGTCCGCGGTCTGCGCCGCTGCTTCGGCATGCGCTCCGTGTGCCTGACCGCTTTTGCCGATAATGAAGTCGGCCGTCTCATGGAAGACCTGATCCTGCAGGGCGGTGTGGACACCAGCTATATCAAGTGGATGAAGACCGACGGTATCGGCCGCACCTGCCGCAACGGCCTGAACTTCACCGAGCGCGGCTTCGGCATCCGCGGCGCCGTGGGCTGCTC
>CAMOVR010000002.1 GCA_946627565.1 uncultured Clostridia bacterium
AATCGGTCGACAGCTTGATTTCACGCTTGATAAGAGTTGAGATCAATTGGAGCAAAATTGGAAGAAAGATAAACGTAAACCATGGTCAGCAATCACTCAATGTGCAGTTGTCAGGACACAGGACCTGAAAAAGCAATCCTGCCGTCATTAAGCGGAAAGTGCAGAGGCGGTCGGATTGCACATATTGATACTATTTCCGGTGGTCATAACGAAGGGGTTCCACCTGTACCCATTCCGAACACAGAAGTTAAGCCCTTCAGTGCCGAAAGTACTTGACTGGAGACGGTCCGGGAGGATAGGTCGCTGCCGGATTCCAATATAAAGGAAGTTCGAAAGAGCTTCCTTTTCCTTTTGTTTCAACAGCTTAAACGATTAAGTATTTTCTGGCGGAAATCCGAATATGCCAATCCTGACAAAACCATTGACAGGACCGGGATGTTTATTATACTGAAAACCACAAAAAATCCGGCTCGGATTTTTTGTTTCCATATAAGCCCAGGGATCCGGAACCGTTTTCCGGGGTTTCCTGAAGGCGGACACAGTAGATGGGAAATCAATCTGAAGGGATGTATGAGCTTGACCGGTTTAGAGATCAACCAGGAAAAACGGTGTTTTCATCTGTACAATGACAGCCTTTCCCTGGTGCTGTGGGTACGGGATGACGCAAAGGGAAATCCGGAAGTGATTCAGGCTTACTTCGGTGGCCGGCTGATGGATGCTGCATGCTGCATTCAGCCCTGCATCTGGCAGGAAGGTGCTTCTTTTGACTCCATACGGCAGATGCTGCCCTATGCCTGTCCGACAGATGGGCGGGGGGATTTCCGCCCGCCGCTCCTTTCACTCCGTGACATGTCTGGAAGCAGTGCCTTTGAACTGTTTTACACGGGGTATGAGGTAATCCACGGAAAGCCTGCCCTGGAGGGTTTGCCGGCAACATATGTTGAAGATGACAGCGAGGCGGAAACCCTGAGGATTGTTCTGACGGACAAATTAACCGGTCTGCGCGCGGTGGTGAGCTATACCGTCTTTGAAGCTTATCCTGTCCTGGCTGTTTCCACCAGGATCGAAAATCAGGGTAAGGAAGACATCATGCTGGAGGCGGCCGGAAGCTGCGCCATGACATGGTCCGGTTCGTATGACATGATTCATCTGCACGGCAGATGGGGACAGGAAAGACAGATCGAGCGGATGCCTGCGTCATGCTCAATCCGCCGCATAGCATCCACCCGCGGTGCGTCCGGTCATGAACACAATCCTTTCGTGGCCCTGTGTAAGCCGGATACCACGGAGTTTCATGGCACATGTTTCGGAGCAAGCCTTGTTTACAGCGGGAGCTTTGCCATTACCGTGGATGAGAATGCATACCACTCCACCCGTCTTATTGCCGGGATCAACCCGGACGGCTTCCGCTGGAAACTGGCACCCGACGCTTCCTTCCAGACGCCTGAAACGGTTCTGGTATACACGGAAAAGGGCTTCAACGGCATGAGCCAGGTCTATCATGAACTGTACAGAACAAGGCTCTGCCGCGGGCAGTGGCGTGACAGGAGACGCCCGGTGCTCATCAACAACTGGGAAGCCACCTATTTCAATTTTGATCATAAGAAGATTGTGGACATTGCCAGGGCCGGACACGAGCTTGGGGTAGAACTGTTTGTGCTGGACGACGGATGGTTCGGCAAACGTGACGATGATAACTGTTCCCTTGGCGACTGGGTGGTGAACCGCAAAAAGCTTCCGGATGGCCTCGGAAAACTGAGTGAGGATATCCGGAAGACAGGTATGATGTTTGGTATCTGGATGGAACCGGAAATGGTATCCCCGGATTCAGATCTCTACCGGGCACATCCTGAATGGTGTCTGCATGTGGACGACCGTATGAGGACGGAGGCACGCAATCAGCTGATCCTGGATATGACCCGGGAGGATGTACAGGATTATATCATCGGGGCCGTGAGCCGTGTACTGGAGGAGACCAGGGCTGACTATGTCAAGTGGGATATGAACCGGAACTATGCCGAAGCGGGATCTGCGTGCCTCAGGGACGGCCGGGAGGAAGAAACCGCCCACCGGTATATCCTGGGCCTGTACCGTGTCATGAAGACGGTTACGGAACGGTTCCCGGAGGTGCTCTTTGAAAGCTGCTCAGGCGGCGGCGGACGGTTTGATCCCGGTATCCTCTATTATATGCCCCAGACCTGGACCAGTGATGATACGGATGCGGTGGAAAGACTGCGGATCCAGTACGGAACCAGCTACGTGTATCCTTCAAGCAGCATGGGTTCCCATGTCAGTGCGGTTCCGAACCACCAGGTGGGCCGGGTAACCCCCATGCGGATGCGCTGTCAGGTGGCCATGGCCGGCAATTTCGGTCTGGAGCTGGACGTGACGAAGCTTTCAGAAGAGGACAGGGAAGAGATCCGTCAGTCCATCCATACACTGAAGGAAATCGGGGACGTATGCAGGAAGGGGCGGTTTACCCGTCTTCTCAGTCCCTTTGAAGGTGACCTGACGGTCTGGCAGTTTGTGGATGAAGACCAGGTGGCTGTGTTCTTCTATCTTGACAGGGCCAAAGTGAACGACAGGCTCATGCCTGTCCGGCTCAGGGATCTGCCGGATACAGCCGTGTATGCGGACAGGGAAGGGAATACCTTCACGGCCCATGATCTCATGACCTTTGGGCTTGTGCCCCCGATCCGCAACCAGGACTGCGCCTCCCATGTGGTGGTGCTGCGCCGCAGGTAAGGGAAATACAGAGTTATTCAGCTGGAAGTTCTGCGCCGGCTTCGGTCAGCAGGGCTTCCAGTTTTTCTGCGCTCATGGAACCCACTGCGTTGTAAACAATGACGCCTGATGCATCCACTACCACAGTCTGGGGCAGCATGGTGGAACCTCCGAAGGATGCAATGACGCTGCCGTCCGTGTCCAAAGCAAAGGGAAGGGCAAAATCATAACGGGCCAGAAAAGCCCCCACATCATCCGTCACCAGGCTTGAATGCACGGCGATGATGGAGATCCGGTCCCCGGCCCTGCGGTATATATCATCAAAATACGGCAGTTCTTCGCAGCATGGGCCGCACCAGGTTGCCCAGAAGTTGATGACCGTGCACTGCCCGAGGCAGCTGCTCAGGGTAAAGGGGGTATCGGACCCGTACACCGGAACGGTAAAGTCCGGAGCACGCATGCCCTTTTCCCAGCCAACCGGGATGCTTTCATCCACAGAAACGGTGCTCATATCCGCGGCTGTCAGGTCTGTGCCGCTCCCTGGTTTATCCCGGTTCACCAGCCAGAGAGAAGCGGCCAGCAGGACTATGGCGCAGATCCATACAGCGGCCTCAACATGGCGTTTTCTGCCGGGAGCTGCCTGTGGGATTTCCGGACTGTGCAGTGTGATCCTGCCGGCTTTAAAGGATATGGCCTTTTCAGGACATACATCAAGGCATTCTCCGCAGTGGATGCACTCATGGTCGCCCACCCGGCGGATATCCATCTGGCAGTGGCTGACACACCGGCCGCAGTCAGTACACCTTGCGGGTTCCACCCGGACGCCGGTCAGGGCCAGTCTGGAAAACAGGCTGTAGATGGCCCCAAGAGGGCAGAGAAAACGGCAGAAAGCCCTGTACAGGAAGACACACAGAAGGAGGATGAGCATAAGGAGCACGAATTTCCGTGTAAAGAGAAGGCCCAGCATGGAAAACGTATCCGCATTTGCGGGGTTTGCAAGAAGTGCGACTGCGCCTTCCAGGGTTCCCGCGGGGCAGATATACTTGCAGAAAGCAGGAAGCGGCAGGCTTTTTACGGCATACCAAAGGGGAATACAGAACACGAATACAGCCAGGATCACATATTTGAACCAGCTGAGTATCCTGGTAAACCGGTTCTTGCGGATCTTGGGTGTTGGAATCTTATGGAGAAGTTCCTGAATCAGGCCGAAGGGACAGAGAAAACCGCAGACGGTTCTCCCGAGAATCAGGCCGTAGAGCAACAGGATACCGAAGACATAAAACGGGAACCTGTTTCCGGAGGAAGCCAGGGCATTCTGCAGTGCCCCCAGGGGACAGGCGCCTGTGGCACCGGGACAGGAGTAACAGTTCAGCCCCGGGACGCAGAGGGCTTTGGCGGGGCCGGTATAGATGTTTCCGGAGATAAAACCGCGCAGATGTGCATTATACAGAAGGGCGGCATAGAGCTGGATCAGCCTGCGCCGGGTGGGCAGGAGCTTCCGGATCCTTCCGCTTATGTCAGCCAAGACCGATACACTCCGTACAGATCTGAATGGCCTTCACCAGCACATCCCGCATTCCGCCGTTCATTACACCCAGCACAATGAACAGCACGCCCATAAGAAGCAGCGTTATGCGGAAAATGGACACGAGAGGGGACTGGCCTGCGTGCCCTGTTTTTTCAGGAAGAACTGGAACCGCCGTGCCGGCGGGAAGATCCCGCAGTATGGCACATTCCCTTTCCATACTGCGCTTTCGCAGCAGGGAAGCCAGAAAAGCTGCGGCAAAGGCACAGACCACAGGAGGCATAAGGTGCAGAACCATCTGTCCCATAACCTGTTCAAGGTCCGGGTCTGTGAAATGTAAACGGTTCAGAAGGTATGCGCATGCAGGTACGCTGCAGGCAAAGATGGCAGCACCGGCTGCCGCGCAGATCACCCTGCGCTGCTTTTCTTCCTTCAGGGCTTCCTGAGGCAGGTCTTTTCTTTGTGCATTTACAAGGCGCAGCCGGTTTTCTGCAGTGAGCGGCACGGGGCGGGGATGATCCGGGGACAGGGCCTGGACAGCAAATGCAATGATCACAAGAAGCACATACCCGTAAAACAGCGGGGCCAGGCTCTCCAGCTTCTGAAAAACGGCATCCCGGGTAAAAATATCTGTGAGAGGGGTACTTCCGGCATCTGAGCCTGCCCGGTATATCTGGACACACTGCCAGGCGGGCAAAAACAGAACAGCAGCCGTCCATACCGCAGTTAACCATGCAAGAAGGCGGGAAAACACGCGCATAGCAGCAATCCTTTCAGGATGTTATGGAGCAATGCCGGGGAGAAAAAACGGAAGAAAGAATCTGACAAAACAGGCCAGACCCCATACGCCGTGCAGCCGGGTCCGGCCTGCTTTTCTTCTGCTTCAGATCAGTTTCAGAACATGCTGCAGATCCGGCAGAAGACCGATCATGATCACTGTATCGCCTGCCTGAAACTGTGTATCTGCCGTCAGATTGATGATGGTCTCCGTTCCGCGGCGGATCGCGATGATGTTCACATGGTACTGGTTGCGGATCTTCAGCTCAGCGATGGTTTTGTCCTGCCAAGGCTGGGGAATACGGCATTCCTCTATGGCGGCCTTATCAGAGAGCTTGAGGAAATCCCGCAGGTGCTGGTTGGTCAGCTGGAAGGCAAGCTTATCCGCTATTTCGCTTTCCGGAATGATGACGCGGTCAGCCCCAAGGCGCAGGAGGACCTCGCAGTACATTTCGTCATATGCCTTGCAGATCAGGTACTTTGCACCCAGATGCTTCAGGTTCATCACGGTCATAACCGCAAGGGCCAGATCGCTTCCCACGGCCAGGATCACAGTATCGCAGTTGACAACGCCCAGTTCATCCAGAATGTCCTCATCCCGGAAATTGGCCGTTACGGCCCGGGTGACCTCATCGGCCACGGATTCCACCGCTTTTCTTTCACGGTCAATGGCCAGGACTTCCGCGCCCTGACGGGAAAGCTGCAGGGCCAGCTGGCGACCAAAGCGGCCCAGGCCCAGAATGGCAAATGATTTCATACTAAACACCTTATTTTCATTGATTTAACCGATCAGCAGTGAGGTATCCGCATAGCGGTAACGGGGCTCCGCGGCATGGGGATGGAGGAAGCCCAGGGAGATGGTGAGAACGCCCACACGACCAAAATACATGTAGAGGATGATCAGAAGCTTGGCAGGCACAGACATCCGGGAGGTGACATCGCAGGACAGGCCTACGGTGGCTATGGCGGAGACGGACTCATAGGCCGCTTCTGTCAGGGATACAGGAGAAGTTGCCGTGATGACCATGGCACCTAAAAATGCCAGGGAAATCATAAGCCCGAAGATGCTCAGGGCGTTTAGGACAAGCCCTGCGGGAATGCTGCGGTGAAAGACGGTAACCACGGTCTTTCCGCGCATCCTGCTCCACAGAAACAGCAGGATTACCATCATGGTGACGGTTTTCAGTCCGCCTGCCGTGGAACCGCTGGATCCCCCGATGAGCATCAGGATCATGGAGAACGCTTTTCCGCACTCTGTCAGGTTTTTCTGGGAGATGCCCGCAAAGCCCGCAGTGCGGAGGGTGACGGACTGGAAGAAAGCATTAAGCCATTTATCCGGCCCTGACATGGCTCCCAGGGTCAGGGCATTGTCATATTCGCACAGATAGATCAGCAGGCAGCCGCCCACCGTCAGGACGAAGGTCATGATCAGGACCAGCTTTGTGTAGACGGACAGTTTCCGCCATCTGCGCACCTTCAGCACCTCGTCCCATACCAGGAACCCGAGACTGCCCAGGATGATCAGGACAGACAGGGTCAGGAGCACCCAGGGGTCATGCTGAAAATGCATGACGCTGCTGCCGGGCTCCAGAAAACCGAACAGGTCAAACCCTGCATTGCAGAAAGCGCTGACAGCATGGAAAAGCCCGAGACGGACCGCGCGCACAAACCCATACACAGGGAGAAAACGGAAAGTCAGCAGCAGGGTACCTGCGGATTCTACCGCCAGGCAGGCACGGAGCATCCATTTCTGCAGCTGCACAATATCCTTCATGCCGCTGGCACCCAGGGACTGGGCCATGAGCATTTGTCCCGAGAGCCCCACCCGGCCTCTGAAAAGAAAGATCAGAATGCTGGCTACGGACATGAAACCAAGGCCGCCGATCTGAATCAGACAGAGAATGACGATCTGTCCGAAACCGCTCCACTGGGTGTATGTGTCCACCAGGGAAAGGCCGGTGACACAGGTGGTGGATGTTGCCGTAAAAAGGGCCGTCAGAAAACCGCAGGATGTATGGGAACGGGAGGCGGCAGGCAGGAGCAGAAGCAGGGTGCCAAGCAGGATGATGGAAAGAAAGGCAAGGGAAATCATCAGGTTTGGATTGAAATATCTGCGGAACTTTGGCATGGGGACCAGATCCTTTTCTGTTTCATTCAGGCATTGCCGGGATTTTTTCCATCAGGTGCTGCATCACCTGCCAGAGGCAGTTCAAACCAGAAGGTGGTGCCCTTTCCCACGGTGCTGTTTACGCCATAGGGTGCTTTGTGCTGCTCCAGAATGGTCTGGACGATATTCAGGCCCAGCCCGGAACCGATTACGGCCCGCCTGTGGGTTTCACTGGTCCGGTAATACCGGTTCCAGATCAGACCGATCTCATCCTCCGGGATACCCTGGCCTTCATCCCGGATTTCAATGCGGGCATATCCGTCCCTTACGGACTGGGTGACGAAGGCGCGTTTGCTTTCACCGGTATAGGTCAGGGCATTGCCCAGCAGGTTGTAGACCACCTGTTCCACCCGCTTCTCATCAGCCTTTACCATGACATCTTTTTCAAAATCAAAGGTGACGGTATACCCGTCCCTGGCCGTCATATGGGAAACCCGGTCAATGATGGCGGATACCGTGTGGGTGAGACAGAAGACCGTGGGGCTCAGGACCGTACTGCCGGACCTGAGGCGGCTGAAATCCAGCAGTTCCGTCACCAGGGAAGACAGCCGGGCAGTTTCATCCATGATGATCTGCATGTTTTCCGGTGTGTTCTCGGAAGGAATGTCCCGCATGATTTCCGCGTAGCCCCCGATCATGGTCAGAGGCGTGCGCAGATCATGGGAAATGTTTGCGATCAGTTCCTGCTGGAGCCGGTCCACACGGCCCAGGTCCTCAGCCGCTTTGCTGAGGGTATCGTTAAGCTCCCTGATCTCCCTGTAGCTTCCGGCATGGGCAGCCCGCTGGTACTGGGCATGGGAAAGAGCCCGGGCGCCGGTATTGGTTTCAATGATGGGACGGGAGATGCGGGAGGAAATCAGG
This sequence comes from uncultured Clostridia bacterium, assembly GCA_946627565.1. Lineage (GTDB taxonomy): Bacteria > Bacillota > Clostridia > Christensenellales > Aristaeellaceae > UBA2943. The sequence continues at coordinate 8,055 of CAMOVR010000002.1, forward strand.
AAGGACAGCACCAGGGCCACCAGCGTTACGATGAGGGTAATGACCATCAGCTGGGAGCGGAGCGCTTCCACAGTGGAGGCAACGGGATTGATCTGTGTATTCAGAAGAAGGGTGGCAGCGGTGCCGTCTGAAAGGGTGACTCTGCGGATGTACAGCATGCTCTGAACATCGTTTTCATCCGGCTTTGTTTTGCCGTCATATTCAAATGCGGAGGGTTTGTCCGGTTCACCTTCTTCAGCAGATCTGTATCCGGATTCCTTAGAATCAGGTCCGGATTTATCCAGAAGCCGGCCCACAGGCCCTACATGGGAAGCATTCATGCGAAACAGCTCGGTGACGGCCCGGCCGTCCTCCGGTGCTTTCTGTACCCAGAAAGACAGGGCTTTGGGGGATGTACGGTGAATCAGACAGTTACGGGAACCTTCTGCAGAGAGAAGGGTATCCATGCTTTCATCCAGCAGCAGGATACACAGGTCGTTGTGTTCTGCCAGTTCACCTGCAAGCGAGGACAGCGTTTCGCTGCTCTCGGAAAGATTATGCACCAGCGTATCTGCGGCTGCGGACATCCTTCCCGCCTTATAGCTCCGGTAAAAGGAGTCCAGAAAAACAATCTGAAAGAGCCACAGAAGAAAGATCAGGAAGAAAACAAAAAAGCCAAAACTGAGCATCACCGTCCGGCGGATGCCCATGTGTTTTGGGTGCAGTGTATATCTGTGAAAGGTTTCCTTAATCTTTTTCAAAGCGGTATCCAACTCCTCGCAGGGTGGTGATGTGATCTGCATACGGGCCCAGTTCCCGGCGGAGAAGCTTGATGTGGGTATCCAGCGTGCGGTCATCCCCTAAATATTCATAATTCCATACTTCTGACAGCAGCTTTTCCCTGGACAGGGCAATGCCCCGGTTGCGGGCCATATAGAATAGCAGGTCATATTCCTTGGGGGACAGGTCCAGGGGTTTCCCGTCTATGGTGACCTGGCGGGCGGTGAAATTGATCTCCATGCCGGCCCCGACTTTCATAATGTCGCTGTGATCGGCAGGCTCTGCGCCGGAACGCCGCAGAACAGCGGATATGCGCATCATGAGTTCCTTGGGGGAGAAGGGTTTGACCACGTAATCGTCCACGCCGGATTCGAAGCCGTGGATCCGGTCATATTCCTCGCCCCGGGCGCTGAGCATGATAACGGGTGTGCTGCTGGTCTTCCGTATGGCGCGTACAGCAGAAAAACCGTCCAGTTCCGGCATCATCACGTCCATGATGATCAGGTCATATGTATGAAGACGGCATTTTTCCACAGCCTGCATGCCGTTTTCCGCCTCATCCATCTCATAGCCTTCGAAGTCAGCATATTTCCGGATCAGATCCCGGATACCTTTTTCGTCATCCGCCACCAGTAGTTTCATTTTCCATGCGCCCCTGTCCATAAGTCTTGCCGCGCTGCAGCAAAGGTGTACAAGCTCTGTATGCCGTGCGTTATTGTAGCGGATACAGAAGCAGAAATCAAATCTGAAAGGGCCATAAACATATAAAACACAGCGTGAAATCAGGCATGTTACCTGAAGGGCCACTGACACCTGCGGCCTGAAGAAAAGAAGGCTCGAACGTGTTTCCCGTTCCGCTTAAGGAGCAGATAATCGCTGCTGCCTGCCTGACCTGAAAAAAGTGCACACAGGTCTTCGCTGGATGAAACCGGCGTATCGTTGTAGGCCAGGATTTCATCTCCCGGGCAGAGGCCCATATTGTCCGCTGCAGACTGATCCTGGACAGCCAGAACATAGAGGGACTGGTCATCTTCTGACAGAACAACGCCCAGGTCTTCCGGGCAGACCACATTCCTGGATTCTGAAAGGCTGAAGGAAAGCCGGAAAAAAAGTAACGTCAGAGAAATGACAGCGGCAAAGACAATCAGCAGCAGACCTTTTTTCTGACCTGACAAATCTGTCATGCAGTCACCTCCCTTCGGGTCTGTGCTGAGAGCATACGCCGCCTCGGTGAAAACTGCGTGAAAAAACAGGGAAAAGCAGGGGAGAAAACGAAAAAAACGGTTCCGGCATGTATTCCGAAAACCGCCGGTACCGGCTGCCGTTCAGGACAGGTCAGGGCCTGACTATTGCATTTTTTGGACAAATAGGTAATATATATACGATGACTCAGGATTCTTCCTTTATTGGAGACCTGACAAGGGAGAGTTTTTCATGGAGAAGACAAAAGTCAAGGTGCGATGGATGCTGATGCTCTATGATGCATGCATCTATCTCCTGTGTGCTTTTTTCCTGCAGGCGGTTTATTCCATTGGGCCCGAAAATCTGACCGTTTCCCAGACACTGATACAGATGTTTCTGGGAATTGGAATCCTGATGCTCTGCCGCATCGCCGGGCATGTATATGAACAGATCTGGCGCTATGCGGGACCTACGGAGTATTTTCTGCTGATGATTTCTGACACGGTGGCCTGTGTTCTGTTCCTCCTCGTCAGGCACCTGTTTCCCGCCCATATTTCCCTTGTCAGGGGTATCGCACTGTTTGCCATGGACCAGCTGGGGTGTATCGTCATCCGCCTGGGCTATCAGTGGGTTTATCAGAAAAGAACGGGAACAGGCTGGATTGACCGCGGGGCCCGGAAGATTCTGCATATGCTGACCCGCATCCGGTTTGAAGATGAACCGGTGAAACAGGCAAACCCCATCCGGGTGGCCATTATCGGAGCAGGCAATGTGGGTGCAAACCTGGCCATGGAACTGATGAACCACCCTGTCTACCAGCCTGTGTGCTTTGTGGACATTGACGAGATGAAGGTGGGGCGTCAGATCGAGGGTATTGAGGTCCTGCGCGGCGGTGTGGACCTGCATCCCCTGGGGGTGCAGGAGGTGATCTTTGCCATGCCCAATGTGCCGGATGAGAAGCGGGAGGAACTGTACCGGAAGTACCGGGACTACAAGATCAAGACATATGATTTCTCCACAGTGGACAGCAAAAAGCCCCGCCTGCATGACTTTAACATTGAAGACCTCCTGTTCCGGCGGGCCAATCACGTGCTATCCCCGGAGACCATGGCATGGTATAAAGGGAAGCACGTGCTGATCACAGGAGGCGGCGGGTCCATAGGATCCGAGCTGGCAAGACAGATCGCCAGGTGCAAACCGTCCCGTCTGGTGATTCTGGACGTGTACGAAAACGGCGCATACGACGTTCAGCAGGAACTGCGCATCCAGTACGGCGATGAACTGAATATGCGCATTGAGATCGCCAGTGTCTGCGACCGGGACAAGATTGAAAAGATCTTTTCGGAAAACACACCGGACATTGTGCTGCATGCCGCTGCCCACAAGCATGTGCCCCTGATGGAGCGCAATGTGTGCGAAGCGGTCAGCAACAATGTGTTCGGGACACTCAATGTGGTGGAGGCCTGTGAAAAGTACGGCGTATCCCGCTTTATCATGGTCAGCACGGACAAGGCGGTGAATCCCACCAATGTGATGGGCGCCACCAAGCGGATGTGCGAGATGATTGTGCAGAGCCGCACCGGCAGCCGTACGTCCTTTTCTGCCACGCGCTTTGGCAATGTGCTGGGCAGCAACGGTTCCGTGATCCCGCTCTTCAGAAGGCAGATCGAACGGGGCGGCCCCGTGACGCTGACGGACCGGCGCATTATCCGGTACTTCATGACCATTCCCGAGGCCAGCCAGCTGGTGATGACCAGCGGTGCCATGGCGGGCAACGGTGAGCTGTATGTTCTGGATATGGGCAAGCCTGTCAGGATCCTGGACCTGGCGGAGAACATGATCCGTCTCTCCGGCTTTGAGCCCTATAAGGATATTGACATCATCGAAACCGGCCTTCGGCCCGGGGAAAAGCTGTATGAAGAGCTGCTGATTAAGACGGAGGAGCTGGACAGGACAGGCCACGACAAGATCTTCGTGGAGCGGGACCGGCCCCTGAGCCGGGAGGAGATTGAGAAGAAACTCCAGGTTCTGCGGGAGGCACTCAAGACCCAGAGCAACCGGGTGGTCAAGCAGGCTCTTATGGATGTGGTGCCCACCTATCAGCCGCCGGAGAAGGTCAATTCAGAGGCCATTGCATCCGCTGAGATGCAGATGGCGGCAGGTGTATAATACGGTGCTCTTTCCGGCGCTTCCGGGTGAAAGAAATCCCCGGGAGCGCTTTCCTTAAGCTTGCATGACGGGAGGGGACGGTACATGCTCAGAGAACAGATCCTGTTTGCGGATGACCTGGATCTTAAGAAAATTGCGCAGAGCGGGCAGTGTTTCCGCTGGGAAGAAAGAGAGGAAGGATACAGGATCATACACGGCAGGTCATGCCTGTATCTTGCATCTGAAATCCGGGACGGGGATAAACAGGTGCTGCACCTTGCCTGGGACGGGGAAAGCGGGGCCACGCTTGACACATGGCGGAAGTACCTTGATATGGATACGGACTATGCTTCCCTCCGCGCCCGCATCCCGCACACGGACAGGGCGCTTTATCAGGCAGCCGGGGCGGAAAAGGGGGTACGGATTCTGCGTCAGGACCCCTGGGAGATGCTGATCAGTTTCATCATCTCCCAGAACCGCAACATCCCCGCCATCTGCCGCTCCATCCGCCTGCTGTGCGAGGCGGCCGGGGAAAAGCGGACAGACTGCCTGGGTGAAGCCTATCAGGTGTTCCCCACACCGGAAAATGTCTGCGCCCTTAGAGAAGAGGACCTTAAAGCCTGTGCCCTGGGGTACCGGTGGAAGTATGTTCAGGAGGCTGCCAGACAGGTTCATGAGGGTGCACTGGATCTTGAAAAGCTTGCAGGGAAGGACCTGCAGGAGACGGAGAAGGTGCTTGAGGGGATATACGGCGTGGGCCCCAAGGTGGCTTCCTGCATTGCCCTCTTCGGGTTTCATCAGCTGGATGCCTTTCCCAGGGATGTGTGGATGAACCGGGTGCTGAAGGAGCATTATCCACTGGGTTATCCAGCGGAGGCGTACAGTCCGTATAACGGCGTCTATCAGCAGTATCTGTTTGCCTATGCAAGGAAGAGCCAGGAGAAGGCGCAGGGGGATGAACAGGCGTTTTGAGAATCCCTCTTCACGTGGTATACTGCAAATCAGTCAGAAATCCGGAACGGGTTTTTGGCTGATTTCCGTATATACCGTGACGCCATACGCTTTCGGGTTCTTTTTGGTCACGTGTATATCATCTGCGGAAAAGGAGTGTTGACAGGGTGACGGAGATCCGCTGTGTCGTGGAACGCGTGACGTTCCTTTCGCCGGAAAACGGCTATGCTGTGCTGAAGACAGCCGTGGCGGGAGAGGAAGATCTGGTGACCGTGGTGGGCGGCTTTGGCGAGATCGCTGTGGGCACAGTTCTTGCGGTACAGGGAGAATGGAAGCTGGACAGGCGCTACGGACGGCAGTTCGTGGCACAGAAATGGGAGGAAACCCTGCCTGCCACCGTTCTTGGCATAGAAAAATACCTGGGATCCGGCCTCATCCGGGGCGTGGGCCCGAAGTTTGCCAGGAAAATCGTGAATACCTTCGGGGCAGATACCATGCGGGTCATTGAAGAAGAACCCGAGAGGCTCCGGGAAGTGGAGGGCCTGGGCTCCAGACGGATCGCCCAGATCATGGAATCCTGGGGCAAACAGAAGGAAGTCAAGAACATCATGCTTTTTCTGCAGGGGCATGATGTTTCCGCCGCATATGCGGCGCGCATATACAAAACATACGGCAGCAAATCCCTGCAGGTGGTAAGGGAAAACCCCTACCGCCTGGCGGATGATATCTGGGGGATCGGCTTTCGCACGGCAGACACGATTGCCCGGAAACTGGGCATGCCGCCGGACAGCTTTGTGCGGCTCCGGGCAGGCATCCTGTACACCCTCTCTCAGATGGCGGACAAGCAGGGACATGTGTATGCGGAATACAGTCAGCTGGTGGACGAAGCTGCTGAGATCCTCAGCACCGATGAGAAAAAGGTGGAGACCGCCCAGGTGGTCATGACCATGGACCAGATGATCAGCAGCGGAGATGTCCATGTGGAAGACATCCCGGAGGAGAATCATGCAGACGGTCCGCAAAGGCGGGCTGTCTATCTTCCGCCCTTTTACTATGCGGAGATCGGTACAGCCGCCCGCCTGATCAAAATCCTGCGCTCCCCATCAAGGCCCGTGCAGCCGGTCCAGATGGCACAGCTGGAAAAGATGGGGAACATTTCCTATGACGAGGTCCAGCAGCAGGCCATCCGGCAGGCCATGACCAGCAAGGTCATGGTGCTCACCGGCGGCCCGGGAACGGGAAAATCCACCACCACCCTGGGCATTATCCAGGCCATGCGGGCATCCCGGCTGCGCATAACCCTGGCGGCCCCCACAGGCCGGGCTGCCAAGCGCATGAGCGAAGTGACGGGCATGGAGGCCAAAACGATCCACCGCCTGCTGGAATACAAGCCCATGGAAGGGTACCAGCGCAATGAGGACAACCCCATTGAAACCGAAGTGCTCATTGTGGACGAGTGTTCCATGATTGACCTGATCCTGATGAATGCCCTTCTCAAAGCCGTGCCGGTCCAGGCCCGCCTGATCCTGGTGGGGGATACGGACCAGCTGCCTTCCGTGGGGGCAGGGAATGTGCTGAAGGATATCATTGCCAGCGGGGTGGTGCCGGTGGTGGAGCTGAAGCGGATCTTCCGCCAGGCCCAGACCAGCCGGATCATCATGAATGCGCACCGGATCAACCATGGCACCTTCCCGGAGGTGTGCAACCGGGCGGGCAGCGACTTTTTCATGATCGACAGGGAAACGCCGGAGGAAACGGCAACGGAGATTGTGGAACTGGTGGGAAGACGGCTGCCCGGGTATTTCCATATGCAGCCATCTGCCATACAGGTGCTTACCCCCATGCAGCGTGGCGCTGCCGGGGCGGCAACCCTGAACCAGATGCTGCAGGAAAAGCTGAACAGTGCCCATGCGGACCAGTGCCTGCGCCGGGGCGGTTATTCCTTCCGCCTGGGGGACAAGGTCATGCAGATCCGCAACAATTACGAAAAGGATATCTTCAACGGGGACATCGGGGTCATTGAATCGGTGGACATGGGTGAGGGACAGCTGTTTGTCCGCTTTGACGACCGGCAGGTCCCATATGACGCATCTGAGCTGGATGAACTGGTCCTGGCCTACGCCACCACCATCCACAAGGCCCAGGGCGCTGAATACCCGGTTATCGTCATGCCGGTGCTCATGAGCCATTTCGTCATGCTGCAGCGAAACCTGATTTATACAGGCATCACCAGGGCAAAGAAGGCCGTGGTGATTGTGGGCAGCAAAAAGGCGCTGGCATATGCCATACGCAATGAAGTGGTGGGCAAACGGAACACCATGCTGGCAAAGCGCCTGCAGAAATGACCTGTGCCCGGCAAAATTGACAAAGGGAATGTCCCATGATAGAGTTTGGCATGCAAAAAACAGGTTTTTTGCACTGTGAACTGTGAGGTGGTTTCGTGAAGGCTGTGATCCTGGCCGGAGGCTTCGGCACCCGGTTTTCCGAGGAGTCCCAGTACAAACCCAAGCCCATGATCGAGATTGGCAACATGCCGATTCTCTGGCACATCATGAAAGGCTACTCCCATTTCGGCGTCAATGATTTTGTGATCTGTGCCGGGTACAAGCAGCACCTGATCAAGCAGTGGTTTGCGGATTACTTCCTGTACACATCGGATATCACCTTTGATTTTACCCAGCCGTCCCCGGAAAACAGAATGGTGATTCACAACCGCAAGGCGGAACCCTGGCGCGTAACGGTGGTGGACACCGGCAGCGGGACCATGACAGGCGGCCGCATCCGCCGGGTCATGCCCTATATCGGCCATGAGACCTTCCTCATGACCTATGGCGACGGTGTGTGCGATGTGGATGTGGGAAGGCTGATTGCGTTTCACAGGAGCCATGGGAAACTGGCCACCCTCACCAGCGTGACCCTTGAACAGCAGAAGGGGATTCTGGACATAGGCGGAGACAACGCCGTGCACGCCTTCCGGGAAAAGAAGGCGGGGGACGGGGCACAGATCAATGCAGGGTTCATGGTGCTGGAGCCAGAAGTGTTTGATTATATTGAAGGGGACCAGACCGTGTTTGAACGCGATCCCCTGGAGCGCCTGGCCCGGGAAGGACAGCTCATGAGCTATCCCCACCATGGGTTCTGGCAGTGCATGGACACCAAGCGGGAGCATGATATCCTGCAGAAACTCTGGGCAACGGGACACGCGCCCTGGAAAGTGTGGGAAGACTGATGAATCAACCGATGGATCCTTCCTGTTTTCTTTCATGGTTTCAGGGCAAAAAGGTGCTGGTCACAGGGCACACCGGATTCAAGGGCAGCTGGCTGTGCGCCGCCCTGTCCCTTTCAGGGGCGGAGGTGACCGGGTACGCGCTGAATCCCCCGGGTGAGCCCAGCCTTTTTGAACTCAGCGGCATGGCCGAAAGAATGCGGGATGTGCGGGGCGATATCCGGGATTTCGGCGCCCTGAAAGAGGTATTTGAACAGACACAGCCTGAAATCGTACTGCATCTGGCCGCCCAGCCCATTGTCCGCCTGAGCTATGAAGAGCCCAGGTACACCTATGAGACCAACGTCATGGGCACGGTCAATGTGCTGGAATGTGTGCGCCTGACCGGTTCTGTCCGGTCCTTTCTGAATGTCACCACCGACAAGGTGTACCTGAACCGGGAGCAGGATAAGGGATACAGGGAGGAGGATCCCCTGGATGGCTTTGACCCCTATTCCAATTCCAAATCCTGTTCCGAGCTGGTTACCCACAGCTATAAGAACAGCTTTTTTCATTTCCGGGGCGCTCCGGCCATCTCCACGGCCCGGGCGGGAAATGTTATAGGGGGCGGGGACTTTGCCCGGGACCGGATTATTCCGGACTGTATCCGTGCCGCCCTTGCGGGCCGGCCGATCCGGCTGCGCAACCCTCATTCCATCCGGCCCTATCAGCATGTGCTGGAGCCGGTCATGGCCTATCTGATGCTGGCCAGGGCCCAGATGGAAGATCCGGAAAAGGCCGACTGGTACAATGTGGGGCCGGATGAAGAAAACTGTGTCACCACAGGCACGCTGGCGGACCTGTTTGTCCGCTGCTGGGGAGAAGGAAGCTCATGGATCTCTGAGGCGGAAGCCAATGCCGTGCATGAGGCGTCCTATCTTAAGCTTGACAGCACCAGAATCCGGGAAAGCATTCCGTGGGAACCTGTGTGGTCCGTGGAAAAGGCTGTGCAGGAGACGGTTAAGTGGACCCGGGCATGGCAGCGGGGAGAGAATGTATTCAGGGAAATGGAGCGCGAGATACAGCTCTATGTTTCGGATTGGAAGGCAGAAAATGGAAAAGCACTTTAACAGTGAGGCGGAAGCCAGGGAAGAGATCCGCGCCATGGTGGCGGCATATTATCATCAGTTCAGGGAACCGAAAAAAGCCTTTGAACCCGGCGACAGGATTGCCTATGCATCCCGTGTGTATGATGAAAAGGAAATGTGTTCCCTCACCGACGCCATGCTGGACTTCTGGCTTACGTCAGGCAGGTTTGCGGAACAGTTTGAAAAGGATTTTGCTGCGTTTCTGGGGGTCCCCTTTGTGCATCTGGTCAACTCCGGTTCTTCGGCCAACCTGCTGGCCTTTATGGTATTGACGGCGCCGGAGCTTGGAGAGAGAAGGATACGGCCCGGGGATGAGGTCATCACGGTGGCCTGCGGGTTTCCCACCACCATTGCACCCATCCTGCAGTACGGGGCCGTGCCGGTGTTTCTGGATGTGACGGTGCCCCAGTACAACCTGGACGTGTCCCAGCTGGAGGCGGCCCTTACGGAAAAGACAAAGGCTGTCATGCTGGCCCACACCCTGGGCAATCCCTTTGACCTGAAGGCTGTGCGCGACTTCTGCCGGAAACATCAGCTGTTCCTGGTGGAGGACAACTGTGATGCCCTGGGCAGCCGGTACACCATAGACGGGGAGACCAGATACACCGGGACATGGGGGGACATTGGAACCAGCAGTTTCTATCCGCCCCATCACATGACCATGGGGGAGGGCGGCGCTGTCTATACCCGGGATCCGCTTCTTCACCGCCTGATCCTTTCCTACAGGGACTGGGGCAGGGACTGCATCTGCCCCTCCGGCCGGGACGATACCTGCGGGCACCGCTACGATGGCCAGTTCGGCCAGCTTCCTGCCGGGTATGACCATAAGTATGTGTACAGCCATATGGGCTATAACCTGAAGGCCACGGACCTGCAGGCATCCATAGGCTGCGAGCAGCTGAAAAAGATGCCCGGCTTTATCCGCCGCAGGCAGGAAAACTGGGAGCGGCTTCACCGTGCCCTGTCGGATCTTACGGACGTCCTGATCCTGCCGGAGCGGGCACCGGGGTCTGATCCCAGCTGGTTCGGTTTCCTGATTACCCTGAAGCCGTCCTCCGGCCTTTCAAGAGAAAACGTGGTGAGAAAGATCGAAAGCCGGAACATCCAGACCAGGATGCTCTTTTCCGGGAACATGACCCGGCATCCCGCCTTTGATACCATCCGGGGCACGGATGCCTACCGGGTGGTGGGGGATCTTGCGGTGACGGACATGATCATGCGCCAGACCTTCTGGGTGGGGGTATACCCTGGCATGACCGATGAAATGCTGGATTATATGGCCGGCGTGATCCACGAAAGCGTGAGGGCATGAAGAATTTCATAAACCGCCTGATGGAAAGGCTGGAAAACTCGCCTCTTGCCCCGTTCATGCAGTTCATCCGGTTCGGCCTGGTGGGCTTTACCAGCACACTGGTATCCTACGGCATCGAAATGCTGATGTACTATGTGGTTTTCAGGGATACGGTCTTTTCCGCCCTGGAGCCGGTCCCGGGCTTAAGGCTGTCTGCAGACCAGGTCCGGGTTATGGCGGTGAACATCGTTGCCTTTGTCATCTCGGTCACCTATTCCTATATGATGAACAGCCGTTTTACCTTCCGCTCAGAGGAGAAAAGGACTTTTGCCCAGCATCTCCGCTCTTATCTTAAGACGGTGGCCAGCTATGCCTTCACGGGTCTTCTGCTGGCACCGGCCATCAAGATGGGCCTGAGCGGGATGGGCGTGCCCTACTATGCGGCCAGCCTGTTATCCCTGCTTGTGACCATACCCCTCAATTATGTGCTCAATAAATTCTGGGCCTTCCGCCAGACGGGGTCCGGGGCATAAAACAGAACTCCCTGCATTGCAGGGAGTTCTGTTTTATGCCTTATTCATCCGGGGATACGTCAAAGTTGATCCGCTCTTCTTCCACCACCAGGGGCCGGTTCATGATGCGCTGGTTCATGCTGAGAATGTATTCTCCGATGATCCCCAGGAAGATCAGCTGAACGGCGCCCAGGAAAAACATGCCGATGACAATGGGCGCGGTACCGGCTTCAAACCCGTACCAGTTGCTGAGCTTGAGGATCAGATAGATCAGGGCCACCAGCAGGCTGACGGCGGCGATGCATACCCCAAGGATGGTGGCGAGGCGCAGCCCCACCTTGGTGTAGGAAGTGAAGCTCAGCATGGCGGCGTCATAGAGGGTATACCAGTTGTTGTGGGTTTTTCCTGCCCGGCGCTTTTCCTGATGGTAGGGGATGATTTTGATTTTGCATCCCAGTTCTGCCACCACACCCCGGAGGAAGGGGATAGGGTCATGCAGGTCCCGCATGACATTGACAAAGGAGCGGTCATACAGGCCAAAACCGGTGAAATGCTCAATCTGCTCCACGTCCGAGTACTTATGGATCAGCTTGTAGTAGCCGCTGCGCAGCAGGTACATGAGCTTTCCCTCGTCGCTGGAGTTTTTCTGCATCACCACGATTTTCGTGCCCTGCTCCCACTCCCGCACCATAACCGGAATCATGGAGATGGGCTCCTGAAAATCGCAGCACATCATGATGGTACAGTCCCCGGTGGTCTGCAGGATGCCGTAATAGGGAGAGCGGAACTGTCCGAAATTCCTGGCGTTGAAAATGGCCCGGATGTGCCTGTCCTTTTCGCACAGCTGCCTGAGCAGAGCCCGGGTCCCGTCAGTGGAACGGTTGTCAATAAAGAGGATTTCATAGGAATAGGAAGACAGCTGGGTGCGGAAAAGCTCGGTGAGCTGTTCCGCCATGGGCACCACATTTTCCTGCTCGTTAAAGCAGGGAATCATGACACTGATCTTGCTCATATTGATCTCCGTGCCGGTACATGTCCGGCTGAAACAGACTTGCGCAGATGGTTTTCATTATGCGGGAATATTACCCGTCCTGCGGCAGTTTAAGGTATGCTGTCAGCTGCGGGCTTCCGCCCGGGCTTTCAGGATTTCCCGGATACCCTCCCGGAACGTGACCTGAGGCACAAAGCCGGTGGCCTTCAGGGTTTTTCCCATATCCACCTCAAGCCCCGCATGTCCGCAGTCCGAGGGGTCAAAGGTGCAGCGGGCCCCGCCGTATTCCTCACAGAGGGTTTCTATATACTCCTTCAGGGGGATGGATTCCGGATGGGCAATGCAGTACAGGCCGTCCTCCACCGGCAGGGCTCCCAGCAGATAGTACAGTCTCCCTGCATCGGATTCGTGCAGGTAGTTCCAGATCTGGGTGCCGGATGTGAAGTGCACGGTTTCACCCCGGTCAAGACGGTCCAGGGTGTCATTGATCATGGTGCCGCTGTTGTCATTGACACCGTAAACACTGAAGGCCCTGGCCCAGATATGGTGCATCCCGTACTGTTCACACTGCCGGCGGGTCAGCATGCAGGCGGCAAGCTTGGCCATGCCGTAGGCGATGACGGGTTCCGGTTTGGTCTCCTCGGAAATGATGCCGGAGACAGGCCCGTACTCCGCCTGGGATCCTGCCCCGATGAACCGGCTGCAGCCAAGCCTTTTTGCCAGGTCCACCGCGTCCAGGGACCAGGGAATGTTCCGCTGGCACAGACGCGGGACATCCCGCTCGCTGCGGATGGTGTAGTCCCAGGCCAGATGATAGAACGTATCGTAGGGGCCGCCGTCCCCCTTCACGCTGTTTAAGGCACTGAGGGAGACGGTTTCCACCCGGAGAAGATCCGAGACGGGCAGTCTGGTCATGCGTCGGGTACCCTCCCGCACCAGGGCCAGCACGGAGCAGCCGTTTTTCAGGCATTCCCTTATCAGGGCGACCCCGATCATGCTGGTGGCGCCGGTGACAACCACTTTCTTCATTTGCTGTCTTCACGCTCCGCAATCATGTTCTTTCTGTATTCATCCCGGTTAAGGAAGGGGAACATGTCGCTGTATTCGTGGGCCACCAGGCGGCCGTCAGGCATCTTTTCTGAGGTAATCCTGGGCACCAGGGCCTGCCACTGGGGCGTCATGACTTCGCAGATGACGGGGCCTTCCGTTTCAAAGACACGGCGCACAGTCTCATCGATCTCATCCACGCTGCTGATCCTGTAAAAGGGGATCTCATAGGCTGCGGCGATCTTCTCAAGATCCGGGCACCAGACACCGGAATCCGGTCCTTCTCCCAGAAAACGGTCCTCCATGAAGTTTCTCTGGGTGGAGCGGATCAGCAGATAGCCGTTGTTGTTCAGCACAAAGGTCTTGATGGGAAGACGGTTGTAATGGATCGGGGCAAACTCCTGGATGTTCATCTGCAGGCTGCCGTCACCTGTGATGACCACGGTATCCTTCCGGCCGTTAGCCACACAGGCGCCAATGCCTGCGCACCAGTAGCCCATGGAGCTGATGCCCCCCGTTGTCAGGAACTGCTGGCCCCGCTTGACCTTCCAGGTCTGGCATGCTACGTGGAAACAGGAACCCGTATCCACAAGGATATTGGCATTATCCGGGGAAAGCGCGGAGAGGCGGTCGATGAAATAATAGGAATTGACGGGCTTTTCATCTTTGTATGAGGGCTGCACCACGGGATAATGCTCTTTCCAGAAGGCACACTGCTGTACCCATTCCGGGCAGGGCGGCAGGGGGGATGCGGAAATGCGTTTGGCCAGCTCTGCAATCACGTCCCTGCAGTCCAGATGGACTTTCTCATCTATGACCACGCCGGGCTTGTCCAGCTCCTCCTGATCGATGTCCACCACGATTTTGTATGCATGCTTCCCGAAGGATTCGGGGGAATGGCCCACCAGAGAGGAGGCCAGGCGGCAGCCCAGGGAGATGATCAGGTCAGCATTCTGGATGGCAAAGTTGGCGGAACGCTCCCCATAGTTGCCGGGCCGCCCCACATACAGAGGATGGCTGCTTTCAATCAGGTCAATGCCAAGCCTTGCGGTGATCACCGGAATGCCGGCAGCCTCCACCAGATCCCTGAAAAGGCCCCGGGCGCCGGACAGGCTGACACCCTGTCCCGCCAGAAAAACGGGCCGCTTTGCTTTTTTCAGGTGGTCCACCATGGAGGAAACGGCAGCATCCAGGCGGTATGTATCGTTATATTTGGGGGGAAGGGGATGCCGGACCTGGTTTTCCGGCACTTCTGCCCGCTGGATATCCAGGGGCACGTCGATCCAGACAGGGCCTGGCCTGCCGCCGGTGGCGGCTTCCCAGGCTTCCTCCAGGTAAGCCTGGACACGGTTTACCTGGTCGATGGTCTTAAAGTATTTGACCAGCCCTTCCACCATGGAACGGATGTTGATGCCCTGAATGCCGAACTGGCGGATATTTGTCTTCTCTTCGTACTGGACAAAGGACAGGTTGGCCTGGCCTGAAAGGACGATCATGGGGGAAGAATCGGTATAGGCGCCCACCACACCGTTCATGGCATTGACACTGCCGGGGCCTGCTGTTACCAGGGCAATGGCGGGCTTGTTCCGGATGCGCCCGTAGGCGTCGGCGCTCATGGTGCAGGCCTGCTCGTGGTGGTGGCAGATGATGCTGTAGTGCCCGTTCCTGCCCACGGCATCATCCAGGTACATGGCCTGTCCGCCGGTGACCATGAAGACGGCTTCCACACCCTTCTTATGGAAGAAGTCAAAAATGTATTCCGAGACGTTCATATCTTCCGTCCTCCGTTCTTATGTGAGGGATTCAAGCATATAGGATTCCGTATCTCCGTGGACCGGGCGGGACAGCTCTTCTGCCACGGCCACCACCATGTCCTCCTGTCCGCCCACCACTTTCCGCCGTCCAAGCTCCATAAAGATATCCCGCGGATCCACATGGAATTCTCCGGCGGCTGCCAGAACCTGGGTTTTAAAGGAGGAAAACACGCCAGCCATGCCGCTGACGATGCTCACGTCCGTCAGTGCCCTGTCCTCGGGCATGACCGGGCGGACAAGCTTTTCGCTGACATCCATCATGGCATACAGATCCTGGCGGAGTTCATATCCTTCCCGGATCAGCAGGGCAGAGAGGGCTTCCAGCTGCACGTTTCCGGCACCGGCACCGAACCCCCGGAGGGTTCCGTCGATGATGCGGGCGCCTTCCTGAATGGCGGTATAGGCATTGCCCACAGCCAGGCCCATGTTGTTGTGGGGATGAAATCCCACCAGCACGTAGAGGTGTTCCACCAGGGTTCCTATGCTGCGCCTGACCATCTCCGGGGTGGAGGCGCCGGCACTGTCCATGAGGATAACGCCCTGGGCGCCGTAGGACTGCATCTTCTGCGCCTCCTCCAGAAGACGCTCTGTGGAGGTCATGTGATAGTTCATCAGGACCCCGTAGACTTCCTTGCCCTCCCTGCGGAGGTATTCAATATGCTGCCGGGTGGTGTCGGCTTCCGTGCAGTGGCAGCCCAGCTTGAAAAGTTCCACCCCGTCCTCCATGGCCGGGATCAGGTTATCCCGTATGGTGCCAAAGCCGGGGATCATATAGGCGCCCAGCCGGGTATGCTTCAGGCACCTGCGGGCGGTTGAGAGCATGTCATGGTCAGAGAGCAGGGAACGGCCCACCTGCAGGGAGGAGGCCCCCAGTCCGTTGCCGTGTCCCACCACAATGGTGTACATGCCGGCCTGGTCCATGGCTTCACAGTAACTGGAAATGAATTCCCCGGTCAGCTGATGGCGCACCGCATGGGAGCCGTCCCGGAGGGTGGCGTCAAAGAAGCGGATTTTGCTCATAACAGCCTCCTTCTGGCGTAGCTCTCGGCAATCTCCACGGCGGCACAGGTGATGATGTCAAGGTTGCCGGCATAAGCGGGGAGAAAATCCCCTGAGCCGGTTACTTCAATGGTGGTGGTGACGCGGCCGTTTTCCAGAATCGGCCCCAGTACAACCCTGTAGCCGGGCACATACCGCTTAAGTTCTGTTTCCACCCGATGAATGGCCCTGCGGATCAGATCCATATCCGGATCATCGATCAGGGCATAGACGGTATTGCGCATGGTAATGGGGGGCTCTGCCGGGTTCAGGATGATGATGGCCTTGGCGTCCCTGCATCCGCCCAGCTCTATCAGGGCGTCCTTGGTGGTCTGGGTGAATTCGTCGATATTGTTCCTTGTCCCTGCCCCGGCGGATTTGGAAGAGATGGTGGCCACCACCTCCAGGTATTTTACATCCGCCACCTGCGTCAGGGCCCGGGCGATGGGTACCGTTGCCTGTCCGCCGCAGGTCACACAGTTGACATTGGGCAGGTCCATGGCCTGATCAAGGTTCACCTGGGGAACGCAGAACGGCCCCACGTGGGCGGGGGTAAGGTCGATGGCGTATTTGCCCAGCCTTTTCAGAATGGGCGCGTGCTCCGCGTGCACCTTTGCCGAGGTGGCGTCAAAGACAATCTCGCAGCAGTCGGGATACTTTTCTATATAGCGTATGGAATCGCAGGTGACGGGGACACCCAGTTCCCTTGCCCGGGCAATGCCCTTGGAGTCCGGATTCTGTCCTGCGAAGATCCCGCACGAAATCACATCGGACCGGAGAATTTTCATCAGAAGATCGGTCCCGATGTTCCCTGTACCCAGGATGCCAGCTCGTACTTTTTCCATCTTGATCCTTTCGCCCTGCGCTCTGATATGCCGCAGGGGCTCCCTGACAAGGAAGCCCCTGGAAATGCGCAACTGAGCCCGAGGGGGATTATAGAGCATACTTGAGCCCTTTTCAAGGAGCCGGATGCTGTATCATATTGACGCCGCGGGCATGAAAAGGTAAGATATGCCGCGATTGAATATGGAGGCTTACTATGAGACTGATTCCCATTCGCTGTACGGCGCTTCTGCCCGATACCACAGTCTATCTGCATACAAGTGAACTGCTCCTGGCAAAGGATGAGAAAATGCCGGAAAAGGGGGAGCAGGTCCTGCTGGTCCCCATGAAGGCCGGAGAAACAGTCTTTGAACCGGAAAGGGCAGAGGAGCTGCTTTTCCCCATCGGTGTGGTGGGCGCACCTGCCGAATGCCTGTTCCAGGATTACATGGCCTTTGCCACGGATGAGCGGATCATCTGGTCAAATCTGACTTCCCAGGGGGATATGTTTGAAGCGGATTTCATGCCCGTTGAGGATACGGATCCTCTGGAACCCTTCGTGGCCGGCATGCGGTATGCCAGGCTCCTGGATGCCTTTGCTTCCTTCCTGGATGAAATGCCGGCCGGGGACATGATCAAGCAGCGCATCCTTCCGGGACTGAAATCGGTGGCGGACCTTTTCTGCGTGCTGACCGTGTGGCTTAACTGGCAGGGGGAGGACATGGAGTACCTTCTCAATGAGAGCAGTGAAACCAGACGTGTGGACAAGATGGAAGGCATGCTGCAGGAAACCATTGCGTCCCTGCGGCTGAGCCATGCCGGCGCCGTGGAGAGGGAAACGGAGAATATCCGCCAGTACCGGGAAGCGGCCATCCGCAAACAGATTTCCTTCCTGGAAAAGCAGCTGGATGAGCTGCATCCGGAGGCCATATCGGATATACGGCTGTTTGAAAAGCGCCTGGAAGAGAGCGGCATGAACGAGACCGCCATGAAGGAAGCCCGCCGGGTACTGGCCAGGCTCAAGCAGGAGAACGAACACAGCGCAGAGTATGGTCTTCTGACGGACTATATGGATTTTGTCACGTCCCTGGACTGGAAGGAGACGCCCTACGTCCCTGTCAATCTGGAAGAGGCGGAGAAAATCCTGGACCGGGACCACTATGGCCTGAAGGAGGCCAAGCGGCGGGTGGTGGAACAGATTGCGGTGATGAACCTTACCGGACATGTGTCCGGCTCCATCCTGCTGTTTGTGGGCAGCCCGGGTACGGGCAAGACCAGCATCGGCAGAAGTGTGGCGGAGGCCATGGGACGCAAGTATGTCCGGGTGTCCCTGGGCGGCGTCCGGGATGAAGCTGACATCCGCGGCCACCGGCGCACCTATATCGGTGCCATGCCGGGGCGCATCATGGATGCCATCCATAAATGCGGGGACAATCATCCGGTCATGGTGCTGGATGAAGTGGACAAGCTGTGCGCATCCGTGCAGGGAGACCCCGCCAGCGCCCTGCTGGAGGTTCTGGATCCGGAGCAGAACAATACCTTTACGGACCACTACATGAATGTGCCCTATGACCTCTCCCATGTGTTCTTTATCTGCACGGCCAATACCACCACTTCCATTCCCGAGCCCCTGCTCAACCGTATGGAGGTGATCCGTTTCCCGGGGTATACGGCCGTGGAGAAGCGGGAGATCGGGGAAAGACATCTGCTACCCAGAGCACGGGAAGCTGTGGGCCTGAAGGAAGAAAACCTGACATTGGGTGCCGGGGTCATGGACCAGATCATAGCGGAATATACGGCGGAAGCCGGCGTCCGGGCCCTGCGCAAGCGCCTGGATGCCCTGTGCCGGCAGGCTGCCGTCAGGAGCTGGAAACAGAAGGGAAAGGCCCTGCGGATCACAAAGCGGAATCTTTCCAGCTTCCTTGAGGGTCATCCGATCCATCATGTCCGGGTGCCTGAGAGCCAGAGGAGCGGTGTGGTGACCGGGCTTGCCTGGACAGCAGCGGGCGGTGACATTCTGTTCATTGAAACCGCCCTTATGGAGGGTAAGGAGCAGGTGCTTCTGACAGGCCAGCTGGGGGATGTCATGAAGGAATCCGCCAGGATTGCCCTGAGTCTGGTGCAGATCCTGCTGCCGGAGCATGCAGGGAAACTGCGGGACCATGTGGTGCATGTGCATGTACCGGCCGGCAGTGTGCCCAAGGACGGACCCAGTGCAGGCATTACCATGACCACAGCTCTGGCATCCCTTCTGACGGGCAGGCCTGTGGACCCGGCCCTGGCCATGACAGGGGAAATCTCCCTGAGGGGCGATGTGACCGCCATAGGCGGGCTGCCGGAAAAGCTCATGGCAGCGGTCCGGGCGGGCGTTACCAGGGTCCTGATTCCCGAAGAGAACAAAGAGGACCTGGAGGATGTGCCGGATGAGGTACGCAGGCAGCTTGACATCATTCCAGTGAAAACCATCCAGGAAGTCCTGGGTATCGCCGGCATTCTGGAAAGCGGAGACAGCGCCCAGAAACAGTAAATGTCGGGTTTGGAACAGAAGAAGGCTGTTTTCCTGCCTTTTCTGCTGACATGTACCGCAGAACCCGTATACTTCTGTTCAGCCGGGGTAAAACCCGGGAGAGAAAACGCTCAGATCATGGGCGCCGTCTGAGATGGCTGCCGGAGTCAGAATGGTCTGCTGCTGTCTGATGGTATCTGATGAAATACAACGCGATCTGCTTGAGAAAGGAAATGTTATGATCAGACTGGAGCATGTCAGCAAAGTGTACGGAAACAGTGACAGGAAAGCACTGAACGATCTTTCCATGGAAGTGCCGGGGGGCTGTGTCTATGGATTCCTGGGCCCGAACGGCGCAGGCAAGACCACAGCCATCCGTCTTATCACCGGGGTGCTGAAGCCCACGGAGGGGCGGATCCTGGTGGACGGAATCGACGTGGCGGAAAATCCCCTGGAAGTCAAACGCCGCATCGGCTTTGTCCCGGACTCCCAGGAAATGTATGAAAAACTCACCGGCATGGAGTACCTGAATTTCATGGCGGACATCTTCGGTGTCAGCGTGAAGGACAGGAAGGAGAGGGCAGAAAAGTATCTGGCCACCTTTGAACTGGAGAGTGCAGCCGGACAGAGAATCCAGGGCTATTCCCGCGGCATGAAGCAGAAGCTGGCGGTGATCGGGGCCCTGATCCATGATCCCGCGGTATGGATCCTGGACGAACCCATGGTGGGCCTGGACCCCAGGGCATCCTTCCTGCTGAAGGAGGAACTGCGGGCAAGGGCGGAGGCAGGCGTCACCGTCTTCTTCTCCACCCATGTACTGGAGGTGGCGGAGCGGCTGTGCGACCGGGTGAGCATCATCAATCATGGACACCTGATCGCTGAGGGTACGCCGGAGGAACTCCGCAGCGGTGAGCATGCCGCATCCCTGGAAGAACTGTTCCTTGAGCTTACGGAGGATTCGGAGGAAGGTGAAGGCGCATGAGGAATTACAGGATTCTCACTGCCTTCCAGCTGAAGAACATGCTCTATTCCATGAACCCCTTTGATTCCATCGGGAAAAAGGGGAAAGCCAGGTACCGGGGCATCCTGGTATGCCTGCTGCTGATCATGGCGGTGGGAAGTGTGGTTTTCCTGGAATTTGAAATGAATCAGGTGCTCTCTACGATACGCCAGCAGGCCATTTTACCGGGACTTGCCCTGATGATCTGTATGATGTCCACCCTGGTGCTGGGCCTGTTCCAGTGTCTTTCCGAACTCTATCAGGGGCGGGATGCTGTTTTCCTGTCCGTGCTGCCCCTTTCGTCCAGACAGATTCTGACGGCAAGGCTGGCCACGCTGTATGTGTCGGAACTGGCCATAAATGCCGTCCTTCTGATGCCCGCCACGGTTCTGTACGCCCTGAGCACGGACGAGGCGGTCACCGTTATCCTCCGGGGCCTGCTGGTGGTCCTGTTCTCCCCGGCGATACCCCTGGCGGTGGTGTCCCTTATCTCGTATTTCCTGATGCGGATCTCCGGCTTTGCAAAACACAGGGAAACCATCACCATGGCTCTGAGCCTGGTTCTGGCCATAGCCTGGTCCGTGTTTGTCACCCTCAACAACAGTTCAAATGACGAACAGATGTCTTCCCTGGTTATGCTCCTTCTTAAGGAAAACGGGCTGCTGCAGATGCTCACCAGCCGTATCCCGCCGGTGCGCTGGGGCGCGGAGGGAATCTGCGGGAATGTGCCGCTGTGCCTTCTGTTTGTGGGAGTATCCTGTCTGGCCATGCTTCTTCCCATCTTTGTCTGCGGCCCCGGTTATCTGGAACAGGCGCTGAGCCTGACAGAGCAGACCATGACGACAAAGAGCAGGAAGATCCGGCAGACGGACTGGAAGGAATCCTCCCGCTTCATGGCCCAGTACATGCTGGAATGGCGCATGATCCTCAGAACGCCGGCCTGGATGATGAACTCCCTGATGGGCGTCATCATGTTCCCCCTGATGATCGGCATAGGTGTGATTGCAGGGGTCAGCAACAATGCGGGCCCTGAGATGATGACACAGCTGCAGGAAATCACCCGGAATGCGGACCAGGGCTGGGTTCTGCTGATCGGCATTGCGGTGATCTGCATGGGCTGCATGGTCAATCCTGCCGTGGCCACGGCGTATTCCCGGGAGGGCGGCCGCTTCAGTGCTGCGCTGACATGGCCGATCCTGGAAAGGACCAGGATGCATGCCAAACTGGCCATGGGTCTTTCCGTGAATCTGCTGTGCGGTTTCATGATTGCCTGCGTGAACTTTTTCACCGTGCGGGCTCCGCTTCTCACCGTTGCAGGGGCCTTTGTGATGGCTCAGCTCATAGGTCTTGCCACATCCGCCTTTTCCCTGCTTATTGATATGTGCTACCCCCGCCTGAGCTATATCAACGAAATGCAGGCCATAAAGCAGAACATGCATGTGGGCCTGTCCATGGCCATCTGGCTGGTATGCGTCATCCTGGCCGGTGTGCCCGTCATCTGGACCTGGAATCTTGGCGGCATGGCCGCTGCAGGCATAACCTGCGGGGTGATTGTGCTGGAAAGCGCAGTTTCCATGGTGCTTCTGGAACGGGCTGCCGCAAAGCCCCGTTACCTTCCTGACTGACATGAAAAAAGCTGCAGATCTCTGCAGCTTTTTTCATGTCAGGAGCAGCTGACCCAGCCGGAGAACCGGGTCCTGCATAAGGTAGTTTCCCCGCATAAGCAGCCCGGGACGGCGCCATTTGGGCTGACGGGGTATTTCCAGAAAACGGTTTACCACATTCTTCGCTTCATCCGGCAGGGCATTTCCGTAGTATGCAAGAAAGCTTTGGGCCTGGGTGTAGTTTAATAGAATCCTTTTTTTCGCTTTCTCCGGCATGGTCAGGGCTTTGAGCACACGGCCGGGAATTCCGGAGGTGCTGGCCCCTACAGCATTGTCCCCGTGCTGCCGGTAGCTGACCAGGGGCCGGGGTACAAAGACAATGTGTCCGAAGGCTGCTGCGGTCTGGGCAAGGAACCAGTCATGCATGAAGATGCCGCTGTTTTTTGCATGCCGGGACGCCAGCTGCCTGAGGGGCTCGTTGATGAGGACGGAACAGCCGGTGACGTTGTTCTGCACCAGGAGATTCTGCAGGGAAGCCGCCTCCGGGTTCCATTTCTGGTGACCGAAGAAACTTTCATGGATGGGACTGCCGTCTTCTGAAACCACCCGGAGGTCAGAATGCACCAGGATGGGTGTATCGCTGCCCCACTGAGCCTCAGCCCGGGAAAGAGCCTCCAGACAGGTTTCCAGTCTGTCCGGCATCCAGATATCATCCTGGTCACACAGGGCTGCCGGTCCCCGGGTCTGCTGCAGCATGCTCAGAAAATTGCCGGGGGCGCCCAGGTGCTGTCCCTGGTTTGCACCGAAAACCACATTGGGCTGAGAGCCGGCAAAATCTTTCAGGACATCCGCAGAGCTGTCTGTGGAACCGTCATCCTGCACCAGAAGCCTGAAGGGCACAGTCTGCCGGCTGAGGGACTGCAGCTGCTCGGGCAGATAGGGGAGCCCGTTATAGACCGCCAGCAGGACGGAGACGTTCACCATCTGAACCCCCATTTCCAGAAGAACTGCAGGGCGGAGCGGATATGAACCCAGCGCAGATAGGGAGACCTTGCGTCCTCCCGGTTCCAGACATGGGTCACATGCATATCCGGATGATAGACCACATGTCCGTACTGAAGGGCCTTCAGCGTCAGGTCACTGTCTTCCAGATAGAGGAAATAGCGCGGATCAAAACCCTGCATTCTGTTGAGAATATGGCTGCGGACCATCATGAAACAGCCCGTGGCAAATTCCACGTCAATGGGTTCGGTGATCTCCTCATTGCGCATGGTGTACTCGTCCCGCCAGGTTGTAAAAGGCTTCCCGAACTTTTCCAGGGGGCCGCCCAGGAGATAGCGGACAGTGGGCCTGCGGTGGGGCAGGTGCTGTTCTTCACCGTTGGGGAAGAAGACCCGGGGAGAGAGAATGATGATGTCGTGATGGGCATCCATATAGTCAGCCATGCGGGAGACCAGATCCGGTTCAAAGGTGATGTCCGGGTTCAGAATGATATGGTAGGTGGAAGTCAGGTGCGGCAGGACGACATTGTTGGCCCTCCCGTACCCGATGTTCTTTTTCTGAGGGAAAAAGACAGTGGAGGGGTCCATGTTGTATATGATTTTCTGAACCGTGTCCTGATTGCTGTTGTCCACCACATACAGCCGGATGCGTTCGGTGGAACGGATCAGGCATCCCACGGAACGCTGGACCGTGGCTGAAGGCGTATTGTACAGGACCATACAGGCGGAAATGCGGGGATCGTCAATCATGGGTAACCTCCAAACAAGGAATCTGATCGGACTGCAGATAAAAAAACTGCACTTCAGATAGATTGTAAACTTGGAGCGCATTTTTGACAAGGGAATATCCGTATGCTGCAGAGCAAAACCCGCTGCCTTCCGGCAGCGGGCCTTATTGCGTTTACAGCTGGGTCTGATTTTCCACATAGGGCAGAACGGAGATCTCCAGATTGCCGTTCCTGGTGCGCAGTTCGTCGATGAAGGCCTTTTCTTCGGAAGGGTTCTTCATCCGGATCCGGAAGGAGAGACGGAACATGGAGCCCATGCCGGTGGTCTTGACGCCTGCATTTTCCACGCTCTTCAGATAATGATCAAAGGTGTCCTTGAACACATCGGTGTAATCCAGGGATTCCGGAATGGTGATGCGCAGGAGCTTTTCCCCCATCAGGGAAGCATGGTCAAAGATCTTAAGGGAAGAGAGGAGAAGGAAGATGAGTCCCAGCACCAGAAGGGAGAGAATGCCATAGGCTACATAGCCCATGCCGAAAGCCACACCGGAAGCCATGGTGATCAGGATGGTGGCGATTTCATCGGAAGTACCCTGGGCGGAACGGAAGCGGATCAGGGCAAAGGCACCGCCGAAGGCCACGCCGGCACCGATGTTGCCGTTGACGAAGGTCAGTACCATGCCCACCACAAAGGGAATCAGGGATGTGACGATAAAGAAGCGGCGGTTTGCCCGGATCCGGAAGGAGGCCAGATAGGAAAAGAGTACACCGGAGAAAAGGGATGCGCATGCCATGATAAAGAACTGGGTGGGTGTAACGCTAAGGGAATAAATGGAATCGAACATGATATTCTATCCTCCTCAATGAACCGCGGAGCGGACAATCTGCTGCCTGAATGCTTCACCGTATTTTGAAAAACTGTTTTTGTAGATATGACCCTGGTCCAGGATCCTGGAAAGCCACATGGGCACAGCCTGCTGGACTTTGATTTCCAGGATAGTGTCACCCTCCGGCCTCAGGAGCGTCCCGTCCATGGAGGTGGACAGGTTCAGATCACTGACCCGGTAGCGGGGATTGTAGTCTATGGTCAGCCGCAGATCCCCGCCGGGTTCATAGTACGCTTCCCGGTCATAGATGATGAGGCAGGAAGGAACAAGGGAACCGTAGAAGTCCCTGAACCAGGTAATTTCCCGGTTGATCTGGCCGCCTGCACAGATATCGCCGCTGCCGGCAAAGAATTTATCCACCAGGGGGATGGTGCTCTGGACCCGGCGCTTGTAGACAACGCCGTAGGCCTTGCGCTTGAGCTCCAGAAAGACCGGGGAGGAATCCGTGGCGAGGCCGTAGCTGCGCAGACGGATCTTTTCCTTGAACAGGGGCTTTTCCAGAGATGTGCGGATCAGCCTGTAGTCCGGGGTGTCGTAATAAAGGGAAGCGATGCTGGTGCGCCCGTACTGGTCAAGGCACATATGTCCTTCAAGCTGCCTGACCAGGTATTCTGTCTGCGCGGCATTGAGCAGGTATTTCAGCTCATAGCGCATCATGACGACAATTGGTCCTGCCATGGTTTACCTCCCTCAGATTACAGACGTATGGTAAGGGTAAAGACACCGCCGTCTGCTTTGGCGTGTGCACGTCCGTTCAGAAGCTGCACGGTTTCTCTGACCCTGGCCAGCCCCAGGCCGTAGCCGGGCACATCCTGTGCGTTTTCAAGTCTTGTGAAGCGGTCAAACACCTGATCCAGACTGCCGTCGGGAAGGGATGTATCGTTTCTCGTCTCTATGGTGATCCGGCCGCCGGTTTCCTTCAGTTCAATCTCAAACCAGGACAGGGCATATTTCCGTCCGTTTTCGATCAGCTCCCGTATCAGCGCGGCAGTTTCTTCACCGTTGCCGCTTATCTCAATGGGGGTGTCCGTTTCCGGGAGCATGCGGATCTGACAGCGCCTTTCCTCAAAGGACGGCATGGCGGAATCCACGCAGCGTCTTGCCAGGGAAGTGAGGTCGAAGCGGATGTCAGCATGCTCTTCGTCCGGCAGGTTCTGATCTGGCAGCTGCCGGATGATATCCGTCATGTGCCGGACCTGTCTTAGGATGGTCCGCGTCTCATCGCTTTCCCCGTGCGCCCGCTCCAGAAGTTCCGTATTGGCTTCAATCAATGTCAGGGGCATGCGGAAGGTGCTGCTGACGTCCCGGGTGAAGTGCCGCTGCTTCCGCTCAGCTTCTTCCAGGGGCCTGTAGAGCTTCCGGCTGAGGAGCGTGAGCAGGATGGCGCTGATGAAGGTTCCCAGCACCAGGCCGGCGATGGAGATCAGGAGGATGCGGTAGGAGGGTACAAGCTCACGGCTCTGGTCCACCACCGTGACAAAGGTGCGGTCCTTGATGGTATAGATCCGGTAGCGGTACGTAATACCGGTCCATCCGGTTTCACTGCCGGATTTTTCCAGCAGGGAGAGGGCCCAGCTGATGGCCTCATCCTGGGAAACGGCGGAAATGGAATAATGAACCAGTTCGCCGCCGTTGCGGTCTGCATCCAGGGCATATGTGAAGTACCGCAGGGAAGGAGTGAGATCCGGGGACATGGGTGTATTGAATCCGAATCCTCCGAATGGACTGGTTCTTCTGCCGCGGCCCGGCATGGCAAAGCTGTTTTCCTGCTGCAGGATGCCGTTGTTCTGAGCAATGATGCCGGTGATGTGGTCCCCGTCTTCGCTGACAACGGTGAAGTTGACGCCGTTGATGATCAGCAGCAGGATGGAAAGAAGGGCAAATACGGAAATGGTGGCAAACAGGATCAGCCGTTTTCTTGCTTTGTTCATACTCTCACCACACTGTGATATCCTTTCTCGTGGCTGTATTCGATACGGGCCCCTTTGCCCATCCGGCGCAGCTTCTCATTGAGGGCCAGGACCATGGAGCGGGTCCTGCTGCCCCGGAGGGAATCGCCCCTGTCAAGGGCACGGATCAGTTCAAGTTCATTTCCTGTCAGACGGACCGGGCTGTCATGAAAACAGAAGCGGGACACATCTGCCTGGGCATCGCCCAGCTGCAGGCTGTTTTCATCCTTAAGGCAGCGGAGGACCATGTCCATGGATCCCAGGAGCTCCTCATGGGTGAAGGGGAGAGAAAGAAAAGCATGGGGAAGCTGGGGACGGAGCAGATGGGAAACCCGCAGCTGCTGGGATAAAAGCGTGATGACAGGTGTCTGAAGAAAATGTCTGAGCATCTGTTCCCGGTTGACACAGGGCAGGGTATCCTCCAGAAGAATCATGTCATATCCGCCGGACACCAGCATGATGGCCTGGGCTCCGTCAAAGGCGGTGCTGACCTCATGCCCGTCCATTTTCAGCAGCTTTTCATAGGTCTTCAGGAAGTCTCTGTCGGAGACTGCAAGAAGAATTTTCATGCCTTTCATTCCTTCCGTAAGGTTTTTCTGACCGGGTCTCAGCGGCGCTTGCCGCCGCCAAAGCCGCCGCCGTTGCCCCAGCCGCCGCCGAAGCCACCGTTTCCGCCTCCGAAACCGCCCATGCCGCCGTTGCCCCAGCCGCCCCTGCCCATGTTCTGGTTGGGAATGTAATCAATCTGGGTCCCGTTGGCAATGATGGTGCCGCCGGTGTAGGAAGCGTTTCCGTCATAGTCGAAGGTGCTGTTTCCGCTTACGCTGATGGTGCCGCCGTTGACATAGATGTTGCCGTTGGCGTCCACGCCGTCTGTGTCCCCGGCGCCCATGACGATGGTGGTTTCACCGCCGTTGAATTCCACGGTGGGGGTGTAGGCGCTGGACTTGCTGGCGGCGTTGATGCCGTCATCGGAAGCCTGGATGGAGATGGTGCCGCCGTTGATGAGAATGTAGGTGCCTTCAATGCCTTCGGCGCCCTGAACGGAGATGGTGCCGCCGTCGATCTGGACAACGCTGGTGGCGTGGATGGCGTCATCCCCTGCCTTTATGGAAAGGGTGCCGCCGCAGATATAGATATAGCCCAGGGTGGGATCTTCATCGCTTTCTGCATGGAGGCCGTCTGTTCCTGCGGTGAGGTTCAGGGTACCGTCGGCAATGCGGATGGAGTTTTCGGCCTCAAGGCATTTGGTTCCGGCTGTTACGGAAAGGGTGCCGCCGGTAACCTTGAGATCCTTCTTGCAGGCAATGCCGTTGTCGGTGGAGGATATGTTCAGCGCTGCAGTCCCGTTGATGACCAGATCAGCGCGGCAGAAGATGGTGCCGTCGGTGTTCCGGTCACCGTCTGCCCGGAAGGTTCCGGTGACGGAAAGGGAACTGTCAGAGACCGTGGTGATGAAGACTTTGTCGGCCTTGATGACGTAGATGCAGGGAAAGTCGGCGTTTGTGATGTTCAGGCCGTCAAGGACCAGCTGGACCCTGTCATCTGAGGTGGCCTCCACCCTCACGGTGACGCTGCTTGCCGTGCCGCTTAAAACATAGGTGCCGGCGGCGGTGATGCTGATGTCATTTCCGTCTGAGACGGTATAGTATACGGCATCGGTCAGGTCCGGTTGCTGGTTCAGGTCACGGCTGGTGAAAAGATCACCGGAAGTGTAGAAACTGCCTGCACCTTCGGCAAGTGCCGTGAAGGACAGGGAAAGTACGAGGATCAGGGCGAGGAGAGAGAAGAAAATGGAATGGTTGCGCATGGGGATGCTCCTTTCTGAATCGGGCATAAATGTATACAGATCAGGTAAGTGATATGGGTTCCTGAGATATCCGGATGGAATCCGGGAAGTCTCAGAGGATACATACAAGGTTTTCCGTGTCCATCTGCACGGTCAGGGATGTTTCATCCAGGACCCAGATGACCGGAAGGTCTTCAGGCAGCAGGATCAGGGGAAAGGTGAGCACCTCTTCCTCGGCCGTGTCTTCCTGAAGGGTATCTGCACCGCTTTCCGACAGGGGAATGGTATATACCCTGGCGCCACTGGTGATTTCCAGCTGCCGGATGCCGCAGGCCCGGAGAAGACTGAGGTCGGATAAACTGAACTGCCATACAGCGGGGTCTGTGTTGAGGGAGATGGCCAGGGCATCCTCCATCACGGTGGTGACGAAGGTGCCCACCTCATCGGGTTTCAGGGTAAGTGTGCCGTCATGGACCTTCGCGGTGAAGGTGTCCGAGCCGCCGTTCAGGGAGAGGTCCAGGGGTACATCGCCTGCAGTCAGGACAAGAATGGAAGATGCCGTGCCTGCCTCCAGTTTTCCGATGGCCGGGGATTCTTCTTCCGAAGTCTCCTGTTCAGCGGCTGTGTCTGATGCGGATCCGGGCTTTTTGGCCCCGGAAGAGGAAGACTGGGAAGAAGTGTCTGCGGCCTTTTTGGTTCCGGCGGAAGCGGGTTTGGAACTTCCTTTGGCAGTTCCCTTTGAAGTCTTTTTGGAAGCTTTTGAACCGGCATTTCCGGAGGAAGAGGCAGAGGCGGAATCTGAAGAAGTATCCGGCACGGTGTCTTCTTCGCCGCTCTCATCTGAAGTGCTTTCTTCCGCATCTTCACCGCTGTCCTCCTGAGTATCAGCGTTTTTCCGCCCTGAGGAGGTGGATTTGGCCTTTTTTCCACTGCCTGCGGATGTGCCGGCAGCGGAGAAAGCTGTTTCTGAAGTGTCTGCCCCGGTGGAATCCTGAGCAGGGACGGAAGCGGTATCTGCCTGGCTGTGCAGGGTATCTGTACCGGCCGGCTCTTCCGGGATCTCCTGGGCAGCTTCTTCCTGAATGCCTTCCGTGTCTGAAAGGCCGGTGCTCTCCAGGATGAAACTGCAGAGAGAAACGGTTGACAGACCATCCGGGTACCGGGCCGTCAGAATGACGGAGCAGGGTTCATTTACGGGAAACCATACAGAAGAGGCGGAAGAAGAAAGCCAGACGGTGAGAAAGGGTTCTGCGGTCTGGGCATGCAGCAGGGTTTCGCTCTGGCTGCTGATAACGGTGAAGTCGTACACTGCCTGCTCTCTGCCGTCCCAGCTCCAGGTGATTTCATCCCTGTTCCCCTGTACGTGCCAGATCCCGGTCTGTGGATCCAGCGTCCCGGAAACCGTGATCTGCGGTGCCGTATGGCCGGGGGATGCTTCGGAGACGGTGTCTTCCACAACCAGTACGGCAGGTGCTGCTTCCTGAACGGGTGCTTCCTCCGCAACGGGTGTGTCAGGGGTGTCCGTGGCCAGGCTCCCGGTGGATATTCCATCTTCCGTTTCTGTCTGCCATAAGGCAGTTTCCTGAGCGGATGGGTTTTCCCCGGGAATGTCCTGAAGGTAAGGATCCTGAACAGGCGTTTCTGAAATCAGGTCTTCCTGCGCGGTTGTTTCTGTCTCGCCGGATGATACCGCTGTCTCACCGGCAGCTGCCTGTGCTGCGCCGGTGCCGGCATATGCCGCTTCCGGTACAGGGGCTGTTTCATACTGGGGGGCTTCCGCTGCCCATTGTGTGGCGGAAGTTTCATCTGCACTTTCCGCTTCAGCCATGGCTGCATCCTCTGCAGCATCCGGCAGCGCTGCGGAAGCTTCTTCAGGAGACACGAAGGTGTCTGCATCTCCGGAATCTGTTGTATTCAGGATGGTTTCCGCTTCCAGGGCGGAAACACCATACTCCATTTCGCACTGGATTTCCAGTATGCTCCCGTCGGATGCGGGCAGGATTTCTTCCGGGAGCTCTTCAGCCATGGAGACGGCGCCTGTCAGAAGGAAGATAGCCAGCAGGATACCGGCCGAACGTTTTTTCATGGGTACATCCCTCCTGTTTCTCGTGCCCACGGTCAGAATGGTATCATGGCAACCTGAAAGGAATCTTGAAGGAATGTGAAAAGCATGTGAAAAAACACGGGACACATTCTGAAAGGAAAGGCGTTTGGTTCCGAAACGGCCTCTTTCAGGGCATGGCAGGCCGGAAACCGGAAACTTCTTGTGGGAAGAACGGCTTTGGGCTATACTCCCCCTTGTCCCTATATGGACAGATCCGCATACGGATCCGAAATGCCGGATACATACCCGGCAGAGACGGCTTAAGCATACAGGCAGGCGCGCTGTACCTGTCTGAGAAACAGAGGCGTTTTGATCTTGAATCGTACGGCGTATACCAAGGAACAGCTGTTCAGGGAAGTTCCGGTCACCCGGGCCCTCTTCTCCCTGGCGGTGCCCACAATTATCTCCCAGATGATCAACCTCATCTACAATATGGTGGATGCTTTTTTCATCGGGAGGACAGGCAATGCCTACATGATGGCAGCCACATCCCTGACGCTGACCCTGGTGATGATGAATGTGGCCCTGTCCAATCTCTTCGGCATCGGGGGCGGCAGCCTGGTGGCCCGCCTTATGGGGGCAGGAAAACGGGAAACAGCCAGGAAGGTAAGTGCCTTTTCCTTCTACGGGGCGGCAGCCATTGCCCTTTTCTACTCTCTTCTGACAGGCCTGTTCCTGGACCCGGTGCTCCGCTTCCTGGGTGCCAGCGATGCAACCCTGGGTTTTGCCAGGACCTATACGCTCATTGTCATCGTCATAGGGGCGCTGCCGGCCATCCTGTCGGCGACCCTGGCCCATCTTCTGCGCAACACCGGTTACGCCAGACAGGCGGGCATCGGACTGAGTCTGGGCGGCATTCTCAATGTGGCCCTGGACCCGCTGTTCATGTTTGTCCTGATGCCCAAAGGACAGGAGGTGGCCGGCGCCGCCATTGCCACAGCCCTTTCCAATCTGGTGTCCCTGCTGTACCTGCTCAGGGCATACCACCGGGCAGGCGCTGAAACGCCCCTGTCCTGGAGTCCGGCTGAAGCCCGGAGCCTGGACAGTCAGCAGATTGTGAACCTGTTTGCTGTGGGCGTGCCCTCCGCCGTACTGACGGGTCTGTTTGATGTGGCCAATATCTGTGTCAACATACTGGCTGCTGGGCACAGCGACTTGGTGCTGGCGGCCATGGGCATTGTGATGAAGGTGGAAAGGGTTCCCAATGCGGTGAACATCGGTATCTGCCAGGGCATGCTGCCCATGGTGGCCTATAATTATGCATCCGGGAACCATGACCGGATGCAGAAGACCATGAACCAGGCCAGAAAGTGGGGCTTTCTGATTTCTTTCCTCTCCATGGCGATGTTTGAGTTTTTTGCGGGCCCCATGTGCAGGGTATTTCTGAGCACGTCTGCAGGCGACGGGGAAACTGCCCTGAAAACCATTTCCTATGCCATTCTTTTCCTGCGCATACGCTGCCTGGCGTCCCCGGTCCAGTTCATGAACTATCAGACATCCTACAGCCTGCAGGCCATGGGGGATGGCCGGGACACTCTGCTGCACGCATTTGTCCGGGAACTGGTTTTCTACATTCCCTTTATGTTCCTTTTGAACGCGCTTTTCGGCGAAACCGGTCTTGCAGCGGCGCTTCCCGTGGGGGAAAGCTGCGGTGCCGCCTTTGCCCTGATTCTGCTCATGCGGTTTCTCAGGAAAACTTCCATGGAACGGAAAGATGGACCAGAAACGAGGTAACATATGACGTTTTCGCATATTCCTGTGCTTTTTGACGAGGTTATGGCAGCCCTGCCGGACCGTCCCGACGGGATTTTTGTGGACGGAACCCTTGGGGGCGGCGGGCACAGTGAGGGTATCCTGAAGACCTTTCCCCAGGCTGTGCTCTACGGTCTGGACAGGGACCCGTCCGCCATAGCGGCGGCATCTGAAAGGCTCAGGGGATACCCGGGCTTCCATGCTGTGCGGGCCAATTTCCATGACGCAAAGGACGTGCTGGCCAGGGAAGGAATCCGGAAGGTGGACTGCGTGCTGCTGGACCTTGGCGTTTCCTCGCCCCAGCTGGATGTGGGGGAGCGGGGTTTTTCCTACCATACGGACGCACCCCTGGACATGCGCATGGACCCGGACCAGGCCGTCACGGCGGAGGAGATTGTCAATACCCTGAGCGAAGCAGAGCTGACCCGGATCCTGCGGGATTACGGTGAGGAAAAGTGGGCGGCCAGGATTGCTGCCATCATCTGCGAACACAGGAAAAAGGAAAGACTGAAAACCACCGGGGATCTGGTGGCGTGCGTGGATGCTGCCATTCCAAAGGCTGTACGGCGCAAAGACGACGGGCATCCGGCCCGCCGGACTTTCCAGGCCATCCGGATAGCCGTTAATGACGAGCTGGAACCCCTGGACCGGGCACTGACGGATTTTGTGGACATGCTGAATCCGGGCGGCCGTCTGCTGGTGATCTCCTTCCACTCCCTGGAGGACCGGGTGGTGAAGCAGTGCTTCCAGAGGCTGCACCATCCCTGCACCTGCCCACCCAAGATTCCGGTGTGCATCTGCGGGAAGAAGCCCCAGATTGATATCCTCTCCGGTGTTCAGACCGCGGGGGATGAGGAACTTCAGGCAAACCCCAGGGCCCGGAGCGCCAAGCTCAGGGTGGCAGTGAAGAGGGAAGATGCAGGAGGCGCAGAGGCATGACGCTGTATGTCACGGCAACCCCCATAGGAAACCTGCAGGATTTTTCACCCAGGGCCGTTCAGACACTGAAATCCGTGGGCTTTATTGCCGCGGAGGATACCAGGGTCACCATGAAGCTCTGCCAGGTTTTTGATATCCATACCCCTCTCGTTGCCTGTCATATGCACAATGAGGAGAGCAAGGGGGAAGAGCTGGCGGAAAAGATGCTCAGGGAAAACGTGGACGCGGCGCTGGTGACGGATGCCGGGACGCCCTGCGTTTCGGATCCCGGGCATCTGTTTGTCAAGGCGTGCCTGGACAGGGGCATAACGGTTGTGCCGGTTCCCGGCCCCTCCGCGGCTGTGGCAGCCCTTTCGGTCAGCGGGTTTCCGTGCAGGACGTGGAAGTTCTACGGATTCCTGCCCAGAGAGAAAAAAGAACTGCAGGAAGCCCTTCTGCAGATCCCCCGGGAAACCGGCATAGGCATTGTCCATGAATCCCCCTACCGGGTGCTGAACCTGCTGGAGACGGTGGCACAGGTGCTTCCTGAAGCCAGTGTGAGCGTTTCCTGCGATCTGACCAAGCTCCATGAACTGACGCTGAGAGGACCGGCAGAAGAAGTGCTCCGCAGAATGCAGGACAACCCCAAGGCGGAAAAGGGGGAGTACTGTCTGGTGCTGGACGTAAGTGCCTGCAGGAAGGATGAACCGGAGGAGAAAAAACAGGAGGAGCTGCCCCTGGAGCTTGAGCTCCTGAAAAGGATGCTGGAGGGCACTGCGCTCAGGGATGCACAGACGGAACTGGTGGAGGCAGGGGCAAAAAAGAACGCCGTGAAGGCAGCGGCACTGCATATTAAGAAGAGCCTGCTGGAAGAGGATGTGTGGTAACGGATTTGCCGCTTGCAGTTCCTGCGTGAATCGGTTAGAATGAATGAGCTTCAGGAAAGAGCGGGCAGGTGCCTGCATCCGTGGCATTTTTTAGGAGGATGATAGGTTTGAATTACGTGATTACCTGCTGTTCCACCTGTGACCTGAATGAACAGCATGTCAAAGACCGGGATCTTCATTATATTTCTTTTCATGCGCAGCTTGGCGATAAGACCATTCTGGACGATTTCGGCAAGACCATGCCCATGGAAGATTTCTACAACGCCATGGAGGAGGGTGCGGATACCCGCACATCCCAGATCAACCAGGAAGAATATGAAGCCTTCTTTGAATCCTTCCTGAAGGAAGGCAAGGACATCGTCCATGTGAGCCTCTCCAGCGGCATTTCCGGCACGGTGAATGCAGCCAGGCTTGCCAAGGAAGTCCTCAGCGAAAAGTATCCCGACCGGAAGCTCTATATCATTGACTCCCTGGCAGCTTCCTCCGGTTACGGTCTTCTGATGGACGAGATGGCAGACCGCCGGGATGAAGGCATGAGCATCGAAGAACTGGTGGAATGGACAGAGAAGAACAAGAAGCGGGTACACCACTGGTTCTTCTCCACCACCCTCAAGTACTATATCCGGGGCGGACGCGTTTCCAAGACAGCCGGCATTTTCGGCACACTGCTTAACATCTGCCCCCTGCTGAATGTGGACTATATGGGACGTCTGATCCCCAGGGACAAGATCCGCACAAAGAAGCGGGTGATCCAGGAAATCGTCAAGCGCATGGAAGAACATGCGGATGGCGGTCTGGACTACAGCGGCAAGGTATACATCAGCCAGTCTGCCTGCTATGAGGACGCAAAGGCAGTAGCAGACCTGGTGGAAGCCACCTTCCCGAAACTGAAGGGAAAAGTGGAGATCTACTGGATCGGTGCCACCATCGGTGCGCATACCGGCCCGGGCACTGTGGCCCTCTTCTTTATGGGCGACGAACGGGTTGACTGAGACAGAAAAAACGATGCAGGTTTTTGAAAGCCTGCATCGTTTTCTTTTGGGAACCTCAGCCATGGACCGCCTCAGGTGGCGTCTTCAAGGGAACGGGTATCAGCTGTATCCTGGGATTTTGACAGGAGAAAGAGCCTGTGCAGACGGCCGGTGTCTGCCTGGGGTTCAGGGTCCAGAAGACGGAGGACCGGTTTGCCGCCGCGGAGCGGCTTTTCCTCTTTTCCTTCTGCTCTGTTTTTCGCCGCCTTGTCTATTCCTTTATCTTTCTTTGCTTTCTGCTTTTTCTCCCGCTTCTTCTTTTCCTTCCCTTTCTTTCCGTCCTTTCCGGAATCAGCCTTTTTCTGTTCCCGGTTTTCAGGGGCAGCTGTCCGGGTGCCCGCTTCGCCCTTTTTTGCGGGAGAGGCATTCTGCACCTGAACCGGTTCCATGACCGCGGCCTTTTTGGCACCGCCTGTCTTGGTACTGTTCATTTTCACGGAGGGAAGGGGTTCCGGCAGGGCATCCGGGTGGATGGCGCCGGAATGGACCAGAGCGTACTTGGCGCTCATGGGGCCGATCATTTCATAGAGCACGGAGGAGGAAAGAATGATGGTGTTGATCAGCATGCCGGATTCAGGGGGAAGGATGCGCTGCGCCAGAACAGCAAGACCTATGCTGACACCGGCCTGGGGAATCAGGGCCAGGCCCAGGTATCTCTGGACCTCCGGCGGGGACTTGATGAGCCGGCAGCCCAGGAATGCCCCCAGGTACTTGCCGATGATGCGGATGGCAAAATAGCTCACCCCTATGATGCCCACGGTCTGAAGGGCCCCGATGTTCAGCCGCATGCCGGAGAGAACGAAAAACAGCATGCTGATGGGCGGGGAGACACGGTTGACCTGTTTGAACAGTGCCTTGTCATCCGTGACATTGATATAGGTGGCACCCAGCATCATGCACCCCAGCAGAGGGGAGACGTTCAGCATGGCGCAGCCGCCGGCAATGGCGAAAATAAAGGCACAGGTCAGGACGATGCGATGGTCCGGGCTCCTGCCCCGCAGGGCAACGCACAGAAGACGGCCCAGAATATAGGAGACCAGCAGAACTCCCAGGTTCTGCGCCAGAGGGAGGACCATCTGCTGCCAGCCGCTGGCCGTACCTTCGGTACTTGCCGCAATGGCAGCGGAGACAGAGAAGGCCATGAGGGCGACGGCATCATCCAGTGCCACCACCTGGATCAGGGTGTTGACGAAGGGACCCTTGGCATGGTACTGGCGGATGGTCATGAGGGAGGAAGCAGGCGCCGTGGCGGAGCCGATGGCGCCGAGAAGCAGGGACGTGGAGAGGGGAAGACGGAACACGGTGAGCATCAGGACCGTCACCAGCACCGCGGCGGTCATGGCTTCCATAAAGGTCAGCAGAATGACCCGTTTCCCCTCGTTGCGAAGGGTTTCCAGACGCAGGTACCGGCCCACGCCGAAGGCGATGAGGGCCAGGGCAGCATCCGTGACAAAGGACATATGGCTGGCAATGTCCGGGGGAATCAGGTTGAGCCCGTATGGCCCGATGGCCACGCCTGCAAGAATGTACCCGGTGACATTGGGCAGGGAAAAGATCTTGGAAACACGTGACATGAGGAAGCCTGCGAGCCAGAGAATGGAGATGGCCAGCAGGGCCTGCGCCTCCAGGGAAAGTGAAGAAATAAACTGGGAAATCTGCATGGTTTCACCGCCTTGCGCCGGAGATTTTAACCGGAAGCAGAAAAGGGAAAAAACAAAAAAGCAGACGTTGTTTCTGCCTGTATGCTGCATCCGGACCCTGGTCTGTTTCTGATTATAGCGCCTGAAACGGGCAAATGCAATCCGCAGCGGGCGGAAAGCAAGGAGTGAAGCGGCATCGTAAGAAGCGCCTGAAAAGGTATTTGTCAATCTTCGCCCTTGCGTGTAAGATATACGCTGTCTTTGGACATCAGCCTGAAAGCAGTATGAAGCTGTAAACGATAAAGCAGAAAAAAGCAAGACAATTGGAGGATAAGAAAATGACAGGACAGAATAACCGCCAGCGGAGAATACGGGTATACCTGCTCTGTCTGGCCGTTCTGTTTGTGTCCGCCATACAGGGCATTTCCGGCGCAGAGTCCGGGCGTGTGCCTGTCATTACTGTGGAAAACCAGATCGGACAGATCGAAGAAGATCCGGGTTTTCAGGGTTTCAATCCGGAAGATACAGAAATCGCAGTGCCTGCTGCAGCCGGAGGGGACCTGGTCACAGCGTATGTGGAAAGGACCATGAAGGAAGTCCGGCCGGGCAGAGCCTCCAGGAGCCCCCGCAATGTGGGCGACAGGCTCAGCGATACAGAAAAGAAGCTGTATAACGCCCTGAGGGAGGCCGTTTCGAAGGTGGCCGCCGGCGAGAGCACGTCCACGGTCTTTACCTTTGCATGCACGGATATCCTGGACAAGGTGGAATTTACCGCGGAGGATCTGGGCCTGGAAACCCTGGCCGAGGTGATTGTGGACGTGGACGACGCGGGATCGCCGACGGTGCGGGAACAGCTGACAGAGGAAGCCAGAAATGCCCTGATGGACATCATCAAGTCTGTCAATGTGGTCCGGGTGGTCAATGCGCTGTTTGCCGACTGCCCCTATGAACTGTACTGGCAGAACAAGGAATACAGCATCCAGGTGCAGTTCCCAAGCATTGCAAGGCGCACGGAAGCCGGCACCACCAAGTCGGCCCTGATCCGCAACAGTTACAAGCTGTCCTTTGCCGTGTCCCTGAATTACGCCCCTGCCGGATCCACATCCCCTGCATATGTGGTGGATGCATCCTACGGACAGAGCGCTGCCCAGGCTGTGGAAAACGCCAGAGCGATTCTGGATACCTATGCTTCCTGCAGCGATATGGAGAAAATCAAGGGGTACTTTACCGAGATCCTGAACCGGACTTCATATGATTACAATGCATCCGCAGGCGCTGCGTACGGGAACCCCTGGCAGATGATCTGGGTGTTTGACGATGACACCACCAACAAGGTGGTCTGCGAAGGATATGCCAAGGCTTTTCAGTTCCTGTGCGACAATACGGTGTTTGATACCCCGGACCTGACCGTCATCTCGCCCACAGGCACCCTGCGGGTGGATACCCGCAGCAGTGAAGCCCATATGTGGAATGTCGTCACCCTGAACGGCCGGAACTATCTCATGGACGTGACCAACTGCGATGAGGGAACCATAGGAACCCCGAACCTGCTGTACATGCGCGGGTTTACAAGCGGCAGTGTCTCGGAGGGGTACCGGTTTGCCTGCAAGGGCTCCACACTGCTGTACACCTACGATGCCACCAGTATGTCCCTCTATAACGAGGACGAACTGGAAATGAGCGATCTGTGGCTCCTGGACCGGGGAAACCTGACGGATACCATCCAGTATGAGCTTACCAGGACCCAGGCGGATGCCATTGTGCTGACACTGACAGGCAGCGGCCGGATTCCCGCCAGGGATGACGGGTATCCCTGGGAGGACAGAGTCGGGAGCATTACCCTGTGCGTGTTGGGCGAGGGCATCACCGGGATCGGGGAAGGCATGTTCAAAGGCGGCGGCCTGAGAGAAATTCAGCTCCCGGACTCGCTGCTCAGCATTGGCGCGGAAGCCTTTTCCGGGGCATCCAGTCTCAGGACCATCACCCTTCCGGCGGGCCTTAAGGACATAGGGGAAAAAGCTTTCTATGACACAGGCAGCCTCAGGGATCTGGAGATTCCCGCAGGCATTGAAACCATAGGGGAGGGGGCCTTCTGGCGGTCCGCCGCCAGACTCACCCTTTCGGGAGAAAACCCGGTATACAGCTGTGCAGACGGTCTTCTGATCAATCAGGATACCATGACGGTACTGCGGGGCAACGCAGAGACCCTTATTGTCCCGGAGGGGATTGTCAGTACAGAGGACGGTGCCTTCCAGAAAACCGACGTGAAAACCATCCAGCTTCCCTCAACCCTGATCGTTTTGCCCGCCGAGGCCTTTGCCGGATGCAGTCTGCTCAGACAGGTGACGTTTGCGGAAGGGCTGGAGGAGATCGGGGAAGCAGCCTTTAAGAATACCATGCTGACAGGCAGTCTGGTAATCCCCGCGAGCGTGAAGAAAATCGGGGCAGGGGCCTTTGAAGGCACCCGGCTGACGGACATTTCCTTCCCCGGAACGGAGACGGAGGTAACCGGCAGCATCACCGGTGAAACCGGGGCCGTCCTGAAGGCCTCTGTGAACAGCCTGACGGCAAAAAGCCTGTCGCATTTCCATGAACGCTTTACGGACAGGGAAAATGAGAACATGCAGTATGTCTGGGCTTTCCGCGAAAGCGGGGAAAACTGGACGGAAGCATATGAGACCGCAGCCGCAGACCCGGATGCGCAGTGGCTGGTCCTCCTTGCATGCAGCGCTTCGGGAAAGGCTGAAATCCCCTCCGGCGTTAATGTGATCGGCGAAAAGGCACTGTACGGAAACGCAGCGGTCACGGAGATTGCCTTCCCGGATACACTCCGGGTCATTGGCACCAGTGCCTGCGAAAATATGACGAAACTCACGGAAGTCTCCCTGCCGGATGGAACGCGGGTCCTGGGTGACCGTGCCTTTGCCGGCTGTACCGCGCTTGAGACAGTCCTGCTGCCGGAGAACCTGGCGGTCGTGGGCGACGGGGTGCTGCAGGGGTCCCTGAAGGTGGATAGCATCACGCTGCCGGATCATCTCACGGCCGTAGGCAGCTCCCTGCTCACTTCAGCGGAACAGCTGGTATATGCCCGTCCGGATTCGGATACGGCCCGGGCCCTTGGCGGTCTCAGTTTCTTTGTGGACAGGGACCATCCGGAATACCGCTACCGCTGGCTTAACGAGGGTACCACGGTTCAGCTGTCGGATACGGAAAGCCGTGAGGTGGAAGCGGAAGGGCTGGAACTGGCCCTGTACACCGGCAATGAAACCCGTGTCAGCCTGGCAGAGGGCTGTGTCAGTATCGGAGCGCAGGCATTCTGCTGGAGGGATCAGGAAACCGGAGCCTGGAAGAAAAACAGCACCCTTCAGGAGCTGGTCTGTCCGGAAGGGATGAAGGCCATAGGGGCGTATGCCCTCTACGGAGCGGGAGCCCTTAAGAAACTGACATTTTCGGGGGACCTTAACTGCGTCGGCATGTATGCCTTTTCAGGCTGCCCTCTCACGGATATGTCAGATGCCTCATCTGTTGCATATTTTGGTACAAATGCCTTTTCAGACACATTGCTTGCGTCTGTAAGCGTCGGTCCGGACGCGGCTTTCGGACAGGAAGCGTTTACGCTGCCTGCAAGAATCACGACGCAGCTGGACAGCAGCCTGTCCGCCAGCCTGTCCGGGGCCGGCATCCCCTTCTATGTGGAGGAGCCGGCGGAACTTAAGGACTGTGCTCTGCTGTATCTGGATGCGGCGGAAGGCACGGGGGATCTGTGCCTGGCTGCCTATACCGGTGCGGCGGCGTTTATCACGGTGCCCGAGCGGCTTAAGGATGTGCTGGACAAGGCAGATACGGGGGATGCACGCCTCATCTGTGACCCGGACAGCGATATGGCCAGAAACATCAGCGGAAAACAGAAGGCCGATGGGACACCGCAGGGCTTTACCACGGGACAGACGGATCTGTTTGACTACCGCTGGCAGGGAGATGCGCTGCAGCTGATCCGGTATACCGGTTCGGAAGAAGTTATAACGGAACTCCCGGAGATCGCAGATACGCTGCTGGGGTGCAGCCTGGACGGCAGGACCCTGGTGCTGGAAGCTTCCTCCCACGGTGCACAGCTGCTGAAAAACACCGGCTATGCCTTCCTTGACCCCACGGACCGCGGTCTTTCCATGAACTGGCAGGACGGCAAACTGGTGCTTCATACATATACGGGCACGGCATCTTCCGTCAGGGTACCTGACGGGGTGGAAAAGATTGCAGAAGGGGCATTCAAGGATCATACAGGCCTTACGGAAGTCCTGCTGCCGGACACCCTTGCGGAGATCGGTGATCAGGCCTTCCTGAACACCGGCCTGTCTGAACTGAAGGTGCCGGATGGTGTAACCGCCCTGGGCAGCCGGGTCCTGAGCGCAGGAAAGCTTTATCTGCCGGACAGCATGGTCTCCCTGGGGGATCAGACAGATCTTACTTATGAACAGTATATGATTCATGCCGGCTCTGCCACCGCCATACTGCGGGGCGGGGAAAACGGGAAAGATGCGTGGGAGAAGGCCGCCTTCCGGGATCCGGATGACGGAAACCTGTATGCATGGCTGGACGGGAAGCTCTATCTTCTTCAGGCAGTCAGCGGCACGTCGCTTCGCAGCGATCTGTACGGCATGCTGGACCATACCCTGACGGGCATTGCAGGCACTGTTCTGGTGCTGCCCGACACCTTCCGGGATTTCTGGGTACAGGAAGGGAACAGCTTCTTTGAAGGCCCGGTTGAAACCGTGGTCTTCCCGGATGGCCTGACGGTGATTCCGAAAAATACCGCCGGAAGCTGCACGGATCTTAAGACGGTGGTGATTCCCGCCTCTGTGACAGACATCCATGATGAAGCCTTCAGCGGAAGTCTTGCCACCGTGTACGGATACAGGGATACGGAAGCGGAAGCCTTTGCCGGGCGCCTGGGTCTTACGTTTGTGGAAATGGACGGGGATCTGGAGGATGACATCGTTCTTGCGGCCGCAAGCGAGCTTCTTTTGCTTCATGTGGACGAGGAAATCCCGCTTAAGGATACCGTAACCATGGAATCCGAAATCCTGGTGGATGTGTCCCTCTCTGCGGAGACGGACGGCACAGGCATTCTCACGGCGGAGGACGGCAGGCTGAAAGGCATTAAGCCGGGAAGCGGACAGGCCAGTGTCTATGTAACGGACCATAAGGGCACAGCGGTGACCATCCGGGTCAAGGTGCTGAACAACGTTGCGGATTTCGGTGTGCCGGAGAATGCCTATGTGGATATCGCTGCCGGCGGGGCCGATTTTGAGATTGCGTACATGGAGCCCGAAGATGCGGATTCTGACTTTGTCTGGACCCTTTCTGAGCAGACAAAGACAGGCAGACAGGTCTGGCTGGATGTCACGGAGAAAGGCACGGAAACCGTAAAGGTCACAAGCCATAACGGCATCGTCAGGGAGTTTGCCGTCACAGGGTATGAAACCCTGGGCAGGCTCAACATGACCTGCGCCTCTTCCCTGAAAACGGGCCAGGCAGCAGATGTACAGGTACAGCTTGAGGTGGACGGCACGTTCGCGGACAATCCCGCGCAGCTGTACACCCTCTCAAGCAGCGATGAAAGAGTTGTGTCTGTGGAAGATGGCCGCCTGATCGCTGTCAGTGCGGGAAGCGCCGTGATCACGGCACGGCACCTGCAGGGCGGTGAAACGCAGGTCACACTTACCGTGACGGATCCTCTTGAAGTGAAGCTGCCGGGGAGCCTCAAGGAAATCGGCGAGGAAGCTTTCATTGGGATACACGCGGAAAAGGTTGTGGTACCCTCAGGTACGGAACGTATCGCCAGCCGTGCCTTTGCAGAGTCGGATATCCTGCTGGTGGAGATTCCCGCCAGCGTAAAGGAGATTGCCGAGGATGCCTTTGAAAATGCCCTCAGCATCCGGATCCTGTGCCCTGCTGGAAGCACGGCGGAAACATACGCCAGAAGCCACGGAATGGACGTGGGCCTGAAGTAAGGCACGGCAAAAGAAAAAACAAACGGGAGAAACGATATGGGTTACCTCTATCTGATGTGCGTGGCGCTGCTGTTCAGTTTTGGCGGCAGCTGTGTCCGGATGATCCGTCCCTTCTTTTCTCCTGAGATGATCACCTTTCTGCGCTTTGCGGTGGGGGTTTGCTGGCTGCTTCTGCTCAAGGCTGTGAAACGGCAGCCTTTCAGGGGAGATTTCCGGCAGGCTTTCCGCCGTGGCTGGAAATGGCTCCTGTTCGGGGCCATGGCCAAGTGGGCTGCCTACCTGACGGAAAATACCGCGTTGTCCATAGGTGTATCATACGGAAACATCCTGACCCAGCCGTCGCAGATGATCCTGCTGACGGTGCTTGGGGCTGTCACGCTGCACGAGGCGCTGACCCGGGGCGAAATCCTGGGGGTGGTGTTCTGCGCCTGCGGCATTGTCCTGATTTCCTGGAACGGCCTGCCTCTGGAAACATTCCTGTCAGGCAGCCTGTACCTGACGCTGCTCTATGTGCTCTCAGGCTGCTGCGCCGGCCTGTTTGTGTACGCCCAGAAACGGGTGGAACATGACTTTGATATCCTGGACAGCAACCTGGTGATGTTTTTTGCCGCAGCCGTCCTGTCCTTCATAACGCCCGTATCCCAGGGCAGGGTACTCCCCGCATCCGCGCCGGATCTGTACTGCATCCTTGCCATTGTTTTCTACGGCTTTGTGACGGGCATCGGTTTTTATCTCAATGCCAAGGCCATCCCCCTGGTACCGTTCCATATGGTGGCCCTGCTGCAGAGCACCATGGTCTTCTTTGCCCTGGCCTGGGGCATCCTGTTTTTCCGCGAAACGGTTACGGTCTGGATTATACTGGGCACCCTGCTGTTTGTGCTGGGAACGGTACTGCAGCGCCAGCCCGGGAAGAAAACCCGGAACGGATGAGGATGGAAATAAAACAACATGGAAAGGAACAAAGAGATCATCTTTCTTGCTTGACGTGATTTCCAGACTGAATATAATGCATACAGGCGGAGAATGCTTCTCTGCATCACCGCCGGATCCGTGAAGACAGGGAGCAGGGTGTCATGGGAATGGACCATGTACAGACAAACGGTATCCGTCTGGCCTATGAAAAACGGGGCAGTGGCTATCCGCTGGTACTGGTCCATGGCAACGGTGAGGACCATCATCTGTTTGACACCCAGATTCGCCAGATGTCAGAAGCCGGGTACTGCGTATACGCCCTGGATTCCAGGGGGCATGGAGAGAGCAGCCCGGTGAGGGAGTACCATTATGAGCAGATGGCGGAGGATGTCTTTCAGTTTGTCAGGGCTATGGGATTGAAGGCGCCTGCCTATTACGGACACAGCGACGGAGGCATCATCGGACTGATAACAGAACTCCGCCATCCGGAAACCTTCTGCGCCATGGCGGTCAGCGGTGCGAATCTTTCACCTTCCGGTCTGGACCCTGCATTTGTCAGGGAATGTGAAGCCATGCAGAAGAACCGGCCGGATCCC
Source organism: uncultured Clostridia bacterium (assembly GCA_946627565.1). Classification (GTDB taxonomy): domain Bacteria; phylum Bacillota; class Clostridia; order Christensenellales; family Aristaeellaceae; genus UBA2943. The sequence goes on from CAMOVR010000002.1 coordinate 52,278, forward strand.
CTGATTGCCCTCATGCTGACAGAGCCTGAGATTGATCCGGAAGAACTCCGGCATATCTCCATCCCTGTGCTGGTTACCTGCGGGGAGCGGGATCTGATTCAGCGGGAGGAGACACTGAGCATTGCCGCGCATTTGCGCAAAGCGGAACTTGTCATTGTTCCGGGTGCAGATCACGGTAGCTATATTTATCAAAGTGAGCTTATGGGAAACCTGCTGCTCGCATTTCTCAGAAAGCACCTGACTGTGTAGGCAACACACAGTAATAAAAGAGGAGGAAACCATTATGACCATTACCAAGAACCTGAACGGAACGAATCTGCAGATCGCACTGGAGGGCCGTCTGGACACCACCACGGCACCGGAGCTGGAAGCAGAACTGAAGGGCTCCCTGGACAGTGCTGACACCCTTGTTCTGGATTTCAGCAAGCTGGACTACATTTCTTCTGCTGGTCTGCGTGTGCTGCTTTCTGCTCACAAGGTAATGGCCAGAAAGGGCGGCATGAAGGTCACGCACGTCAACGATATCGTGCAGGAAGTTTTCGAAGTGACCGGTTTTGCCGATATCCTGACCATTGAGTGATGGGGAAGGGCGCTGCGCCCCTCTGTCTGCAGGGCTGACAGAAACAGCCTTACATGGACCGCCTGTCCCGGCCGAAAGCCGAGGGCTGTCCTTTGTATGCCTGTAAAGCATCTTTTACGCTGGCGTGGAAGTGTCTGCGGCCTGTCCAGAGTACCTGAATGAGGAGAATGAGCATGAGAACAGATACGATTATTGTTTCCAGCCGGGGAAACCAGATGGAAGCAGCCCTGAAAGAGGCGGAGAAAGTCGCTGCCTACAAAGGGCTCAGCGCAAAAAACGCCCTGCACCTGCGGCTGCTGACCGAGGAAATGATGGGCATGATGCGTTCCATCACCGGAGAGAATACAGGTGAATTCTGGATCGAGGACAAGGACAACGAATTCCGCCTGCATCTTACGGTTGTCACCCGTATGGACAGCGCCAAGCGGGATCAGCTTCTTGCAGCATCCACTAGCGGCCGGAATGAATCTGCCAAAACCTTCATGGGTATGATCCGGGACTTCTTTGACCGCGGCGCCGATGAAGATGTGGCAAGTTATGCCAGCCCCCTGATGATGTCGGGCATGTATGAGTATTCTTCCAGTCCTACCCTGGATCTGGAATGGTCCATGATGCGCTACCAGACTGCCCTTTCCACCAACATGGAGGGGGACACCAAAGCCAGGGATGCCTGGGACGAACTGGAAAAGTCCGTTGTGGCCCATGTGGCGGACGACGTAAAAGTCTATATCCGCGGCAGAGAGGTCGAACTGGTGATCGTGAAGAAGTGCGAATGACATAATCAGGCGGCATGTTGCCGTGCAAAAAAATGGCCGAAGAGGCATTTGCCTGATCCGCCATTTTTTATGTGCAGGTTACAGCTTTGTAAGGTACTGCAGGGGTACCCGCTTTGTGAGCCATACGCCGTTTTCCGAGAGGAAGAAGGTACAGCCGTCCCGGACCATCCCCGCAGCATCCACCTGGAATACCACCGGTGTCCCGTGACGCCTCCCCACATCCTCGGCGGTCTGCGTATCCCGGGAGAGATGCACATACAGTCTGGTTTTGGGGATAAGGCCTTCCCTGAGGATGGAAGGCACATACTTTTCACCTGTGCCATGGTAGAGAATCCCGGGAGGAACGGCCTGTTTCAGTTCCACGTCCACGGGAATGGAATGCCCCTGTCTGGCACGGATCCTGGTGTGATCGTCGCTGAAAGCATAACGCTGCTTGCTGTCGGTGCGCACAATCTCCTCCAGTATGTCCCGGTCAAGAACCGGCGGATTCCCGGGATGCGCTTTGTTTATGCCGTTAATCAGTTCCTCTGTATCCGCCCATCCGTGTTCATCCAGGGTTATCCCAATGGCTTCCGGTTTGTGCCGGAGGATCAGGGCGATAAACCGGCTCACATCTGTCTGTGTCATGTTCTCACCGCCTTTTTCTGAGAGTATGCCATGCCCGGATCATACAGCAAAAGGGGAGGCAGAACAAGGCAGAACAGGGCCCGCCTTACAGATTTGCATCATAAAAATGCGCCGTCACCGGCGCATTTTAGATTGGGCATGTTTCAGTCGGCAAAGGTCAGGGCGTCGTTATAGAAGGCGTTGAGGCCATCTTCATCCGGGAACACGGCGATATACACCTGGTTGCCCATGGCATCGGACAGAGCGTCGGGCATACGGACCTGCATCTTCATATGGTCAGCGTACTTCCGGGAGAGCTCCTCTCCGGAGATGACGTAGCGGCGGTTGTCGCGGCGGCCTACGAACACGCAGTACTGATGATCCCCGCATCCCTTGAGGGTGCTGTCATATGCAATCATGTCCGCGTAAATCTTGTAGACATCCGTGGAATTGGCGAAATTCATCATGTCGGGGGCAAAGCCGCCGCAGGGACGCATGTTGACTTCCAGGGCCACGATCTGGCCTTTCTTTCCGATATGCTGGTCCGCGGTGAGACGGAAGAATTCGAAATGGACAAAGCGGCTGTGGACACCGAAGGCCTTCGCGGCGGCCCTGCCTGCGGCGCGGACATCGTCCTGAAGGTGCTTCATGATATGGAAGACAGCGTTGTCCTCATTGTTGACAATGTCCATGATGGCGATGGGGGTGATGTTGCCCGTCTCAAAAACGGGATTGGACTGGCTGTCCAGGATGGCATCGTAGGAATGAATTTCACCCTGGATGAACTCTTCCATGATGACGGGGACAGACGGGTCACGCTCAGCCAGATATGCCTGCAGTTCCTGTTCATTGTCCAGCTTATAGGTATGGCTGGCACCAACGCCGTTGTCCGGCTTGACGATGACCGGGAAACCCACCTGGGCAATGAACTGCATGCAGCCGTCATAGCTGTCCACCAGATGATAGCGCGCCACCGGAATGCCGGCCTTCTCATAGCAGGCTTTCATCTTGCTCTTGTACTTGACTTTGGGCATGTCCTCTGTCTGCCAGCCGCTGGTGATATGGAAATCCGTGCGCAGCCGGGCATCCTGTTCCAGCCAGTATTCGTTGTTGCTCTCCAGCCAGCTGATGGGACCGTAGCGGAAGCAGAAATAGGCCACGGCGCGGTAGACTTCCTCATAGTTTTCCAGGGTGTCCACCTTATAGTATTCCGTCAGGCTGTCTTTCAGTTCCTGTACGAGCTGGTCATAGGGCTGGTCCCCGATTCCCAGGACCCGCATGCCGTTGTTCTTCAGCTCACGGCAGAAGCGGGAAAAGTGGGTGGGAAAGTTGGGAGAGATAAAGACAAAGTTTTTCATATGCATACTCCAATCCGAAATCGGTTTTGACGCATCCTGTCAGTAGAGAAGGTGCGGCACGTGATAGTCCACCTGGCGGTACCACCAGTCCCAGTCGTGGGCGGAATCAGAACCCCATATGTCCACCCAGAGTCCCAGGTTTTTCTCCTCGGAAAGCTCCTTGAGGCGGAAAGTGCTCTCCGGCATTTCCCAGGGGCCGGTGCCCACCACAATGATTCCCCGGCCGTTGCGGTAGCGCTCCGCATAAGGATGGGAAGGATCCATGCCGCCCAGGAAATCCACGGGGGAATTCAGGTACACCTGCTCGTTCATGAAGGAGCCGAAGCCGTAGGATGCCGTGTAGATGCCGCTTAAGGCCAGAAGACCGTCAAACAGGTCAGGCCTGCGGAGGAAAAGATTGGTGGCATGGAGTGCCCCCAGGGAGCAGCCAAAGGCGATGATCCCCGGATAACCGTCCCAGCCGTTGAGGCGGTTGACATCCGAGCGGATGAAGGGTGCCAGTTCATCGGTCAGGAAGCGGAACCAGGATTCGTGCCGGTTGATGCGCCATACAGGATCGCCTTCGGTATCGCTCCAGGTCTCCTGGTCGATGACATCCGTGGAATAGACAACACAGTCGCCGCTGTCGATGAACCGCTGCCAGGCATCGGTCATGTGGAAGTTTTCAAAATCGAAAAAGCGGCCGTTCTGGCAGGGAATGAAGAGCACGGGGCGGCCGGCATGGCCGTAGCGCTTGACTTCCATGTTCCGGCCAAGGGAGGGAGAGTATTCATTCCAGTATTGTGTCTGCAAATTCGTTCCTCCTCTGTTTCTCATGCATCATGGGAAAAGCCGTCGTAGGACAGGGTTTCCATGAAAAAGGGAATCTGCTGTTCCCAGCAGGCTTCACAGTGTTCCCCTCCGGGAACAATGCGGAAATTCAGGCATGCACCGGCCCTGAGCAGTTCTGCAGCCGTCCTGCCGAGCCCCTCCAGCATGTCGGGGTTCCGCCCCATCTCCTTCTCTCCGTAATCCATGTACAGGACAGTACCGTTAAGATAAGGGCTTTCCCGGATCATCTTCTGGATCCGGTCAAAGGATGTCCACAGAGAGGGCGAGAGGGCTGCTCCCCGTGAAAACGTATCCCCGTAGGCACACAGGGCATACAGTGTCATGAGGCCGCCCATGGAAGAGCCGGCAATAAAGGTGGTTTCCCGCCCGGGCAGTGTGGGGTAGGATGCGTCAATATGGGGTTTGAGGGTATGGACAAACCATTCCATGGTTTTTCTGCCCTTGCCCTCAATGTGCCCGAGCCCGGGATCGTCAAAGGAAAACGGAGCATACTCCCGGAGTCTTCCGTGGTTCTTGCTGTGGTTGCAGTCCACTGCCACCACCATCAGGGGGGTGCGGGAGGATTCCAGATATTCCTTCATGCCCCAGGATTTTCCGTAGGTGGCATCGCTGTCAAAGAACACATTGTGTCCGTCAAACATATAAAGGACAGGAAAACCGGGCATTTCATCCGAAAGCATTTCATCCGCATGATCCGGAACATAGACGTATACCCTGCGTTTCCTTCTGGAATCCGGCAGCGGATGGGGAAGGCTGAAAATATCAATCATGGGTGGTGCTCCTTTCTGCCGGTGCCCAGGCAGCACCTGCAGTATCATATCATAAAAAAGCAGCCGGAAAAGGCATGCGGGAAGGGGAAAATCATAAAAAGCGCAAAAAAGACAAAGCATCAGGCCCTTCAGGACGCCTGCAGCGGGTTTCGGACCTGAAGGGAGCCCCATGCAAGGCACGGGGCTCCCTTATGCGCTTAACGTATCATCAGAAAAGAATATGTTAAGTCAGGCCGGTCCTGCTCAGTGCATCTGGGCGCCGGCACTGGTGACAGAGCTGAAGAAGAAACGGTTGGCACCCTTGGGCAGGGGTGCTTCTTCCAGTTCCGGAATGCTGTCCGTGTCGCCGTCCACGTAGGAGGAGATGGTCATGGCCACATCCTCCAGCCTGCCTGAGACGGCACCGTAGCGGCAGGCCAGCATTTCCCAGCCCTGGGGCTTGTAGTCCCGGAGCCAGAGCCGGCGGTGGGCCAGCATGAGGGCGTGCATTTCCTCCTCAAGGGCAGGTATGTGTTCGGTGACAAAGCAGGACATGGCCTCCCTGCAGCCGTCTTTTCGGGTCTTTTCATAGGTCTCCCTGAGACGGGCGAGCAGCCGGGCCTTTTCACAGGCCACCGTAAAGACAAGGGAAAGATAGTCTGTTTCCGCGCCTTCCGGGAAGGATTCCATGGCCTTCAGGGCATTTGACAGGCGGTCCGCAAAATCGTCCATGGAGATATCGTCCACGGGCATCAGGGGAAGCAGGGGATCTGACCAGATCAGACTCTTGCCGCAGCAGGCGGAATCGGGACAGGGATAAAAGGCATCGCAGACCTCAGGATAGTTTTCCGGAAATCCTGTCAGGCACATGCCGGACAGGCGCATTTCTTCCTCGGAAACATCCGGCCCCTGCCAGCAGGTTTCGGAAAAATAGGGCAGCTGGAAGTTGGCCAGGTAATGGCTGGTTTCCGCGCCGTCATCCCCCCACTGCGTGGCAATGACGGTCTCCACCCGGTGCCTTGAGGCGGCCTTGAGACCGGGAATCATGGTTTCCCGGGTCTTTCTGGTCTCAGGGACAAAGCCGGCCCAGGTCCAGATGCCGCCGGCAAAGGCCGTGGTTTGTCCCATGCGGGCGTGTTCTTTCATCATGGCGTCATAGAAGGCTTCATCCCGGTGATAGTAATCCCAGTAGACCATGTCGCAGTCCGGCAGGGCGGAGATGACCGATTCGGGCATATGGGCATCCATGTCATAGTAGGCGTTGTTTTTGGAACCCAGACGGAAGAACATGTCCGACCACATCATGGGATGGAAGCCGTACTTCCTGCAAAGATCCGTCACCCGCTTTAAGTGGCGGGAGAGCAGTTCAAAGCGGTCCACAAATCCGTGCAGATTGAGATAGCGCCCCAGGCCCACGTCCATGGCTTCGTCCATGCCGATGTGAATGCGGCCGGAGGAGAAGCAGGAACGCAGGGAACGCAGCATGGCTTCAATCAGCGCATAGGTCTCTTCCGAATCAATCAGAAGAATGTCCCCCTGGTCCCGCAGGGAGCTGTTCTGGCCCCATCTGAGGAAGGTGCGCAGGTGGGCCAGGGTCTGTACGCAGGGAATGAGTTCAATACCCCACTGCTGAGCGTATGCATCGATCTGGCGCAGTTCATCCTGGGAATAGCGTCCCCGGAGGGCACCGAAGAGCGGATATTCGGGAATCTCATAGGTGTCTTCCGTATAGAGCATGAGCATGTTCATGCCAAGGGCCGCCAGATGGTCCATGTAACGTTTCACGGACTCCACCCGCATGACGGCATTCCTGGACATATCCAGCATGGGGCCCACGGACCTGAAATGCCGGGTTTCATGCACGTTAAGCACAGTATTTTCCTTCATGGCCCTGGTGATGCGGAAGAAGCCGCGGGCGATGGCGGTGGGTTCATCCGCCGTGATGCAGGCGGTATCCGGTTTGGCGGGATCAAAGTCAATATGCAGTCCCTCCCCGGACTTTACCAGGACGGGAAAGGGAAGGCTGACCCCGGTGACAGCTGCCACACGGGAACGGATGGTTTCTGTATCAAGCATGACACCACACTCCAGTTCAGTCGTCAAAGGGAAGAGAGCAGAAATCCGCCATGGTCTTTACCAGGTCATGGGCGTGGCGCATGGTGTCGCTTTCCGCAAAGATCCGGACCCTGGGCTCCGTACCGGAGAAGCGGATGATGATCCAGCCATCTTCAAAGTAGACCTTGCAGCCGTCCATATAGCTGATGCGCTCCACCTTCCGGCCAAAGTCCGGGATCTCCCGGCGCACCATGATGGTATCATGAATGGCGCTGCGGCTTTCTTCCGTCAGGGCCCAGTCATATTCCGCCATGTGCATCTCGCCGTAGGTGTCATAGATTTCCTGAATCAGGGAGGAGAGGGGGCGGCCGGTGACGGAGATCATTTCCACCAGCTGGGAGGCAGCGTAGAGACCGTCCTTGCCGGAGATATGGCCCCGCACGGTAAGACCGCCGGAGGATTCGCCGCCGATGAGGGCGTCGTGTTCCTCCATGCCGGAGGAGATGTATTTGAAACCGACGGGCACTTCAATGCATTCCTGACCGAAGGCAGCGGCCACCCGGTCAAGAAGATGGGTGGTGGCGATATTGCGCACCGCTGCGCCGCGCCACCCCTTGTACTTGAGCAGATAGTAGTACAGCAGGACCAGGATCAGGTTGGCGGAGACATACTGTCCCTTTTCATCGATGATGCCAAGACGGTCTGCATCGCCGTCGGTGGCGATGCCCAGGTCCGCATGATGGTCCCGTACAGCCACCTGCAGGTCCAGCAGGGTCTCCGGGTTCGGCGCCGGCAGATGGCCGCCAAAGAAGGCATCATGCCGGTCATTGATCACGTCGATGTCGCACCGGGCCGTATACAGGATGGTCTGCAGCCCCGACAGACTGACGCCGAACATGGGGTCCAGCACGACCCTGGGACGGCGTGCCCGGATGGAGGCGATGTCGATCTGGTTCATGATGGAATCAAGATAGGCATCCCTTGGATCAATCAGGCGGATGGTGCCGTTTCTGACAGCTCCGTCAAAGGAGACGGAGGTGATCTCTTCTTCCGAAAGGGCGTTGCATTCTTTCTGGATTTCGTCGGTGATGTCCTGGGTGGCATCCCTGCCGCCGAAGGTGAAGAGCTTGATGCCGTTGTAGATGGCCGGATTGTGGCTGGCGGTGATCATGGCCCCGTAGTGCAGGCCCATGTTCCGCACGGTGAACATGATCAGGGGGGTGGGGCAGAACAGGTTCACAAAATAGGTTCGGATGCCCTCTGCTGCCAGGACCTCAGAAAACCATATGGCGCTCTCCCTGGAGAGAAAGCGGCGGTCATAGCCGATGCACAGCCCGGTTTCTGCAATCCCTTCCCGCTTCATTCTCCTTGCAACAGCACAGGCCACACGGCGGATATTGGAACGGGTGAACTCATCTCCTATGATGGCGCGCCACCCGCCTGTTCCGAAATGAATCATGGCGTCTCCTCCTTATGGATTCAATCTGTGCGATATGATACGCTTTCGTCCCGCAAAAGACAACACAGCTTTGCATAAAAAAGCCCTGCCCGTTTTGGCGGGCAGGACAGAGCTATTATTCCAGGACGCGTATGGCTGTAATGACAGGCTGGTTTTCCCGGGCCACAGACCCGTTATTATCCGTTACCGGTGTTTCCTCGCAGATCCGGTCCACAATATCCATGCCGTCTGTGACGCAGCCGAAAGCGGCATAGGAACCGTCCAGATGGGGTGCGTCCGCGTGCATGATGAAGAACTGGGAGGAAGCGCTGTCATACTGCTTTGAGCGGGCCATGGACAGGACGCCCCGGGTATGCTTCAGGCTGTTTTCAAAGCCGTTTGCGGAAAATTCCCCCCGGATGGTTTCAGAGCTTCCGCCGGTGCCGTTCCCGTTGGGATCACCGCCCTGGATCATGAATCCGGATATGACCCGGTGGAAAGTCAGGCCGTCATAAAAGGAGGAACGGGCAAGCTTAACGAAGTTTGTGACGGTGACGGGGGCTGTGTCCGCGTAGAGCTCAGCGGAAATGGTGCCGTAATCCTTCACGTCAATCTCAATGTGCCATGTGCCGGTAAGGAGATCGGGATCGGGTACCGGGGTGGAAGACGGGGCAGGCGCAGGTGCGGCGCAGGAGGAAAGGGCCAGAGCAGATGTCAGAAGAAAAAAGATGAGCAGGCGTTTCATAGAGAACCTCCATATGGAAAATAAAAAAACAGTATACCGTACTGTAAACCGGCCGTGAATTCCCGGCCGGAGCAGGTGAGATTGTACATCATGGCTGCCGGATTGTCCAAAGGCAGGGGATGCGGTATACTGCCCCTGATACATGGACAGGAAGGACAGCAGAAAAGGAGACAGTCATGCGGACAGACCAGATTGTAACAGGCAGTGCAAAAGGACCGGGGGATGGCTTCCTGCTGGGAAACGGACACTTTCAGGCATATGTCAGGATGGATGCAGGGGAGGATGTCATTCTTCTGCGGCATGTGGGATTTGTGGGGAATCAGGCATCTTTCTGTGAAGAGGAAGCCTGCCGCCTGATCCTGCGTCAGGACCTTAAGGAGGTTAACACCTGTGAGCGGTCCATGAACCTGCGGGACGGGATTGCGGCATGCAGCCTGTTTTATGAAAACCAGGCAGGGCCCGGGGTGCAGCTCCGGTCTGTTTACTGCATGGAGGATCCCAAAATCCTCTGCATACATATCAGTGACCCTTCCGGCATGGTCCTTGAGGCAGAGATGGCAGGCAGTCTCCTGACAAAGACGGGCGCCGGCTTTGACCGGATCTTTTTTGAGGGCCGCACCGGGGAAACATGCAATCTCCTGGGCATTGTCTTTGCCGTCTCAGACGGAAACGTGGAAAGCAGCGGGGGAAAGCTTACGATCCGGGGAACAGAAGTCATGCTGTTTCTGGCCATGGATACGGATTATGCCCCGGATCCCCGGGAGGAAGCCGGGGACAGGTGGCGGGAAATCCTCAAAAAGTGCGTGGACACGGAGATTGAAAAGGCCGTGCATGGGTATCTGGGGGGAAAGCTCCGGGAGGCAAAGGCCTTTACGGAACCGGTATCCATACAGGGAGAGGATCCGGTGAGCCGGCAGGTGACCTTTGCATCCTGCCTTGTGCGCCAGCTTTATTCACACCGCAGCCCCCTGCCGCCCCTGTTCTGGGACAGAAAGACGGAAGGACAGGCGGAAAGAAGCGCCCTTATGCTCCATGCCGCCCTTATGCTGGGCATGGAAAAGCTGCCGGAGGCATGCATGCATTTTCTGCGCTTCAGAATGATCGGGCAGCCTTCCGGCCCCGTGAGTGCATACGGTACGGTGCTTAAGGAGGATACCGCCTTCCCTTATGTATGGACGCTGCCGCTGCTGGAAAAGGGCTGCATCCTCCCCGGGATGCTCCCCCTGCTCTGGCCCCTCAGGGAGGCGGCGGACAGGGATGCAGGGGAATGTGCTTCCGAATGTGCTTCCGTGAGAATCTGGAAGCAGATGTACGATGAAGCCCTGCGGGAAGATGACGGCGGAGCTGTCATGACCCCGCCGGATGCATATATCCCCCTGTGCCTTGAGAAGATGCCGGACACACCGGTTTTCCGGGCCCTGGGCCTGGCGCTTCAGGGCAGGGGAGACGAGGCCTTCTCTGTGCTTCAGACAGTTTCCCTGTCGGATACCTGTCTGGTTAAGGACGGGGAAGAGACGGACCTGTGCGGCACCCTTGCGTATGCCCTGGCAGTGGTTTCCTTCCTGGTCCGGCATACGCCGGACGGTCTGTGCCTGCTCCCGGCCCTTCCCGGGGCCTGGGAGAGCGGATGCCTCCGGGAAATCCGGATGGGTCCCTGGCAGATCCGTGAACTGAGCTGGGAACACGGGCGTCCCTGCCTTCTTTCCCTGACGGGCCGGGGTGGGGAGAAAATCACCCTGCATATGAAGGACAGAACAGAACCTCTGACGCTGCCGGAAAACGGACAGCTGGTGCACAGGTTTGGGGAGGAAGAGCTGCATGAAAACAAGTGAGATCAACATCCGTGACCCGTTTGTTCTGACGGATGACGGCAGGTACTATCTCTACGGCACCCGGGGCGCCACCTGCTGGGGCCCTGCGGACGGTTTTGATGTCTATGTCAGCACCGATCTGGAAAACTGGGAGGGCCCTGCCGTCTGTTTTGAAAACAGGGGGGACTTCTGGGCGGACCGGAATTACTGGGCACCGGAGGTGCACAGGTGGCATGGCGCATACTACATGTTTGCCTCCTTCAAAAGCGAAGACAGGTGCCGGGGCACCGCCATTTTGCGCAGCGAAAGCCCCATGGGCCCCTTTGTGCCGCATTCGGATAAGACCGTTACCCCGCAGGACTGGGAGTGTCTTGACGGCACCTTCTATGTCTCCCAAAGGGGCGAGCCCTACATGGTTTTCTGCCATGAGTGGGTACAGGCCGGGGACGGGGAAGTCCGGGCCGTGCGTCTTTCTGAGGATCTGAAAAAGGCTGTGGGAGAACCCCGCCTGCTTTTCCGGGCATCCCAGGCACCCTGGACGAAATGGCTGACCCACTCCAGCGGAAAGCGGGGCTGCGTGACAGACGGGCCCTTCATGTGGCGGGGAAGCCGGGGCGAGCTGTTCTGTCTGTGGGCCAGTTTTTCTGAGACGGGCTACACACAGGGCCTGGCGGTCTCCGACAACGGGGAGATCGACGGGAACTTTACCCAGCTGCCGCCCCTGTTTGACCGGGACGGCGGACACGGCATGGTGTTTCAGGACCTGAAGGGTCATCTGTACCTGACACTGCATGCCCCCAATACGCATCTGTGTGAGCACCCGGTCTTCATTCCCCTTATGGAGAAGGACGGGCGGCCCCGGACCATGGCGCATGAGAAGCCGGCATGGCTTCAGGATATGAATTTTGAAATAACGCCTCCCAGGGTCCCGGTTATCCCGTCCCCTGTCCTGACACCGGAGGAGATGGGGTATACGGGTGATGGAAAAGCCACGGCATATATCCAGGCTGCCATGGACCGGCTGGGGGAAACGGGCGGCGGTACGCTGCTTCTGGCCGGGGGCACCTATGTGTCCGGCACCCTGGTTTTCCGCTCCCATGTGCGGCTTAAGGTGGAGGAAGGCAGCTGTCTTACGGGCTCCCTGGACCTTCAGGATTATCCGGAACATCACGCCCGCCGCCTTACGGTGCAGGATACCAGCATGGGCATGCACCAGTCCCTGATCTTTGCAGAGGGCTGCGAGGACATTGAACTGTGCGGCCCGGGGGAGATCTCGGGGCGCGGCACCCAGGAGCATTTCCCCGGGGAGGAGACATGTCAGGGAACGCCGGGCCGGCCTTTCGTCATCCGGATGATTGACTGCTCCGGGGTGAAGGTCCACGGGATCACCCTCCGGGACAGCCCCTGCTGGATGCAGAACTATCTGAACTGCGAGGACATGTGCCTGGAAAAGGTACAGGTATTCAGCCAGGTGAATTACAACAACGACGGTCTGGATATCGACAGCTGCCGGCGGGTATGGGTCCATGACTGTGTCATCCGCTCCGGGGATGACGGCATCTGTTTCAAGGGCGCCGGGGAAAGGGACTGCGAGGATGTGCTGGTGGAGAACTGCGACATCCTGTCTTCCTGCAATGCCGTCAAAATCGGGACGGACACCCAGGGAAACTTCCGGCGCATCCTGGTGAGAAACTGCAGCATCGGGGGCGTTGAAACGGATCCCTCCGGCCTCAAGCATCCCTGGGCGGACAGCGGCATTTCCCTTGAGATGATGGACGGCGGCGAGGTGGACGGGATCTGCTTTCGGGACCTGACCATCCGCCGGGTATGGAGTCCCTTCTTTATCCGCCTTGAGAACCGGGGACGGGTCAGGCCCACGGATCCGGCGCCGGGGCCCGGACATCTTCAGCATGTCCTCATGGAAAACATCCGGGCGGAGGAAACCGGCCCCAGGGGATCCTATTTCCTGGGCTCCCCGGAGCAGGCAGCAGAGCATATATACATGAAAAACATCTCCGTCACCCAGCTTCCCAGCACAAAACCGGTGCTCCGGGATGAGGACATCGGCAGGATGAAGGATGTCTATCCGGATGCCCATATGATCGATTCCATGGGGGACAGCCCGGCCCGGGTGCTCTGGGCCCGGCACATCCATGACCTGACCCTTGACGGGGTCAGGATGGACAGCACCGGGGAGGACAGAAGACCCGACTTTGTGTGCAGCCGGGACGTTTCCATGACGGTGCTGTGAGAGCAATATAAACAGAAGAAAAAAGGAGACATAAAAAATGCACAGGGAACTGCTTGTGGATTTTCTGAATACGGTCACCGTCAGCGGATGCGAGGAGGCAGGGCAGGAGAAGGCGCTGGCATACGGACGCGGCTTTGCCCATGAACAGCGCACCGACCCGGTGGGCAATGCTGTGTCCATTGTCAACCCGGAAGCGCCTTTCAAAGTGCTGCTGTCGGGACACATGGATGAGATCGGGTTCCGGGTCACCCACATCGGGGATGACGGCATGGTGCACGTACAGAAGGCCGGCGGCGTACGCCCCGGTCTGTATGTGGGCGCGCCCATGCAGGTGATCCATGAGATCCGTGAAGGGGAGAAGATCACGCGCTGCAGGGTCTGCGGCGTGGGGGTTATCACGGATGAGTTACTGAAAAACACGGAGGTCAAAGACCGGGATCTGCTGATTGACATCGGGGCAGAGAACCGGGAGAGCGCGGAAAAAGCGGTTTCCGTGGGGGACCCTGTCTGTGCGGACACACAGGTAAGGGAGCTGCTTGGGAACAACTTCACCTGCAGGGCACTGGACGACAAAACCGGCGCCTTTGTCATCCTGGAGGCGGCCCGCCGGGCGGCGGAGCAGAATGTTCACTGCGGCGTGTATGCCCATACCTCCGTGGGCGAGGAGACCACGGGCCGGGGTGCCTGGATGGCAGCTACCTCGGTGCGGCCGGACTGTGCGATTGTGGTGGATGTGACCTGGGCCAGCGACTGTCCGGGCACAGACCCGGGAACCACGGGGCAGATCCGTCTGGGCAAAGGCCCGGTGCTGTGCCTCAGCGGCATGGTCAACAAGGCCATGAACCGGATGCTGGAGGAGACTGCCCGGGAAATGGAGATTCCCGTCCAGTACGAGGTGGCAGGCGGACATACCTCCACCGACGGGGATGTCATGCTCATGACCGGGGAGGGTGTCCCGGTGGCTCTGGTGTCCATCCCGCTCAGGTACATGCATTCCTCCGTGGAGGTGGCCAACTGGCAGGACCTGGAGAACGCCATACAGCTGATTGCGGGTTTCGTTAAAAAGGCGGAGGGGGCTGCTAAAGACGGGTCTCTGGATTTCAGGCCGGTCAGGGCAGAGTAAAGATGTGCAGGAGGACAGGGATATGTCGGAAGAGGAAAAACGGCAGCACAGGTGCTGCTTTTCCGGCCACAGGCAGGAAAAACTGAAGACAGACCCTGAACGGGTGCTTGCGTGGCTGGATGAAAGGATTGAGGAGGCTGTCCGGGAAGGTTTTGTGACCTTCATCACCGGCATGGGCATGGGGGTGGACCTGTGGGCCGCGGAAACGGTGCTTGAAAAGAAAAAGGTGTATCCCTTTGTCCGCCTCATTGCCGCAGCGCCCTATCCCGGCTTTTCCCGCCGCTGGAGCGAGGCATGGAAGGCCAGGTATGAAAAGGTATGGCAGGAGGCAGACCTTACGGTGTATGTGAGACCTGCCTTTGAAAATACTGCCTTTCAGCAGCGCAATGAATGGATAGTACGTCACAGCCGCCGGCTCATCGCCTTTTATAACGGTGACCCGGGCGGTACGGATGACATGATCCGCTATGCCAGGGAGCAGGGGATTGAGACCATGGTATATGCGGAGAAGGAAGAGACAGAAGATAAAGAAGGGGGCAATGCGCTATGACATATCTTTCACCGGCCGCACTTGACACAGCCTGCATCCTGGGCCGTACTCCCTGCGAGAAACACGGGGAGGAAACATGGCTGCACCTGTACTGGACAGGCAGCGGTCTGGATTTTGTGTTTCAGGGACAGGACCTGGAAATCGGCCTGCAGGCTGACTGGGCCGTTTTTGCACCCTATGTGAGCGTGGAAGTGGACGGCGCATGGATTGCGCGCTTCCCCCTTTCCCCCGGCAGCTTCCGTCTTCCTCTTTTTTCTCATGTGGACCCGGCTGCGGCGCACCGCGTGCGGATCCTGAAGGATACCCAGCCCATGCAGGACGATCCCAGACACGGGCTGTGGATCACGGGGCTGTATGCGGAGGGAACCGTGACGCCCCCCGGGCGGCGGAAGCTGTGCCTTGAGTTTGTGGGGGACAGCATCACCACCGGGGAGGGCTCCATAGGGGCAAACATGGAGATGGACTGGATCCCGGCCTGGTGCACGGCAAAGAACGCCTTCCCCTGCATGACGGCAGATGCCCTTGGGGCGGACTTCCGTATCGTTTCCCAGAGCGGCTGGGGCATACGCAGCGCCTGGGACAACAATCCAAACAATGCCATTCCCCGGATCTACGACATGGTCTGCGGTCCCCAGGGAAACACGGAACCCTATGATTTCACTGCCAGGCCCGCAGACGCGGTCATCATCAACCTGGGAACCAATGACAACGGCGCCTTCTCCCAGCCCCCGTGGCGGAATCCGGAAACCGGGGAGGAATTTGCCGAGCGCATGCAGGACGGAAAGCCGGACCCTGCATGTGTACGTGCAATCCTGGAGGATCAGGCCCGCTTTCTCAGGCAGGTCCGGTCAAAGAACCCGGATGCCCACATCATCTGGTGCCTTGGGATGATCCCCGGGGACCTGACGGAGGCACTGAAGCAGGGGACGGAGGAATTCGCCCGCACGGACAGTCGTGTGCATTTTGTGTATCTTCCGCCTGTCACAGAGGAGACCATGGGGGCCCGGCAGCATCCCGGCAGGGGCTGTCACATGCAGGCAGCTAAAGTGCTTGCAGACAAACTGGAAGCAATCTTCGGAAAGGCATGAGCCATGGCATACTTTGACAACAGAAAAAAACGGGAGAAGGTGCAGGGGAGCGCATGCAATCAGGACAAAGCCATGCTGGTCCGGGCGTTTCACGCATCCCTGCCGGGCTATAAACCAACGCGCCTTCAGGACATGCAGGCCCTGGCCCGGCATCTTGGGCTTGGAAGCATCCGCATCAAGGATGAAGACAGCCGCTTCGGCCTCCATGCCTTCAAGAGCCTGGGAGGCCTGTGGTGCGCGGCCAGATGTCTGCAGGAAAAGCTGGGTCTGCCGTCCCCTCTGACATATGAGGCCATACAGGCGGTCCCGGAACAGGTCCGGGCCGACATGACCTTTGCCACCGCCACCGACGGCAATCACGGCAGGGGTGTTGCCTTTGCCGCCCGCATGTTCGGGACAAAGGCCGTGGTTTTCATGCCATCGGGCAGCGCGGAGGACCGGGTGGAAAACATCCGCCGGGAAGGCGCCCGGGTCTGCGTTACGGACATGGATTACGATGCCACGGTGCGCCTGGCAGCGGAGGAAGCGGAAAAGAACGGCTGGATGCTCATGCAGGACACCACGGACAGGGAAGAAGACCGGGTTTGCGGGACCATCATGGAGGGATATCTCACGCTGGGGGCAGAGATTCTGGAAGAGATGGACAAAACGCCCACCCATATCTTTCTGCAGGCCGGGGTGGGCACCATGGCCGCAGCCCTGTGCGCCTTTTTCCGCAGCTGCTGCGGGGAAGAGCCGGTTATTTCCGTGGTGGAGGCGGAGGCAGCCGACTGCCTGTATCAGACAGCGCGGCACGGGGACGGCAGGATGTACCGGACAGAGGGAAACATGCAGACCATGATGGCAGGCCTGTGCTGCGGGGAACCGTGCTGCATGGCACAGCGCATGCTGGAAAAGCAGGCGGATTTCTATCTGACCTCAGGGGATGATGCTTCCAGGCTGGGCATGCGAACGCTGGCAGCTCCCATGGAGGGGGACCCGGTGATTATCTCCGGGGAAAGCGGGGCTGTCACCACGGGACTGCTTGTTAAGATCATGCAGGAGGAACATCTTCAGGATCTGCGCATGGCCCTGGGACTGAATGAAGAATCCCGGGTCCTGCTCATCTCAACCGAGGGAGCCACAGACCGGGAAAATTACAAGAAGATAACAGAAGGTACCGGCATACGTATCTGAAGCCGCAAATCAGCACGGCCCGGGCGAAGGCAGAAGGACAGACAAGGAGAAGACAGGCATGGAAACCCGTTTTGTCACAGACAACGAACAGCTGCAGCACCTGTATGACACCTGCCTTGAAAAGTGCAGGCAGAACCTGAATATGTTCGGGCCCTGCCGTGTTCTGGTGGAAGGCGGCGGCTATGAGAAGATCTGGCTTGAGACACAGCCCATGGGCGGGGAAATGTTTGCCGCCTATGACATGGAGGCCGCCCTGAACAATTCAAGGCTTTTTCTGCTCAATCAGCGTTCAGACGGGCGCATGCCCGGTTCCATCCGCCTTGCGGAGGACGGCAGTGTGGTACCGGAATTCAACAAGTTCCAGGGCTTCTGCTTCCCCTGGCATGCCCTGAACATGTATTATCTGACGGACCGGGATCCGGCTTTCCTTTCCCTGCTGAAGACGGGTCTGGAAGGCATGTACGAGTACCTCCGCACATTCCGTATGAATCCTGAAAACGGCGCCTTCCAGAGCTTCTGCGTATATGACACGGGGGAGGACAATGCCCTGCGGTACGGGGACAGTCCCTGCTACTGGACAGAGGACAGGGCACCGGAAGGCTTCCGGGTAGTCCCCATGCAGAGCATGGATGTGACCAGCTGGGCATACGCTGCAGCGGACACTCTGCGGGAGATCGGACAGATCCGGGGAAGGGAAGACCAGGCGGAAATATGGCAGGAGAGGGCATCCCATATCCTTAAGACCCTGAGGCGGGTCTTCTGGGACGAAGAGAAGGGTGCCGCCTTTGACCGGGACCGGCAGGGCCGCACGCTGCCGCAGCTGGTGCACAACAATCTGCGCTGCATGTACTGGGGAAGCTTTGAACCTGACATGGCACAGACTTTTGTAAAGCGGCATCTGCTGAAACCGGAGGAATTCTGGACACCCATGCCCCTGCCTTCCGTGGCGGTTTCTGATCCGGATTTCCGGAATGCCCCTGAGAACAACTGGTCCGGGCAGTGCGAGGGACTCACCTTTCAGCGGGCCATTCTGGCACTGGAAAGGTACGGCATGTACGGTACCGTGACGGAGATCGGGAACCGGTTTCTGTCTGCCCTGATCCGGGGAGGGTACCGCTACACCCAGCAGTTTGATCCCTTTACGGGGGAACCCAGCCGGGTGGGCCTCATGAGCCATATGCCCCTTAAGGAAGGCGACAGCGAACCCTTCCAGGACGCCTACGGCCCCACCATGCTGGCGGCACTGGAATACCTTTCCCACCGGGAAGGCCTGGATATGGAGCGGGAGGAGCTTGTATGCTCTGCCGTCCGCGGGGAAACCTTTACATATGAGCGGGAGGGCATGGGACACAGCTTCCTGCTGCAAAGCGACGGGGAGGAAGCCGTCCTGTACATGGACGGGGTCAGGCAGGCCGCGTTCCCTGCGGGGAACCGTCTTATGTTTTATCCCCGGGAGAAGGAAATATGCGCCGTGTGCTCCCTGGAGGGCTGAACATAAGATACGGGGCATGACAAAACATATTGCCGCGGGATCTCTTCCTCGGCATGGAGGGCAGGATGGACGTTTTTCCTCTGATCTCATCGAAGATGATCTACTTTTTCCTTCTCATGATGCTGGGATTTGTGCTGGGGAAAACCCGCCTCATAACAAGGGAGAGCCTGCCGGTCTTTTCCCATCTCATTGTCCGGATTCTGCTGCCCGCTCTGCAGATCTCCCTGATTTTCCGCAACGGCACCACCTTTGCGTCCTTTGCGGAAAAAGGTGCCTTTGTGCTTATGCAGGCCGGGGTCTATGTGCTTCTGACCCTGGCGGGTGCTGCGGGGGCGTGGATGCTGCGCATGCGTTTCCCGCAGCGCAACTCTTTCCGGGGCGGCATGATCGGGGGCAATGTGGGCTTCCTGCTGGTGCCCCTGCTTCTGTCCGTGTTCCCGGGGGGTGAGGGACAGGCGTACATCCCCATTCTGGTGGCACTTGACGTGCTGTTTGTGTGGACCGTGGGATTGTATTTTTACACGGAAGGGGCAGGCGGGATGGAAGGAAAGGCCTTCCTGAAACGGCTTTTCGGCCCCATGCTCACCGGCATCCTCATCGCCCTGGCCCTGACCACCCTGAAGGTGCCACTCCCCGCTGTCCTCCTGGATGCGGTGGACGCCGTGGGCAGCACGTCCGGGACCCTGGGCCTCATCATCCTGGGCGTCAACATCTGTTACATGGACAGACATCTGTCCGGGAACCTGAAACCCATGCTGGTCTTTGTTTTCATCCGCCAGCTGCTGCTTCCTGTGGTCATTTACCTCTGTGTCAGAAACTTTGCCACCGGCATGGAGAGCATCCTGCTCATGCTCATCAGCGCCATTCCCACCATGACCACCACCAGTCTTCTGGCCATAGAATACAGGACGGATGTGAACTTCGCCTCCGGTCTGGTGTTCCTGTCCACCACAGCATCCATACTGACCATCCCACTGGTGTCCCTGCTGGTATCTGTGCTGTAGCAGATGCAAAGGGGATAAGGGAAGAAAAGGAATAAGCCGAAACAAACAGGAGGAATAAGCCATGCGGGAATTGCAGAGGCAGGATTACCGTGTTTTTCTGGTGTCATCCCTTGACCATGTCATGCCGGATCAGGAGCCCAGGGCTCTTCAGGAAACGTGTCTGTACGCTGCCTGCGGGGAATGGGTTCATCTGCAGGTGGCATGCAGGACGGAGATCCCTCTTCAGCTGACGATGGGCTTCAGAGGGGACATCCGCACATATCGTGTGGAGCGTGTGCCCTGCAGGCGCCCGTGCAATGAAAGGCGGGATGAGGACTACCTGTTCACGGAGCCCGGCATGTATCCGGACCGTCTGGTGGAACTGGAACATCCCGGTTTTTCCCCGTCCCCGGACTGGCAGAGCATATTTGTGAGCATAAGGCCATGGGAAACGGGGGAAACAGAGCTGGAGATCGCCTGCGGGGACGATGCACTTTCCCTTACGGTTCGCACCCTTCCGGAAATGGTTCCCCTGAGGCTTCATCATACGGAGTGGTTCCATGCGGACTGCCTGGCGGATTATTACAATGTGCCTGTCTTTTCAGAAGAACACTGGAAGATCCTGGAAAACTTTATCCGCGCTGCGGCCGAACACGGCGTGAACATGCTGTACACCCCGCTTTTTACGCCGCCCCTGGATACCGGGGAGGGCGGGGAAAGAACCACGGTGCAGCTGGTCAGGGTATCCTGCAGGGACGGCTACACCTTTGACTACACGCTTCTGGACCGCTGGATCCGTCTGGCACAGCGGTGCGGGATCCGGGAGATCGAATGCTCCCATCTCTTCACCCAGTGGGGGGCAAAATATGCCCCCAAGATCATGGCAGTCAATAAAGAGGGCGAAGAGGTGCGCATCTTTGGCTGGGATACCCCGGGCACAGGGGAAGACTATCTTGCCTTCCTCCGGGTCTTCCTGCCGTCTCTCAGGGAGCACCTTGAGGGGCTTGGCGTCCTTGAACACACCTGGTTCCATATCTCGGACGAACCGGGGCTTCAGGACCTTCCCCAGTATGCAAGGGCAGTTGAGGTGGTACGGGAATACCTTCAGGGCTGCCGCATGCTGGATGCCCTGTCCCACATCGAATTCTGGCGGGAAGGGCTGGTGCAGACCCCGGTGTGCGCCATTGACCAGATCGAACCCTTCCTTGAGGCAGGGGTGAAGCCCCTTTTCGGTTACTACTGCACCGCCCAGTGTGAAAAGGTGCCCAACCGGTTTATCGCCATGCCGCAAAGGCGGCACAGGATCATGGGGGTGCTGCTGTACAGAGCAGGGCTGCAGGGCTTCCTGCAATGGGGCTTTAATTTCTACAATTCCCAGTATTCCGTCCGTCATCTGGATCCGCATGAATCCACCGATGCGGACGGCGCATTCCCATCCGGGGATCCCTTCCTGGTCTATCCGGAAGAAGGCGGGGTGCCGGGGGAGTCACTTCGCGGCATGATCTCGAAGGAAGCCGTGCTGGACTACCGGATGCTTTGCACCCTTGAGGACAGGATTGGCCGCCCGGCTGTGGAGCAGCTTCTGGACAGGCTTTTTCCCGGCATGTCCTTTACCAGCTACCCCAGGGACACAGCCTTTTTCCATATTCTCTGGGATGAGGCCGGACGCCTTATGGGGTCCTGACAGCCCGCCTGAGACAGGGCTTCAGATCCGGTTCATATCAAAAAGCCTCCCACAGGTTGTGGGAGGCTTTTGGTTTTTGAGATAATCCGACGCTTTCCCCGGGTGTTACAGACCTTTTCTTTCCCGGTTATAGTTGATCAGGCAGCCGGCCTTGACGATGCGCTTTTCATCATCCGTCATCTCGGTGATATACAGGTGCAGGGGCTCTGCTTTTCCGTTCCGGATCAGCCAGGCAGGGATATCCTTCATATCCCCGTCCAGGGCGGAGCGAATGCCGGGGACAAAGATGCAGTCGCCCACATCGAAATCCGGGTCCCCTTCCATCTGGAAGGGAATCATGCCCCAGTTGATCACGTTGGAACGGTAACGCTTGGTGGCATATTCCCTGGTGATATTGGCAAGGCCCCCGATGACCCTCTGGCAGGAGGCAGCCTGTTCCCGGGCGGACCCGTCGCCGGGTTTGATGGCGTAGATCATGGAACCGATTTCCGTTGCCATGGGATCCACGTTTTCCATGCCGTCAATGGCATGGATGGCATCGTAGACTTCCTTCAGGGAAGCATCCAACCCACAGGGATCCTCACCCTTTGCCCTGGCCTTTTCCAGGACGTCCACTGCCTTGGAAAGCCCCACATAGGCCGGATCCCGGCGGCTGAGGGTGAATTCAGCCAGTCCCAGGGGGTTGGAGCGGTAGGAAGAGGTTTCCCCGGAGGGAATCAGCTCGTCCGTGGTGGTGACCGGGTCCAGAATCCTGGAGCATACCCTGAGCAGAATGTTATCCGTCAGGCGGCTCATCTTCGGCCAGTCCTTGATGTTGGGCCCCAGAACAAGCTCTCCGCTGCCGGGCTTGCCAAAGCCATTGTACACCCTCTTTTCGTAGATGCCGGGATCAAAGGTGTATTCAGGCACATCGCCCCATGTGTCAAAGGCAGCTGCGGAAGTCAGCACGCCATGGCAGGCTGCGGTGGCGGCAATGGAACGGGCGTCCATGAGGGCGACGGCTGCCATCTGGGCATTGCCGGGCTTGGAACCCTCCCGGTTGGGGAAGTTGCGGGTGGAGTGACGGACGGAAAGGGCATTGTTGGCGGGGGTGTCGCCGGCACCGAAGCAGGGTCCGCAGAAAGCCGTGCGGATAATGGCGCCGCTCTCCATGAGGGAGGCGATATAGCCCTGCCGGGTCAGGTTCATGAGCACAGGCTGAGAGGAGGGATAGATGGACAGGCTGAAGGAGCCGTTCCCACAGTCCCTGCCCCTGAGCAGATTGGCAGCCTCCACCACATTGGAATAGTTGCCGCCGGCACAGCCTGCAATGATGCCCTGCTGTACCCGGAGATGGCCGTTTTCGATCTTGTCCAGCAGCGTAAAGGGTGCCCTTCCGCCGGATACCTTTGCAGCTTCCTTTTCCACGGAGGAGAGAATATCGGAAAGATTGGCGTTGAGTTCGTCAATCTCATAGACATTGGAGGGATGGAAGGGAAGGGCAATCATGGGCTTGATGGTGGACAGGTCCACATACACGCAGGCATCATAATAGGCCACATCCGCCGGACGCAGCGGGCGGTAATCCTCTTCGCGGCCATGGGCCCTGAGGAAGGACTTTGTCTCATCATCCGTGCACCAGATGGAGGAAAGGCAGGTGGTCTCCGTGGTCATGACATCGATGCCGTTGCGGTAGTCCGTGGTCATTTCTTTAATGCCGGGGCCCACGAATTCCATGACCTTGTTCTTGACAAATCCGGATTTGAACACAGCCCCGATGATGGCTAGGGCGATGTCCTGCGGGCCAACATACGGTGCGGGCTTTCCGTCGAGATAGACTGCCACAACACCGGGATAGGCCACATCATAGGTGTCTTCCAGAAGCTGCTTGACCAGCTCGCCCCCGCCCTCGCCAATGGCCATGGTGCCCAGGGCGCCGTAGCGGGTATGGGAGTCGGAACCCAGGATCATCTTCCCGCATCCGGCGTGCATTTCCCGCATGTACTGATGAATGACGGCAATATGCGGAGGAACAAAGATGCCGCCGTATTTCCGGGCAGCGGAGAGACCGAAGATATGATCGTCCTCATTGATGGTGCCGCCCACGGCACACAAGGTGTTATGACAGTTGGTGAGCACGTAGGGCATGGGGAAATGGTCCATGCCGGAAGCCCTGGCTGTCTGAATGATTCCCACGAAGGTGATATCGTGGGAAGCCATGGCATCAAAGCGGAGACGAAGGTGCTCCATGTCTTCGGAGCGGTTGTGTGCCTTGAGGATGCCGTAGGCGATGGTGCCCTTCCGGGCTTCCTCCCGGTTTACGGGGCTGCCGGGGATCCGGGCGCTTTCCGCTTCCGGGACCAGTTCGGTGCCTCCGACAAGATACATGCCGCTGTCATACAGCTTGATCATATGGTTTTCTCTCCTTCTGAAAAGGGTCAGCGCAAAAGGCTGAAATACATGAACGATGCGGATTTAAGGTGAGACAGGTGCCGGAGATTTGGCTGCTTCAGGGCTCCGGAATGTCCAAGCCCATGCCGGCTTATGCGCATCCGGAATACAGGTGCTGGGCGGGGTATGCTTGCTTTGCATCCCGGACACCTGCTATGCATTCTACAACAGCATGGTCCTGCCTGTCAAAACGGGAAAGAGGGCAAAAAAACAGGGCCAAATAACAGGAAAAAAAGAAGGAAAAGCAGAGGCAGACAGGGATGAAAGAACGAAAAGTTGCGGGAATACGGGCATGGTGTATAATACCCCGGTGCCCGGATGGGCAGATATCATTTCAGTCTTTTCCAGGAGGAAGACAAAATTGAGTCATCAGCCGTCGGAACGTTCCCGCATGCTCGGAAGCATGCCCATGACAAAACTTGTTCCCACCATCTCGGTGCCCATCATGGTCAGCATGCTGATCCAGGCACTGTACAATGTGGTGGACAGTATCTTTATTGCCCGCTTTGACTCCCGGGCCCTGACAGCCGTTTCCCTGGCCATGCCGGTGCAGATGCTCATCGTGGCCGTCAGCGTCGGTCTTGGTACAGGCATGAACAGCCTGATCTCCCGCAGGCTCGGTGAGAAGCGTCCGGACGAGGCCCGGTCAGCGGCATGGAACGGCCTGTTCCTTTCCCTCTGCGGCTTCCTGCTGTTTCTGATTTTCGGCCTTTTTCTGACCCGGCCTGTGATTGACCTTCTTTCAGAAGGCCTCAGCGCGGATGTCATTGACGCGGTCCGTGAACACGGCTATCAGTATCTGGGCACAGTGACCACCTTCAGTTTCGGTGTTTTCATGGCGGTGCTCTTTGAAAGGATGATGCAGTCCACCGGAAATACCGTCCTTTCCATGACAACGCAGATGAGCGGTGCACTGACCAACATTGTGCTGGATCCCATCATGATTTTCGGCCTTCTCGGGTTTCCAAGGCTGGGAGCCCTTGGCGCTGCGGTGGCCACAGTCATCGGCCAGTGGGTCAGCATGACGGTGGGCTTTCTCCTCAACCAGAAAAAGAACACGGAGCTGCGGCTTGATGTAAAGGAGTTTGCCATCCGTTCCCGGTGCATCCGGGACATTCTCAGTGTGGGCCTGCCCAGCATGGTGATGCAGGCAATAGGTTCCCTGATGAACATCATGCTCAACATGATCCTGGTGGCCTATGGGGCTGTTGCCGTAAATGTCCTGGGTGTCTATTTCAAGCTTCAGTCCTTTGTCTTCATGCCTGTATTTGGCCTGAGCAGCGGCATGGTGGCCATCGTGGGTTACAATTACGGTGCCCGGCAGCGCAGCCGGGTCTACAGCGGCATCCGGGTGAGCCTCACCTATGCCGCGGCCATTCTCGGGGTTGGCATGGCTGCCTTCCTCCTCTTCCCGGAAGCGCTGCTGTCCCTCTTTGAACAGGAGGGCGGGGACGCGGCCTTGACGGCCATGGGCGTTCCGGCCCTGCGGACCATCTGCTGGTGCTTCCTGCCGGCAGCCGTGGGCATCACGCTGTCCACTGTCTTCCAGGCTGTGGGCAAAGGCATGTATTCCCTGATCATTTCCCTCTGCCGGCAGCTGGTGCTGCTGGTTCCCAGCGCCTGGCTTCTCAGTACGCTGACCCATGACGTGGGCGCCGTGTGGTGGAGCTTTGTCATTGCGGAGTCGATGTCCCTCCTGATCTGTCTTCTGTTTTTCAGAAGAGTGGACAGGACCATGCTCAGACCGCTTGGAGATGCATAACAAAAAGGGCCGCCGGCCCTTTTTGTTTTTGCTGATTGTTTTACCGTTTGATATCGTAGCTCATGTTCATGAGGTTCCGGATGGTGTCCGCCTGGTCAATGATGTTGGCATCCCCGTGGATGGTATGCTTCAGGGCCGAGGAAGCTACGGCGAAATTGATCATGTCCATGGGCTTGTAGTGGTTCATCATGGCGTAGATCAGGCCGCTGGCAAAGGCGTCGCCGCCGCCCACACGGTCCAGGATATGGAAGGTGAACAGCTTGCTCTCAAAGGTATGCCCTTCATAGTACATATAGGCCTTCAGGCTGTTTTCCGAGCCGGAATGCGCATAGCGGACATGCCTTGCAATACAGGTCAGATTGGGATAGCGCTCAATGAAAGCCTGGAAAACTTCATCCTGCTCCTCATAGCTGGGCTGCAGGGGCACGCCGTCCTTCCAGTCTCCCTTGCTGTGATCCGCTTCATCCCGCCAGAGATGGTAGGGTTCAATGCCAAAGAGAATATTGACATAGGGCAGACACTGGGTGCAGAAGTCCCGGGCCTCCTCCCAGGTCCACAGGGAGGAACGGAAATTGCCGTCGAAGCTTACGGTAATATTCTTCTCTTTCGCCACCCGGAGCATGTCCAGAATGACGGTGCGCAGGTTGCCGGACAGAGCCGGGGTGATACCGCTCAGGTGCAGCCAGGTGAACCCGTCCAGCAGCCTGTCCAGATCCACGCCGGAGAAATCGTATTCAGAGATGGCGCTGTGCTTTCTGTCGTAGGTGACCTGGCTGGGGCGGATGCCGAAACCGGTTTCCAGATAGTAGGAACCCAGACGGTGGGTGGGGGTTTCCTGGGGCGTGGTCAGGATCATGGGCGTGCAGTGCACATCGTTGGAACGCAGCCAGCGGATGGCGCTTTTCCCCAGGGAATTGTTGGGGACAACGGAGAAGAAGGTGGCATCCATGCCCAGGTTGGCAAGGGCCATGGCAATGTTGGCTTCGCTGCCGCCATAGGATGCCTCAAAGGATGTGGCCATACGGATCTTCTCATAGTTGGGCGGTGTCAGCCGCAGCATGATTTCGCCCATGGTGATAAAACGGTTGGAAGCGTCAACTTCACGCTGCAGTGGATTGGAATGGACCATCATATCCCTCCTGGCTGGTTAATGTACAGTATCGTTATCAATTCGCCGCTGTGCACGGAAATCCTTTTCTTACTTGCGGTCCGGGTTCTTTTTCCAGAACGTGAAGATGACAGCCCCGTCTATGCCCG
The DNA here is from genome assembly GCA_946627565.1 of uncultured Clostridia bacterium. Taxonomy (GTDB): domain Bacteria; phylum Bacillota; class Clostridia; order Christensenellales; family Aristaeellaceae; genus UBA2943. Next base: position 79,023 of record CAMOVR010000002.1, read on the forward strand.
TTTTCCAGGGGATACCGTCCATCTTTGTGACAGGACAGGGGGCCGTCAGGATGATCAGGTCATTTTCCCCGGGATGTATGACATGGGTCAGGTCAAATACATAGGGTTCCGTCAGGCAGTGGCCCACTTCCTCCCCGTCAAGAAACAGGGTGGCATAGGTGTGAACGCCGGTCAGGAGCAGTTCCGCACGCATGGTGCCCTCATCCGCATGCACTTTCAGACGGTAGGTTCCGGGTGCAATCTGCTCAAGCTGGTTTTCCATATGCCGGTTTGATACCTGAATGAAACCGGCATCTGCGTCAGAATCTGCGTCAGAATCTGATTCGGAACCTGTTTCGGAAAGAGCGGATGGCGTATCGGACAGGGTAAGCACCAGCAGCTGTCCCGGCCGGATGTACAGGCTGAAGGTATCCTGAACCCCCTTTATGCTCCTCTCGCCGCTCCAGGGATCCCAGATTTCAACGGAGCGCTTCCTGGGAAGGGAGCACTCAAGCGGTTCTGCAACAGGCTCCTGGGGACGCTCGTAAAAGACCATTACGATGTCCGCCCCGTCCCTCTTCTGCCAGCTGGTCCGCACATGCCTGTTATGCGTAAATGACAGAGGCTTTGGGAACGTTTCCGGGTCAGGACATCCGTTTTGCAGATGCACCACATTGCCGCCCATGGCCTTAAAGCGCTCAAGGGCATCCAGGTGGCGGGTACTCAGACTGAGGGATGCGGGCACCAGGAGATGGCTCAGGTGCATGCCGGGAAGCAGCAGCTTTCCGTTTTCCATTCTGCCTGTGAGAAGGTCTTCTATATACACGAAGTGGAAGGGAACCTGGTTTTCATACATAAGGGCCGCCGCCTCATCGTCCAGGGAACTCCCATCGGTGAGGATGCCCGTGCCAGCCAGGGAAAACCGTCCCGTATTCAGAAAGCTCAGGCGGGCAATGTATTCGGCAAAATCCAGGTAATAGCGCCAGAAGGTGTTGTTGGGCCCCACATCCGGCGGCCGGTCCGCCCGGGCCTCAGGCTTGCGCAGGCTGTAGAAAAAGGCATGGGGGACCAGACGGGAAATGCCCCGGACGGCCATCCAGTCTGTGAGCCACTTCATATCCCCCAGCGTCATACCCCACTGGCTTTCAGCGGGCCCGCAGCAGCCGAAACATTCGCACAGGCTCTGGGGAATGCCCAGGGCAAGGGATGTATCGGCAGCGCACTGCGCCAGCGTGCTTTCAGGCCCGTGGGTGGCAGTCTGTCCGGGGGCCACCCAGCCCCAGACCAGGTCCTGTCCGGGCATGGAGAAAATGCGTTCCGGATGCATGGTGTCAGGCCGGGCGGGATGGCCCGTCAGCAGAATGCCGTGGGCGTCGCACCAGTCCCGCAAAAGCCTGTAATAGGTGCGTTCCATTCTGGAAAGGACCAGCAGGTCATGGGTTCTGCGGACTTTTCCGATTTTTTCTTTCTCTGCTTCGTCAGGTTTTTCCTGAGTTCCTTCAGCGCCTTCCGGGAAGAGATAGGGAAGGTCTTCAGGGCGCATGCCGGCCTGAAGCCATTCCTGCTCAAACCCTTCCGTCCAGGGTACCAGCCCGTGCCTGGGATTGCGTCCCAGGGGGCTGGGTTCATCGGTGAACATGGCCCGCACCGTGGTGCCGAAGAAGGGGGACAGGGCCTGATAATACTTTTCATGGGTCAGACGGATAAAGCAGGCCACCGCTTCCGGGTTCAGAAGGTCTGCCGCAGCAGGCGCCAGAGGCTGTCCGTCATCCTCCTCGGGCCGAAGGCCCCGGATGGTGCCGCGGCTTCTGACAACGCAGAAGTACCGGAGCACTTCCCCTTCCCGGATATCTGAGGGGCTGTGCACTTCCCGGGCACGGCTGTAGAAAAGGGTTCCGTTTTCACAGGGAATGGCAAGGCAGGCCGCCACGGAGCACCCGCTCTCCGGCTCCGGGAGCATGGCCAGTCCCATGGCGGCATATGCCGGGTTTTCCCTGACAACCTGGCCGCAGGCGGATCCGGAGGGGTACATGCCCTCATCGTACAGGTAGATGAACATGCCAAGATCTCTGGCGGTTTCACAGATGAAGGTCATCCAGGAAAAGAACAGGGGGGAAAGATAGGGAACATCCGTGTCAAATCCCATGCGGGGATGGACCACGACGCCGGGGACGCCGTGACGGGAAAAGTCTTCCAGCTGCCGCCGGATTTCCGAACGGGTCAGGGTGTCATTCAAAAACCAGAAGGGGACAGGACCGTAGGACCTGTCCGGATGCAGGAAGGAATCGTACAGATCTTGTTCCATATGTCAGAAAGCCTCCATTATCTGTCAGGCAGAGTACAGACGGGTTTTATCCGGCCGGAGGGGATGCGGATCCGCAGCCTGCCCGGGCGGGAAGATGATATGCAAAGTATTGAGGGCACTGAAAAGATTATACATGCCCGTCAAACACATTGCAATGCAGCCATGTGCATGTTACAATAAGGTCTGACGATGTAAAGGAGCCTTAGATGCCATGAAACTGCTGGTGATCAATCCCGGTTCCACTTCCACAAAGATCAGTCTGTATGAAAACACTGAAGCTGTCTTTGAAGAGAACATCTTTCATGATGCTCCGGAACTCCTCCGCTTTCCCCATGTGAACGATCAGATGCCCTTCAGAAGGCAGCTGATCCTGGATGTGCTCAGAAAGCACGGGGAGAAGCTGGAAAATGTGGACGTCTTTGTTGGCCGGGGCGGCAGTGCCTACAGCCAGCATGAGGGCGTGACGGGGATTGATGAAACCCTTTATCAGGATACACTGCAGGCGGTGGGCGGAAGCGACCACCCAGCCAAGCTGGGGGTCATGCTGGCCTATGTCCTTGGCAGGGAAACGGGAAAGCCGGCGTATACCCTGGACCCCACCAATGTGGATGAGCTCATCGATGAGGCCCGGCTGACCGGCATACAGGGTGTGTACAGAAATGCCCAGTTCCATGTGCTCAACCAGAAGGCTGTGGCCCGCACCCATGCCGCAAAGATGGGAAAGCGGTACGAAGACTGCAATTTCATCGTGGCGCACATTGACGGGGGCATCACAGTGAATGCCCACCGGAAGGGGCGCATGATTGACGGAAACGTGGGTGCAGGCGGAGACGGTCCCTATACGCCGACCCGCATCGGTTCTGTTCCGGTCCTTCCATTGCTGGATTACATTGACCGGCATGGAACGGATGAGGTGCGGAAGATGTGTTCCCGCTCAGGCGGGTTTGTCAGCATGTTCGGCACAGCGGACGGGGATGCCGTGCACCGGCGCGTTCTTGAAGGCGATCCGAAAGCAGTGCTGGTCTGGAATGGCATGATCTATCAGATCGGGAAGATGATCGGGGAGATGGCCGCTGTACTGCAGGGCAGCGTGGACGGCATCCTGCTTACCGGCGGGTACATGCGTTTTCCGGATGTGGTTTCCGGTATCCGCAGCATGTGCGGATGGATCGCGGAGATCTCGGTTTATCCGGGAGAAATGGAGCAGGAAGCGCTGGCTACCGCCGTGTATGAAGCACTTGAGGGACGGCGTCCCATAAGGCAGTACGAGGGAAAACCGGTGTGGAACGGTTTTGAAGGAATCGATCTGTAAGCACCCGGAAGAAGCGAAAAAGCCTTCTGTGCTGCCATGCAGGAAGAACAGGGCATAAGAACAGACAGAAAAATCAGAAACATAAAGGATTTCAAAAACACAGCCGGCATGCAGTTACCTGTACCGGCTGTGTTTTATGCTCAGTATGTGTTTATCTGTGTGCAGAATGCATCAGGCGAGTTTGCTGCGGTCGCCGAAGAAGATCACGGAGATCATGCCGGGGCCGGTATGGGCACCGATGACGGGGGAGAGCAGGGGAGAGATGATTTCAGCCTGCGGGTCTGCGGCCAGAATCGCATCCTTCAGGGGCTGGACAAGGGGCTTGGCATCTGCATGACACATGAAAACGCGGTGCTCCCCGGGATTGCGGCTGTTTTCAAAGCGGGCCTGAAGTTCGTGGATTGCCGCTTTTGTGCCCCGCTTCTTATCCACCACCGTGAGTTTGCCTTCCGGATCAATGATCAGAATGGGCTTGATCTGAAGGGCGGTTCCAAACACGGCCGATACCGCGGAAATCCTGCCGCCCCGGCTGAGATGCATCAGGTCTTCCACCACAAAAACGTGGCATACGGTTTTGGCCATCTCCCGGATCCGGTCGGCAATTTCGCTGCAGGGCAGTCCCTGGTCCCGCAGGGCCACGGCCTGCTCCAGAAGCAGACCGATACCGCCGGTGGCGGAGAGGGTATCGACAATATACAGATGGCCGTCGGGGCACTTCCGGGCAAGCTTTTCCGCTGCGGCTGCTGCCTGGGTGCATGTGCCGGTCAGACCTGAAGAAAGGGCCAGGTACAGAATATCACAGCCCTTTTCCAGGAAGGGACGGAAAGCTGTGACATATTCGTCCGGGGAAATCTGGCTGGTGGAAACCATTTTCCCCTGGCGCATTTCCCTGTAGAAAGCCTGTATTTCGTCAGGCGTCTGGAAGCCGGAAAGAACAAAGGAGCTGCCGCCGGACACGCAGGTCATGGGGACGCAGTGCACATCATGTTCCTGTGCATAACTGGCCATGAGGTCGGCGGACGCATCCATAAAAATGACAGTTTCGCCCATGGGATAAACCTCCATGAATAAATACTGAAAATGGGTCGTATTGTACATTCGCCCGAAAGCAGCATATTCCTTCTGAACTCCGGCGTCATTCTTGCAGATTGCGAAAAGATAGTTTTGTTGTTTTTTTTCTGTATATGCCTTGAGTATGGTGGCATTCCTATTGAAAATGAATAGAATAACAACGCTTCAGCCATGGCGGGCAGGAAAGGCCGTGTCCTTTTTCTGCTTAAACGCACCATCTTCGGTGCGAGTCCTTGACAAGAAATGGATGAAGTGCATAATTATTCACGTGAAATGCATAATTATTGATTATATGCATAACCGGAAGGGGATGACCTCCATGAAGAAGGTATTCATTGACGGCGCGGCGGGGACTACAGGGCTTAAGATCCATGAGCGTCTGGCTGGGCGGGAAGAACTTCAGCTGATAAAGCTCAGCGAGGAGAAACGGAAGGATCCGGATGCCATCCGGGAAGCCCTCAATGCCAGTGACATCGCTTTTCTGTGTCTGCCGGACAGTGCTGCCATGGAAGCAGCTGACATGGTGGAAAATCCCGATACGGTGGTACTGGACACCTCCACGGCCCACCGGACGGCAAAGGGCTGGGTATACGGCATGCCGGAACTGTGCACAGGACAGAGGGAAGCCATCCGCACAGGGAAACGCATCGCGGTGCCCGGCTGCCATGCCAGCGGATTCATCGCTCTGGTGCGGCCTCTTATGGAAGGAGGATTCCTTTCTGAGGATGCAGCCCTTACCTGCTTTTCCCTGACAGGGTACACCGGAGGCGGCAAGCGTATGATTGCCCAGTACGAAGCGGAAGACCGGGACCCGCTTCTTAAGGCACCCCGTCAGTACGGCCTTTCCCAGGCACACAAACATCTTCCTGAAATGACCGCCATGACAGGCCTTGCGGTCACCCCCATTTTCTGTCCCATTGTGGCCGACTTTGACCAGGGCATGGAGGTTACGGTTCCGCTGTTTACACATGACCTTAAGAAGGATGCGGACCCGGAGACACTGAAGGAGATGTACCGTGCATACTACACCACCGGTGTCATCCGCTGCCTGGATGAAGACGAAGACGGTTTCTGCTCAGCCTCTGCCTTCAGAGGTCTTGACAGCATGAGCATTACCGTGCGGGGCAATAAGGACCGCATCCTGCTGATTGCCCGCTATGACAATCTGGGCAAGGGCGCCAGCGGCGCCGCCATTCAGTGCATGAACCTGGTTCTGGGCGCAGAGGAAACCACAGGGCTGGTTACCCGGAACGACTGACATTAGGAGATGGAAAGCATATGTATGAATTGATCGAAGGCGGCGTCTGCGCTGCAAAGGGTTTCCGGGCAAACGGCATTCACTGCGGCATCCGGCGCAACCGTTCCAAACTGGATCTTGGCCTGATTGTATCCGATGTCCCCTGTCAGGCAGCAGCCGTATACACAACCAACCTGGTCAAAGGTGCCCCGATTTATGTGGACCAGGCACATCTTTCAAATGGCATTGCCCAGGCTGTCATCTGCAACAGCGGTATCGCCAACACATGCAACAGTGACGGCCTTGAAAAGGCGAACCGCATGGCGGCCGTCTGCAGCAGGGTTACCGGCATTCCGGAGGACGACATCATTGTTGCATCCACCGGGGTGATCGGACAGCCTCTGTCCATAGAGCCCATTGAAAACGGCATGGAGGAACTCTTCAGCGGCCTTCAGGAAAGCTGCGAAGGCTCCCTGCTGGCGGAACAGGCCATCATGACAACGGACACAAAGCCGAAAATGGCTGCTGTTTCCTTTGAAATCCAGGGAAAAACCTGTCATCTTGGCGGTATCGCCAAGGGAAGCGGCATGATCCATCCCAACATGGCCACCATGCTGGTTTTCATCACCACGGATGCAGCCATTTCCCATGAGATGCTGCAGAAGGCCCTGTCCCATGATGTACAGTCCACCTTCAATATGACCAGTGTGGACGGTGATACATCCACCAATGACACCTGCTGCATTCTGGCCAATGGCCTTGCAGGCAATCCTGTCATTACGGAGGACGGGGATGATTTTAAGATCTTTATGAAAGCCCTGAACACGGTGACCATCCAGCTCTGCCGTGAAATCGCAGGTGACGGCGAGGGAGCCACCCGGCTCCTGGAATGCAGGCTGACGGGTGCTGTCACGGAGGAGGACGCCAGAAATCTGGCCAAATCTGTGATCTGTTCCAGCCTGGTGAAAGCGGCCATGTTTGGCGCAGATGCCAACTGGGGACGGATTCTCTGTGCCCTGGGTTATGCCGGTGTACAGATTGATGTATCCAGAGTGGATGTATCCTTCTCCTCTGACAAGGGAGAAATCCAGGTATGCAGGGACGGCAGCGGCGTTGATTTTTCCGAGGAAAAAGCCAAGGAAATCCTGCTGGAAAAGGAAATCGACATTCTGGTGACGCTGCATGAGGGCAGTGCAGAGGCACGGGCCTGGGGATGCGACCTGACGTATGATTATGTCAAAATCAACGGGGACTATCGGACCTGAGGGCAGGGGAGAAGTATATGGAAAGCAGTTTCACAAACAGCCAGAGGGCTGAAGTGCTGGTTCAGGCCATGCCGAACATTCAGCGCTATACCGGGTCCATCGTGGTGGTCAAATACGGCGGAAACGCCATGATCAACGAAGAACTCAAGCAGCAGGTCATGGAGGACATAGTCCTTCTGCACCTGATCGGTGTGCGCGTGGTTCTGGTTCACGGAGGCGGTCCGGAAATCACGGAAACCATGCGGAGAATGGGCAAGGAAAGCGTATTTGTCGATGGCCTGCGGGTGACCGACAGGGAGACGGTGGATATTGTCCAGATGGTGCTGGCAGGAAAAATCAACAAGACGCTGGTGAACCTGCTGGCAGTCAAAGGTGCCCGGGCAGTGGGCATTTCCGGCATGGACGGGCGGCTGATCCTGGCTGAGCCCAGGGATCCGCGCCTTGGCTATGTGGGAACGGTTACCAAAGTCAATGTGCAGCCCGTACTGGATCTGCTGGAAAAGGGTTACATTCCTGTGGTATCCACACTGGGGTGTGATATGCAGGGCAATATCTACAACATCAATGGAGACACAGCCGCTGCAGCACTGGCAGGCAGCCTTGGTGCCAAGCGTCTGATCCTGATGACGGATATTGACGGGATTCTCCGGAACCGGGAGGATCCTTCCAGCCTGATTCCCCTGATGACTGTTGCTGAAGCAAAGCAGCTGCAGGCGGATGGGATCATCTCGGGCGGCATGATCCCAAAGGTGGAATGCTGCGTTTCGGCTATTGAACAAGGGGTGCGGAAGGTTATCATTCTGGACGGCAGGGTACCCCATGCCATTCTCATGGAACTTCTGACGGATCAGGGCGCCGGCACCATGATTCAGGCCTGAAGGTGCAGACAGGCGGAAAAGCATGCAAGATGGAGAGAGGGAGCTTAAGATGAGCGGCAGAATACAGCAGCTGGACCAGACTTTTGTGGCCAATACCTATGGGCGCTTCCCGGTAACGCTGGTGCGGGGAAACGGCTCTCTGGTATACGATGAAAGCGGAAAAGAATATATTGACATGGGCAGCGGCATTGCTGTCACCTCCTTTGGCATTGCAGATGGGGTCTGGACAGATGCTGTTGTATCGCAGCTTAAGGTTCTGCAGCATACCTCCAATCTTTACTATACAGAGCCCTGCGCGATTCTGGCAGAAAAGCTCTGCCAGCTGACCGGCATGAAGAAGGTCTTTTTCGGAAACAGCGGAGCGGAAGCGAATGAATGCGCCATCAAGGCAGCCAGAAAATGGGCAGCGGAAAACAAAGGTGCAGAATACAGCACCATCATTACGCTGAAAAATTCTTTCCACGGCCGTACCCTGACAACGCTGGCAGCCACGGGACAGGAACACTATCACGAACTGTATCAGCCCCTGACGCCCGGGTTTGTCCATGCTGCACCGAATGATCTTGCGGACATGGAACGCCTTCTTGATGAGGAAAAAGTGGCGGGCATTCTGGTGGAATGCATCCAGGGAGAAGGCGGCGTCTGCGTGATGGAGGATGCGTACCTGCAGGGTGTGGAACGCCTCGCAAGGGAAAAGAATGTTCTCCTCATGGTGGATGAGGTTCAGACGGGCAATGGGCGCACGGGGGATCTCTACGCCTATATGCATGCCGGCATCCATCCTGATGTGGTCAGCACGGCAAAGGGGCTTGGCGGCGGCCTTCCGATCGGGGCATGCATGCTGGGTGAACGTGTTGAGCATGTTTTTGGACACGGGGATCACGGATCCACGTTCGGCGGAAACCCTGTGGCTTGTGCAGGAGCGGTATCCATTGTGAACAGACTTGATAAGCAGCTTCTTTCAGAAGTCAGGAACAAAGGTGACTATCTGCTGAAGCGTCTCAGCAGTCATCCCCGCGTTGCTTCTGTATCCGGACGGGGCCTGATGATCGGCATTCTTCCCAGGGAAAAGCGCGCGGGAGAGGTTGTGGGCACCTGCATGGACAACGGTGTCCTCTGCCTGACAGCAAAGGACAGAGTGCGTCTGCTTCCGGCTCTGAACATTCCGGAAAAGCTGCTTGAAAAGGCATGCGATGTCCTGATGGAAGCCCTGTGATCAAGTACAGAGAAAGAAGATACGTTTTTCCAGGAAAGATACCCGCTTCAGACCATATGCTCTGTGTGTGTTTTCCTACTTTGTCCTGGGATGTATGGTTCTGACCATCAATACCATAAACAGTGCGATCATTACGGAATATGCATGGAAGGATTCGCAGGGAGCCCTTCTGATCACCTTTATGTCCCTGGGCAATCTCTTCATGAGCATTTTCGGGAACATGCTGACAGAGAAAATCGGACGGAACAGGACCATGATCCTCTATATCATCCTGGCGGTGTTTGGTCTTGG
>CAMOVR010000003.1 GCA_946627565.1 uncultured Clostridia bacterium
ATACATCTACAATTCAAATTGTTACAAAGACAGACAATCGTATTTTCCGAAAGAAATATGGATTGTTTTTCTTGCAGGCATCGGAACATAATCAGCAGCGAAAGCACTGTCTTCACAGCTCAGCAGAAAGACAAACAGATCAGAAAATAAACCAGAAATATACCAACAATAAAGGAGGCGCCTGCTTTGATCAACGTTGCCATCGTCGGTACCGGCAACATCAGCCACGCTCACATTCAGGCCTATTTGAAATTCCCTGACCGGGTCCGGATCGCCGCTCTGGTGGATATCATTCCTGGCAAGGCTGAAAAGGTCCGGGATCAGTACGGTCTTGACTGTCCCTGTTTCCTGGACCATCAGGACATCCTTTCCTTCCCCGGTCTTGATCTGGTGGACGTATGCACCCCGCCCTATGTGCATGCAGAGATCAGCATCCATGCCCTGCAGTCAGGTCACAACGTGGTATGCGAAAAGCCCATGGCGGCATCCCTGGAAGAATGCGACGCCATGCTCCGGGCCCGGGACGAAAGCGGGAAAAAGCTGTCCATCATTGCCCAGAACCGTTTCCGCAAGCCCATACGTGACCTGAAGGCCCTCCTGGACAGCGGCATCGCAGGTCCCGTGCGGGCAGCCCAGATCGACTCCTTCTGGTGGCGGGGCCACTGCTACTACGACCTGTGGTGGCGGGGCACCTGGGAAAAGGAAGGCGGCGGCTGCACCCTGAACCATGCGGTGCACCACATCGACATGCTGGGCTGGATGATGGGCCTGCCCTCCCGGGTCACCAGCGTTCTGGCCAACACAGCCCATGACAACGCCGAGGTGGAAGACCTGAGCATGTCCATCCTGGAATACCCGGGCGCCCTGGCCCTGCTGACCGCATCGGTGGTGCACCACGGGGAAGAGCAGACCCTCACCTTCCAGTGTGAAAAGGCCAAACTGGCCGCTCCCTTCTCCACCTTCGCCTCCGTCTCCAAGCCCAACGGTTTCCCGGAGCGGGACGAAAACTTTGAAAAGGAAATCAAGGCCTTCTGTGACGCCCTGCCCCCCGTGCCGTATGAGGGACATGACGGCCAGATTGAGAACGTGCTCAGCGCCATTGAGAAGGATGAAGAACCTGCCATAGGCGGCGAGGACGGCCGCACCACCCTGGAACTCATCACAGCCATCTACAAGGCCGGTGCCCTGAAGCAGGCCGTCACTTTGCCGCTTCAGGCGGACGATCCCTTCTATACCGTGGAGGGCATCCGCTCCGGCGTACCCCATTTCTATGAAAAGAACGTTTCCCGCATGGACCTGGGAGACGGCCCCATCACCCTCGGAAGCTTTGACAAAAAGTAAAGGAGAATGCATATGCAGCAGGCAAGCGGAATGAACTATGCCCCCAAGGGCAAGCCCCAGCCGGTGGTCAAACCCGGTGAATTCGTCTTCTCAGCCGTCCGTCTGGACCACGGCCACATCTATGGCATGTGCAACGGCCTGACCGAGGCCGGCGGCACCATCAAGTACGTATGGGATCCGGACCCGGCAAAAGTCAGCGCATTTCTCAAGGCTTTCCCGGATGCAAAGCCCGCCCGCAGCGAGGAAGAAGCCCTGGAAGACAAGGATACCTGCCTCATCGCCGGTGCCGCTGTCACCAGCCAGCGCTGTGAACTTGGCCTGAAAGCCCTGGCCGCCGGCAAGGATTACTTCACCGACAAGGCTCCCCTCACCAGCCTCGAGCAGCTCCGGCAGGCCCGGGAGATGACGGAAAAAACCGGGAAGAAATACATGGTCTACTACTCCGAGCGCCTCCACGTGGAGGGTGCCATCCTGGCCGGCTATATGGTGGATCAGGGCCTGATTGGCAAAGTGGTGCAGGTCATGGGTGTGGGCCCTCACCGTCTGGGCGCGCCTTCCCGTCCCGCCTGGTTCTTTGAAAAGGACAAGTACGGCGGCATTCTCTGCGACATCGGCAGCCACCAGATTGAGCAGTTCCTGTTCTACGCCGGCGAGGAAGACGCAGACATCGTCTCCAGCCGCATTGCCAACTATGCCCATCCCCAGTACCCGGAACTGGACGACTTCGGCGACTGCACCATCACCGGCAAAAACGGTGCCACCCAGTACTTCCGGGTGGACTGGTTCACCCCGGATGGACTGCGTACCTGGGGCGACGGCCGTACCCTGATTCTGGGCACCGACGGATTCATTGAGATCCGCAAATATGTCAATCTGGCACAGCCTGCTGACGGCGGCAACCATGTCTACCTGGTCAACGGCAGGGAAGAGACCTATGTGGACGCCACCGGCGTCACCGGATACCCCTTCTTCGGTCAGCTCATCCTGGACTGCCTGAACCGCACGGAAAACGCCATGACCCAGGCCCATGCCTTCAAGGCTGCCGAGCTCTGTGTCAAGGCCCAGATGAAGGCTGCCGACCTGACCCCCATGGTCCCCGGCAGAAAGTAAACCGCAAAACACGGTTCACCCGTTATTTCAAAAGGCGCTGCGTATGCAGCGCCTTTTTGCGTCATTCTCAATGGTTTACCAGACCCGGACTTTGTCCGCAGCATCCGCCAGGGGGCCCGGCATGGACCGCACACCCCGGTGCGTTCCGGTATAGTCCTCGTTAAAGACGATGGGGCTGCCGTCGGGCTGTTCATACTTCTGCTCCGGTTCAAATGCCATGCCCAGGGTTTCCGTGGTGATCACCGGCACCTGGATGGCTTCTGCCTTTTCAAAGACATCCGTCTCCAGCTTCCACTTGCCGTCCTTTTCCGTCAGCTCCAGGGTAATCTCCTCATCGCTGACCACAGCGCCTGTTTCCTTTTCCCAGGGCTGGGCGCCGCCGAAATACACATTCCCGTGGGACCATACAGGCAGATGGGAATAGTACCGGTCGCTGGGTTCACTGCCCATGCCGCAGTAGCCCTCAAACTGGCTCTTCCACGTTTCAAAATCGGGATACCCATTAAAGCGGAAGGTGCCCACGCTGACGCAGCCGTCGTCCCATTCATTCTTCTTCCCCACCAGGTCCTCCCGTGCCTTCAGGGCAGGGTGCACCTTCTGCTGGACAAAGATGTTGTTGTAGAACCGGTCATCCCCATGCAGGAAGCTCATGAAACCCGCCACTTCCGTACGGTGCGGCACATGGTAGGGTGTGTACCTGGGACTTTTCAGGGTCTTTGAGCCGTTGTCCGTGCCAATGCCCACTGCCGTGAATGCACCGGCAATCAGGTTGTGCACCATGGCCACCCCCTGTGTGGCCAGCTTCACCGCCCGGGTGGAAAGGAAGATGTTGTTGTCCAGCAGGGTGGGGCCGTGGCTCACTTCAATGAACACATCGTCCCCTATGCCCTGGAAGGCTTCTTCAGGCGGGTTCTCCATTCCCTCCAGATTGGGCAGGGTATTGTGGTGGAACAGGTTCTGGGTCACCCGGGTTCCCTGGGCCTGCCAGTCCAGCCAGATGCCCCGGGTGCAGTGGTGGATATGGTTCCTGCGGTAGATCACGTCGATGGCCGCATGCATCTTGATACCGCCGATCTCCGCTCCCGCCAGGTTCTGCTTGTTGTTGATATGGTGGATCTCGTTGTCCTCAATCAGGGAGAAGACGCCGCCCAGGTGTCCCACGATACCCGTCTGTCCGCAGTCATGGATGTTGCACCGGCGGATGATGTGGCTTCCGATCTTTTCCCTGGTCCACCCTTCCCTCTGGGCCTGCAGGATGCAGTCCCTCTCTGTCTGGGTGCCGTCCTTGTACTTCCAGTTCAGCCACTTGTTGTCATTGCCTTCCTGGCGGTACTTGCCAAGGGAGATGCCGCTGCATTTGGACTCGAAGACCTCGCAGTCCTCTATGATCCATCCCCTGGACCAGTGGGGCCCGATCATGCCTTCCTGGTACGCCGTGGGAGGCGCCCACTGGGTGGCCGCCTTGCAGACCTTAAAGCCGGAGAGGGTGATATAGCCCCTTCCTTCCTCAGAGGGATAGAAGCAGTTTTCCCTGACCGTGATCTCCACATTCTCCTCATTGGGATCCTTATCCTGGAAGTTTGCGTAAAACACGGTCTCATCCGTCTTTTCATCCTGCTGGACGTACCACACGTATACGGAGAAGTCCGGATCCCAGGAGGCAGCTGATTTCACCGGGAACCTGACAGACTCATAGTCCGTCACTTCGTACATGGATTTGTCGTTGAGAAACACATCCCCGGTATGGGCCGTGAAGGTAGCAATGAACCAGTCGCCCCGCACCAGGGTGGTATAGGGGTTGTAGGCACCGAAAACCTTGTTGGAAACCCGGGCTGTCCAGACGTTTCCTTCCACCCGTGTCCAGTCCCGGAGCTTTTCCGCCCCTGTTATGGTGGCACCCAGCATCTCCTCTGAGCGGTACACGATCCGGTTTTCTTCCGTTCCGCCGCGCCTGGGATTCACGTATTCCCGGTAGACCCCGGGCGCCACAATCACTTCATCCCCGGGGACGGCGATGTTTGCCGCTTCCTGGATTCTCTGGAACGGATATTCCCTGGTGCCCATACCGCTGCGGCGGGCATGCTTGTCCACATAAATCTGCATGTTTATTCACTCCTGTATCCGGCATTGTGTTTTAGCGGCATTGTATCATGCCCTGGTAGCCTCTACAAGATGGATGACTTCTCAATCATTGCTGCGCAGCATGGGATATCAAGCATTTCCCGCACCACCAGGCGGCAGATCTGATCGGCTCCGTACGCGTTAAAATGGGTTTTGTCGTCATGCCCATCCGGGAAATCCGGGTTCTCACCCGGAGCAAGGCGTACAAACAGTTCCGCGGTCTTTTCTTCCCCCAGTTTCAGGTACAGCTCCCGGCTGTCCTTCTTCAGGTCGCACAGGGGAATTCCCTTTTCCGCAGCCAGTTTCCGCACCGCCGCGGGATACTCCCCGTGGGTGTACAGGAGGCTTCCGTCCCCCACAAAGAACCGCCGGGATACCGGGGTCATCAGCACCGGCTGTGCCCCCCGGCTCAGGGCCATGGAGCAGTAACCGTACAGGTATTCCGGATAGGTGGTGGCAGGGTCCGTATGCCGCTCGTCGTCCTTTTCGTCATTGTGTCCGAACTGGATCATCAGCAGGTCCCCGCTTCCAAGCCCTTCTTCCACAGGCTTCAGCAGCCCTTCCTCCAGGAAGCTCCGGCTGCTGCGGCCGCTGAGGGCACAGTTGTGCACCTCAACGCCGGGTTTCACATACTTTGGCAGGGCCCAGCCCCAGCCTCTGAATGGCGGCTTGTTGTCCTCCACCGTGGAGTCACCGATAATGTAAATCGCAGGCATGCTTTCACTCCCTCTCCATCAGCTCCGTCAGCATCAGGAAGGTCAGGCCCTGGCCGTAGGCCGTGGGGGTCACAATGATGTCCTTGTAATGCTGGAGCGTATGTCCCATGCCCGTGCCGCCGGAAACGCCCTGCACCGCACCGGTCTCGTCAATCTGTCCCAGAACGGCTTCCGCGGACAGCATGCCCATCTGCTGATAGGGTTCCTGGGGCAGCCAGCCCAGACGGATGCCCTTGAGCACGCCGTAGGCGATGGCCGCGGTGGCACTGGTTTCACAGTAGCACTCTTCCACATCAATCAGCGTCGTATACAGACCGTTGACCCGCTGATACTTCCACAGGGCCAGAACCTGGTCCTGCCATGCACTGCGGATCATCCGCATGGCGGCGTCTTCCCGGCCGGTGATGTCGTACAGTTCAATGGCTGCCGCCGTGAACCAGCTGTTTCCACGGGCCCAGAAGGCATTGGCAAAATTGTGACGCCTGTCAAATGTCCAGCCGTGGTAGAACAGGCCGTTTACCTTGTTCTGCAGATAACGGATATGCATCAGGAACTGGTATTCCGCCTCTTCCACCAGCTCCGGACGTTCAAGCACCACACCTGCCTTGGCCAGGAACAGACATACCATGAAGAGGGTATCGCACCACAGCTGCTGATAGTGCTTGTTCCACACCGTGCAGTGCTGCATGCCGCCGTATTCGGTCCTGGGCATTTCCTTCATCACCCAGTCAATCCAGCTTTCGATCACCGGAAGATAGGCTTCATTCTTTGTTTCCTTATAGAGGCACACCAGCGTCAGCACAGGTGCCACCGTGTTCACATTGCGGTGGGGCTTGGTTTCCCTGGAGAGCATGTCATCGTACCAGCCCTTCAGGTAATCAAGAATGGTGGGATCCCCGCTCTGCTGGAAAGTCTTGTAGATGCCGTACAGGGCCACACCGGTGGGCCATTCCCAGTTGTTCATGGTCAGATGTCCCCGGGAGGGATCGTTTCCGTCTGCCCGCTGAAGCATACCCAGTACCTTATCCGCTGTTTCCTTATAACTCATTTCATTCAGCTCCTTTTCTTTGCATTTTTGACATATAATGATATAATATTACATTGTTTTTACTGCGTTCATCGTTTCTGGAGGTATTTCATGTCCCGTGCCCGCCGTACTGTTCTGGAATACCGGAGCTATGAGCTGTCTCCGGATTTTCCCATTGTTGTCCTGACCGGTGACAAATGGCATATCAGTCCCGTGCCTGCCAAGCATCTGCATTTTCACAACTGTCTGGAGGTGGGCCTCTGCCATACAGGCGGGGGCAGCATGGTTTTTGAGCAGCAGAGCCATCATTTTTCCGCCGGCTCCGTCACCTGCATCGCCCGCAACATCCCCCATACCACGTATTCAGATCCCGGCACCACCAGCCTGTGGAGCTATCTGTTTCTGGATCCCGAGGGACTGCTTGGCATGGAAGCCCTGGGCATTATGGGCCTGACAGAGGCCCGCAACTTTCTCGCCGACTGCCATCTGCTCCTCTCCGGGGAGTCCTGCAGCTGGGCCAGTCAGCTGATTGAACAGATCATCCGGGAGGTCCAGGAAAAACCCTCCGGGTATACCATTGTTGTACGCTCCCTGTGCGCCGCCCTGCTCATTGAACTTCTCAGGGACTATGCCGCCTCTGACACGGAGTACGTCCGGGATTCCTATTTCCACGTCATCTGTCCGGCCCTGGATTATATCCACGAGCACTTCATGGAAAATGTGGACGTGGAAACCCTGGCATCCGCCTGTCACATGTCCCAGACCCATTTCCGCCGCATCTTCAAGGAACAGGTCGGTTCCTCACCCCTGGAGTTTCTGCACCAGACCCGGATTCTGAAAAGCTGTGCCCTGCTCCGCTCTTCCGATATGACCGTTGCGGAGGTGGCTTCCAAGGTGGGATACAATTCCCTGTGCAGCTTCAACCGGCATTTCTTTGACTCCATGGGGTCCACCCCCTCCACCTGGCGCAGATCCTCCGGGGAAAACCTGCGCCCGTCCCTGCTGACCTTCACAGGATGGAAGGAAGCAGAGGTTATGGAAGAAGAGGATTCCGGGATCCCGGAAAAAGGAGACGAAGAAAACTGAATGTGCCCTGACATGGGCTGAAGATATCCGCGATTCTTATTTCTTTCCGGTCTGTCCGGCAAAAATCCGTTCAGGATCTCTGCCGGACAGACCTTTTCTGTTGCGATTTCGGCGTTTGCGTGCGTCCTGGTTTATTCAGAAAGAAAACGCATCTCCAGGGGCTCAAGGTCCACGGTCTTTTCCCCTTCCGGTGTCCGTACCCGGGTGGAAACCGCATGTTCCGCGTTGTTCATGACCACCAGGGTCCGGCTTGCCGGGAACCAGCCGCACTCCACATCCGTGCTTTCGCAGCATCCTGCCGCCGTGCCGTCCGTTCCTGTCAGGCAGGTCAGCAGCTCCAGCAGCATGCGGGCCGCCCCGGGACTGTAGACAAAACCGCCCAGGTAAACAGCCTTTCCCTTTCCGAAAGCATGCAGCGTCATCTTCGGCACCCCGTTTTCCGAAAGGAGCACCCGGGTCTCAGGGGCCGTCAGCCGGATGCCCCGGGTAACGGGCACAGCCTCCGGCACGATATGCACCGGAATGTCCGCATCCTCTTCAAATTCCCAGGCATTGTGGCATGCGTATTCGCCCCTGTCCAGGTCCACACCCAGCACATGGGCCATGGCCAGACGGGTATCCCCGCCTTCCGCCGCGGTAGGTTCGCCGGCGCCGATGAAGACGCCGCCCTCATGGACAAACTTTGTCACAGCTGTGACCAGTTCGGGCTTTCTCCACACGCTTCCGCCGCTCCAGGCGTCTCCCTCGCGGCCGGCATTGATCAGCACGTCAATTCCATCCAGGGCACCGTTTACGACATCCTCAAAGCTCAGGAAGCGCACAGAGACGGGAAGACCGGAAAGCGCTTCATTCAGATGGATCAGGATATTCCCGTCCGTCTCATGGAAGTGTCCCGACAGCGTCCAGGAGCGCAGGCTTCCCCAGCTGTGCAGCACGCCCACGGTCACGGGCAGTTCTGCAGGCGCGCCTTCCTCGTGCAGGTTCCAGAGTTTCCGGAAGCTGACCGCCATCTCCTCAATGGCATCGTTGAAGGCATCCTGTCCGATGGTCAGGTGCAGGTAGCCGCCAAGACCGATGCGGTCCACCCTCTGGCGCACCAGGGCACGCCGCACATGCAGCCAGTAGTCCATGGCGTCCTTTTCCGGGTGACCGCCCTCTGAGAAGGTGGGAAGTCCCCCCAGGCCCACGGGGAACAGATAGGGATGGAAACGGATTTCATGCACCGGCACATCCACCCCGGCACAGAGCCTGCACTCAAAGCCTGAGAACACGCACTTGATCAGGCCGTCAAAGCCCACCTTGGAAAAGCAGGGGCCATAGGGCTCCATGCCCACCCAGCTGTCATCATAGAAGACATAGGCCTGCTTGCCGTAGCTGTGGATGATGTCCACCAGCACCTTGGCCTTTTCCGCCACAAAATGCTGGATCATATCCATATATTTGCGCTTGTTTTCCGTGGGCACCCTGTGGGTGGCCTGCAGCCAGCCCTTATGGATGAAATCCTCCGCCGTCAGGGCATAGCCGTAGGTCTCCTCAAAGGCCTTCAGGGCTGCGGGACTGACGGTGAA
Source organism: uncultured Clostridia bacterium (assembly GCA_946627565.1). Lineage (GTDB taxonomy): Bacteria > Bacillota > Clostridia > Christensenellales > Aristaeellaceae > UBA2943. Next base: position 8,970 of record CAMOVR010000003.1, read on the forward strand.
ATCATAGCTGGCCCAGTCCACAAAGCGGGTGCGCCGGCGGGCGTCGGAGCCGAAAATCCACACGAAATTGTAGAACAGGGACGTGAGCCGGACCACATTGGTATCCGGATTGTCCTCACACCACTTCTTCAGCCAGTCCTGCAGATATGCCCAGGCCAGGGGATGTCTCGGATCCAGCTGCCTGAGGTGCTCCGTGGTCCAGTGGTTGGTGGTGTGGTTGTACATGTTGATCTCTTCCCAGATCCGCCAGCAGAGCACGGAAGCGGTGTAGCGGTGATAAGGCTGCGCATTTGTAACCCTTATCACCCCGTCCCGGTACGTCCAGTTATCTTTCTCAACCAGGCAGTCCTGCGTCCGGTCCCAGACCTGCCAGCAGGCCAGTCCCTCCGGAGAATCGTTCAGTTCAAACTGCTCGGTAAAATACCCGTCCAGCGGCCGGATCTCCAGAGTGTCGGAAAGTGCCGTCACCGGATCCGAAGACAGGAATGTCTGCTGCTGGCACTCCGGGTGCGCCTCTGCAAACGCGTTGTGTTCACGGATAATGCAGATGGTGGAATAGATTCTGTACCCGGCTTCCACAATCTCCGGGGACAGCTTTGTGCCGTCGCTGTCCCTGATCACGTCTGCACCCCATTTGCGGGCCATCTCCAGGGTCAGCTGCTCATAGCCCGCTTCCCCGGGCAGCGTAAACCCGCCCTGATGTTCTTTCATTCCTGTTTCCCTCCTACATCTTGTTCCTTATGCGCCTGTTTCCTTTGATCTTCTCAGCTTTCTGTATTCTTCCCGGAATCCCCGCCTGCGCGGTCCCGGAAAATTTCCTTCACAGTCCCGTAGGCCAGCTTCGGTCTTCTGTACGTGTCCACCACGCCCTTATTGTTCATGGTCCCGGGACGCACCTTGAACCAGCTCTCGTCCACCTTCACATCCGCCAGCTGCCAGACATACAGGCCGCTGACCCTGGGATTGGAAAAGACTGCCTCCAGCTGCTGACGGAGGATCTCCGCCTGCCGCTCCTCGCTCCACTTTGCCCTGCGGAAACCGTCGTGGAAGCCATAGATGCCGCCCGCGCCGATTTCTGAAACCAGAACCGACTTTCCCGCCGCACCGTGCGCATCGCTCCATGTCAGCAGCTCATCCAGCATATCAGACGGCGGTGTGTTCTCGTACCAGAGGGGATAGATGTTCCAGGAAACAATGTCCGCCAGGTCCAGGCACACGTCCTTCATGAGCCTGCAGGTGGCGTATGTGACAGGTCTTCCCGGATCCAGTTCCCTGAGCTGTCTGAGGTTTCTGGCATACAGCTCCCGTCCGAACTCCGTCTCGCTCTCGCATTCATTGAGAACGCCCCAGACATAGATGCAGGGATGGTTTATGTGCTGGGTGATCATTTCCTCATTGCATGCGCTGATCTGCCGGCTGAAAACGTCAGACCTGAGAATCTCGCCGGACAGAGCCCGGGCATGGTGCTCCTCCCATACCAGGATTCCCAGCTCATCGCACAGGTCCAGAAACCTGGGATCATTGGGATAGTGGCATGTGCGGATGCTGTTGCCGCCCATGTCAAGCAGCAGGTACAGATCCTGCATCATGGACCCGGGGGTGACGGCGCAGCCATAGTTCCCGTCATCCTCATGCCGGTTGAAGCCCCGGATCTCAACGGGACGGCGGTTGATCAGGATGCGCTCATCCTTAACTTCCACCGTTCTGAAGCCCACCCGGTCCAGCAGATCATCCAGCACGGTCTCCCCGGATGAAAGCCGGGCTTTCAGGGTATACAGCCTGGGTTTCAGCACGTCCCATTCTTCCGCCCTGACCGGCCCCAGCTCCAGACTGACTTCTTCCGTCTCCCCTGCCCTGACTGACAGTTCACGGGAGGCACACGCTCCTGCCACGGACACGTTGAGGGTGATACCGTCCAGATCCGCAAGACTTCTGACCCATACACGGACCTGCGCCTTGTATCCTTCCTCCGCATGCAGAGCACAGAAGGACATGCGGCTGATCCAGCATCCGGGCAGCAGATGCATTTCCACACCTCTGCTGATCCCGCCGTAGGTCATGTAATCATTGGGCACATGCAGGGCAGAGTCCGGACCGAAACGGTTGTCCACCTTCACCTTCAGGGTATGGGTTCCGTTTTTTACAGCGGGCAGGAGCACGTCAAAACCCGTAAACGCATTGTAATGGCTGCCCACATGCACCCCGTCCCAGAACACATCCGCCGTGTGGCTCACGCCTCCAAAGCGAAGCAGCACCGGACAGTCCCGGGGCACCTCCACCTGTCTTTCAAAGACTGCCTGTCCCTGAAAGCCGTTCCATGCCGGTATGGTATCCCAGACTCCCGGCACCATGGCCGGGCCTGTGCCCCTCTCCCCCGTCAGCTGCCATATCCCGTTAAGGGATATGACAGGGCGGACCTCATGTTCGTCAAACATCCGCAGCATATTGTGCCTCCCGATACAGACGGGGCCGGAGACCAAAGCTCCGGCCCCGTCTGACATAGGGTTTTCTGTTTTTTATGATTTACTTGTGATTTACTTGGAAAGATCGACTTCTTCAGCCGTTACGTTCAGCAGGTGGGTGCTGAAGCCGGCTTCATACTGCTCAGCGCGCTCGTCGATGATCTCCTGCCAGCCGGCATCCAGGTATTCCTGGGCATACTGTTCATAGAGGGCATCGAATTCTTCAGGTGCGCACATGGTCAGCTTGTCGCGGTATTCCTTGTACTTGTTGACCAGTGTGGTCTGATATTCAGCCTCAGCTTCCATGGCCACGGAGAACTTGGCATTGTCAATGGCCCAGCCGGCATCCCGGACAGCCTCTTTGTCATGATACCAGGCAATGATGTCCTCGGTGAAATCCTGGGGCAGGTCATGGGGCAGGTTGTTGCTGATGATGTCTTCGATGGTACCGGCCTGACGGGCTTCCACGGTGATGCACCAGTAGTCCTTATTGTTGTTGTAGCCCATCTTGTAATCGCCGTTGTAATCGCTGACGGACACCGGCAGACCCTTGTCGTCATACTTGAAGGTTTCGCCCTCAACGCCCCACTGGAAGGTGAAGAGGTTTTCGTCCTGGGTCAGCCATTCCATGTACATCCAGGCAGCCTTGATCTGCTCGGGGGTAGCAAAGTTGGAGAAGCCCACCATCATGCCGAAGGGGTTATCGGTGCGGTAGCCGGGATTGGAGCCAGCCTGTTCGTCAACCTTGGTGTTGACAGGAGCGATGGCCAGCTTGGCATCGGGATTGGCCTCATAGAAGGCGGTGAGCCAGTCCATGTTGGCGGAGATATAGCTGCCATAGCTGTAGGACTTGCCGTTGATGAAGTTGGTCTTCTCATCTTCGGTGTTGGTCAGATAATACTCGGGGTTGGTCAGGCCTGCGTTGAACTTGTAGTTTTCGTTCTTCAGCAGCTTGTAGTTGGGTTCCCAGCCCAGAGCGGGGGTGTTGTAGTCGCCGTACATGGCCCACTCTTTTTCATCCAGCGGCCAGGTACGCCATGCATAGTTCTGATCGGAGCCAACACCGGTAACCATGACGCCGCCGGCGGGATACTCGCAGATACCTGCTTCCTTGATCTTCAGCATGGCCTCGTTGTATTCGGTGGTGGTCACGGGCACATGGTCATAGCCAATCTGCTCCAGCCAGTCCATACGGACAAAGGTCTGGAAGGTGTAGGTGGTGTCATAGTAGGGACGCAGGGCAGCTGCAAAATAGGTTTCGCCGTTGATCTGCGTGTAGGTCAGCTGGTTGTTTTCCACCATGCGGTTGTAATAGGTGGGGGCAACCTTGGCAAATTCTGCCATATCGAAGGTGGCCAGATATCCGTCAGCGGCCCACTGGGTGACCTTGGGATAGTCATATTCCATCAGGATGGTGGGCAGGTCTTCACCGGCGGCCAGCATGGAATACTTTTCCATAACCGAGGTACGGGGGATGGCCACATACTTCACGGTGATGTTGTACTTGTTGCCGAAATTCTCCTGGATCCAGTCGGTCCAGTAGTTGCTCTCCACGTTGGGCACACCAGCCTGGCCTCTGTCATAGACAGGAACCGTGATGGTGACGTTCTCCGCAAAGGGCTCCCAGTCAGCCATGCCGTCGGCCATGGCAGCAGGTACCAGGGAAAGCAGCAGGGCAGCTGCCAGTACCAGAGAAAGCATCTTCTTCATAGTGTGTTTTTCCTCCTTTATTTTTCTAAGGGGCTTTTGCCCCAAAGTTTCTTTTGGATTATCCCTTCACGGCGCCCACCATGACGCCCTTGACGAAGTACTTCTGCAGGAAGGGATAGATGCAGATGATGGGGAGCGTGGCAAACATGATGCAGGAAGCCTGGAGAACTTCCGGCGTACTGGTTACCTCAACGGCCTCGGACAGCGTGGCCGTCTGGGCCTCCGTGGCGGATGCCACCAGCTGGTAGAGCTTGTACTGAATCATTTTGAGGCCTTCCCGGGTGACATAGTACTTGTTGTCCGCATATGCGTTCCAGCGGCCAACGGCATAGAACAGGGAAAGGGTCGCAATGATGGGCAGCGACAGGGGCAGTACGATGAGGAAAAGAATCTGGAAATTGTTCGCCCCGTCCAGGAAGGCAGCCTCCTCCAGGCTGTCGGGAATGCTGGACTGGAAGTAGTTTTTCATGATCAGCATGTTGTAGGAGGAGTAAATCAGCGGGAGAATCAGGACCCACATGGTATTGAGCAGATTCAGGTTCTTATAGAGCAGGTAGCTGGGAATAAGACCCGCGCTGAAATACATGGGGATCATGAGGATCACCGTCAGCACCGCGCGCCCCTTGAGGCGTTTCCTTGAAAGCGGATATGCCGCGCAGGTACAGGTGATCATGCCCAGCACCGTAAAGATGGCCACAACTTCCACACTGTAAAGGAAGGAATGCACCAGGGATCCGTCCTTGAATATGGTGGCATAGGCTTCCAGGTTTATGCCCTTGGGCCAGAGCACGACGCTGCGCTGCATCACGGCCGTGTTGCTGGACAGCGACTTGGCCAGAAGATGCACAAAGGGGAGAATACAGGTCAGGCAGAGGATCACCAGGATGAGAATGATCAGACAATCCCCGATGGAAAACTTCCGGATCGCATGGGACCCGTCATTGATGGTATCAAATTCCCTTTCCTTTTTTGCCATGGTCAGCACCTCCTTACATCAGGCCGTCTTCGCCAAGGGCCTTGGCAAAGCGGTCACTGATCAGCACCAGCATGAGGCCCACCATGGACTGGAACAGACCCACGGCGGTGGCCATGCTGAACTTGGAATTCGCCAGACCTTTTTCGTAGATGTAGATGGCCAGCTGGTACTGGTAATCCCGCACCTGTGTGTTGGCAAACACGTCCAGACGTTCATAGTTGCTGCCCATGATCTTGCCCAGGTTCATGATGAGCAGCACCACGATGGTGGAACGGATGCCGGGCAGTGTGATGTGCCAGATGCGCTGCATGCGGCTGGCGCCGTCAATCATGGCCGCCTCATACAGTTCGCCGGAAATGCCGGTGATGGCCGCCAGGTAGATGATGGTGCCCCAGCCCATGCCCTGCCATACGCCCACGAGCAGGTAGGTGACCGCCCAGTGGTTCTTTTCCGTCAGGAAGGGTATGCCTTCCGATATCCATCCCCATTTCATGAGAAGGACGTTGACAATGCCGCTGGAGGGCTTGAAAAGCTGATAGGCCACGGAGCCCACGATAACCCAGGACAGGAAGTGGGGCAGATACAGAATGGTCTGCGTCACTTTTTTAAACCTGGGAAACCGCAGCTCATTGAGCATCAGGGCCAGGATGATGGGCATGGGAAAGCTCACCACCAGGTCCAGCAGGTTAAAGATCAGGGAGTTTTTCAGGGCCCGGAGGAAGTCCTTGTCCCTGAACACCTTTTCAAAGGTTGCCCAGCCCACCCATTTGCTGCCGGCATATCCTTTTGCGGGTTTGTAATCCATGAAAACCATGCGCAGACCCGGATAGGCGGCATAGTTGAAAATGACCACCAGTGCCACGGGAATTAAAAGCATCAGATACAGGTGCCAGTCCCGCTGAAACGCTTTTTTCCACGTCGTATGCTCACGCAAAGACGGTGCCTTCGTCTTGTTGGATCGCAACACTCTTCCCCCTTTATATGTTCCGGCCCGCACTCAGGCCTTTTTGAGCTTTATCTGTCAATGCCTATTATATGAGCACTTTTTCTCCCCTGCAAGTGCATTCATGCTTAAATACTTATCAGATTCAACCAATTTCGACATGTGCACGGGGATCTTTTCTTGTCAGGCATCCCCTGCCATGCTATACTCCAGGCCATCCGCACAGCATGTCCCGCACTGCAGGACACACAGATACCATCCATCCGATTCAGCCAAAAGGAGTATTGCATATGACCATCTCTTCAGCCGCCACCGCCACTTCCCTGACCATCTGGTGGGAGCAGCCCGATTCTTCCCCTGCAGGGGCCGTCTATTCCGTCATCCTTGACACCGGGGAACACATGGAGGGCCTGCGCCACACCCACTGTACGATTAAGGGACTTGAACCCGGAAGCACCCATACAGCCGCCGTGTACATGAACGGGGAAAAAACAGGCACCCTCTCATCTTCCCTTCCCTTTGCGAGAAAGAGGCTCAATGTCATGGATTTTGGCGCCGTCCCGGACGGGGTGACCCTGAATACGCAGGCCCTGCAGAAGGCCATAGACGCCTGCGGCGGGGATGAGGAAGTGTACTTCCCTCAGGGAACCTATCTCACAGGCGCCCTGAGACTGCACAGCGATATGGCCCTGTACCTGGAAAAAGATGCCGTGCTGCAGGGAACCGACCGGCCGGAAGACTATCTGCCCAAGATTCCAAGCCGTTTTGAAGGCATTGAACGGATGTGCTATCAGAGCCTGCTGAACCTGGGCCAGATGCACCACGACCAGGGGCCCAATGCCGGCAACGTCCTGATATACGGGGAAGGCTGCATATCCGGCGGCGGCCAGAGCCTGGCGCTGAACATCATGGATGCGGAGCGCAGGGAAATGGAGGGTCTGACCCCTGACCCGGAATGTGAGAATGAAAACACGCAGCCGGGCCGTGCCCGGGGCCGGCTGATCAATCTCAGCAACTGCGAAAACGTGCGCATCTCCGGCCTTACCCTGCAAAACGGTGCCAGCTGGAACGTACACATGCTCTATTCCCGGGACATCGTCACCGACCACTGTGTCTTCCGCTCCGAAAACGTGTGGAACGGCGACGGCTGGGACCCCGACTCCAGTGAAAACTGCACCCTGTTTGCCTGTCAGTTCCATACCGGGGACGATTCGGTGGCCATCAAGAGCGGGAAAAACCCGGAGGGCTGCCGGATCGCCCGGCCCACCCGCTTCATCCGCATCTTTGACTGCAAAAGTTTCTATGGCCTTGGCGTGGCCATCGGCAGTGAGATGAGCGGCGGCGTGGAGGATGTCCGCATCTGGGACTGCGATCTGGAGCATTCCCTGTACGGTGTGCAGATCAAGGGTACCAGGAAACGGGGCGGCTATGTCCGGAACGTTTCTGTCCGGGACTGTGTCCTGTCACGCTTCCTGGCCTGCGCCGTCCTCTATAACGACGACGGGGAAGGCTCCCCCACGCCCCCGGTTTTCTCCGGTTTTGCCTGCGAGCGGGTGCATTTCACCGGGTGGGCCCGGAACTACTGGGAAAAGGAAGAGCATATGATGCCCGGGATCGATCTGTCCGGTTTTGATACGGATGGTTATGAGGCCAGCGATATCGCCTTCCGCGCCTGTACCCTGGGGGACGGCGCCGGCATCGCCATGAGCCGGTGCAGGCATATCACCCTGGAAATTGTGGAGACAAAGCCCACCGGACATGAGCAGCATTCGTAACGGCAACAGAAAAAAGGCGGCCAAGCCGCCTTTTTCTGTTTATCTGTATTCTGTCTCTTATCCTGCCATTTTCAGGCCTCTGGGGGTCATGCCCAGATGACTGAGCACTTCCTCCGCGGAAGAAACCAGGATGATTTCCAGGGCACTGCGGACCTCCTCCGGCACATCCCGGAGATCATCCGCATTCTCCCTGGGGACAAATACGGTCCTGGCGCCTGCCCTCTGGGCCGCCATGAGTTTCTCCGGCAGACCGCCTATGGCCTTCACGTCGCCCTGCAGCGTCACCTCTCCCGTCATGGCAATATCCGGGGGAACCTGCTTTCCGGTGACAAGGGAGGAAAGGGCGGTGGTCAGCGTAATGCCGGCACTGGGTCCGTCCTTGGGGGTAGCCCCGTCCGGAACATGGACATGCAGGTCGCACTTTTTAAGGCCCGCCGTCTCCTCCGGGAAGAAAGCCTTGGTCAGGGACAGGGCGATCTCCACGGATTCCTTCATCACATCCCCCAGCTGTCCTGTCACCGTCATTCTGCCGTTTCCTCTGGTGGAGAGGGTCTGGATGCTGAGGATGTCGCCCCCTGCCGGTGTCCAGGCAAGACCGGTCACCACGCCGGGTTTGGACTGGCTGCCCACCGTCTTCTGCCGCACCGGGTGCATATCCATGAATTCGTCGACATTTTCTTCGCTGACCGTCACTTTTTCATCCGGCGCTTCCACCAGCCTGACCGCCGCTGCCCGGCAGATCATATCCATCCGCTTTTTCAGGCCGCGCACGCCCGCCTCCCGGGTGTATTCCGAAATGATCTTTTCAATGGCCCCGTCGGATACCTCCAGCGTATCCTCCTTCAGGCCGGAAGCCGCCATGGCCTTGGGCAGCAGATGCTCCCTGGCGATTTTCTGTTTTTCAAGGGGCGTGTACCCCTGGAACTGGATGACCTCCATGCGGTTCAGCAGGGGCTCCGGAATGGTCTCCAGGGTATTGGCTGTGCAGATGAAGAAGACATCGGACAGATCAAAGGGGACGTTCAGATAGTGGTCCGTGAAGCTGGCATTCTGTTCCGGGTCCAGGACTTCCAGCAGGGCGCTGGCCGGGTCCCCGGCATACGAAGCGCTGAGCTTGTCGATTTCATCCAGGACCATAACCGGATTGGAAGTCCCGCTGCGGTGAATCCCATCCATGATCCGGCCGGGCATGGACCCGATATAGGTCCGCCTGTGGCCCCTGATATCCGCCTCATCCCGGACACCGCCCAGGCTGACCCGCACATAGGCCCTGCCCAGGGCTTCGGCGATGCTCTGGCCGATGCTGGTCTTTCCGGTGCCGGGGGCACCCACAAAGCAGAGGATGGACCCGGACTGCCGGCCCCGCAGTGTCATGACGGCGATCTGCTGGATGATGCGGTTTTTCACCTTTTCAAGGCCTGCATGGTCCTTTTCCAGAATGGCCCGGGCATCCTTCAGGGAAATCCTGGCGGGTTCCTCCTTCTTCCAGGGCAGGGATGTCAGAAGCTCCAGATAGTCCGTCAGCATGCCTGCCTCCGGTCCCTGGCCCCCTTCCCGCTTCAGGCGGTTTAAGACGCGCTGGCCCTCCTTCAGGGCTTCCTCATTCATCCCGGCCTCTTCCAGTTTCAGCTCCAGCCGCCGCACCTCCGAGACATTCTCCGGGTGCATCTCATCCAGTTCCTTCTGGAGATAGGCCATCTGCTTGCGGATGGCTTCCTCCCGGTACAGATGCTGGTAGTCCTCCTGCTGGGCCGTCTGGGCTTCCGTATTGACTCTGGCCAGCTCCAGGCTCTGCATGAGGAGCTTTTCCGTCATGTCAAAGCGCGCCTGAAGCCTGTCTTCCGCCAGAAGGGCGTAGGCTTCATCACCGCCTATGGCCAGATACGGGGACAGGGCCCCCATCATCTCCCAGACACTGTTCCATCTCTGGGCCTGGATGCGGAGCATGGGCCCCCAGTCATATTCTTTGGAAAAGTCGATGATCTCATCCCGGAGTCTCTCAAGGCGCACCCTGGCATCCTCCTGGTCCAGGTCATCCAGATCCGGCCGGCGGCTCACCGACAGGGATATGGTCTTATCCGGCAGGATCGTCACTTCCTCCACATCCACCCGGTTCTGGATCCGAACCGCCAGGTAATTGCCGGGATTGACCTCCTCAATCACCCCGGCGGCGCCCACGGGATAGAAACTGTCCGGCTGCAGGGCTTCCTTTTCCAGGGCCTCCTTTTCCATAAGAAAGGTTACTTTTTCCCCGCTGGAAGGCTTCCTTCCGCACAGGGTCATATAGTCACCGGTGCGCATATAGATCACGGCGCCGGGAATCACCACACGTCCGTACATGGGAATGACAGACATTGCATTTCCTCCTTACCGGCTGAAAGACACCAGCCTCTCACTTGACATTTGTCTAACTTTGACATTTGTCAATGTGTGGGCATGATACATCCAACCTTGACATCTGTCAAGTCTTGTCGTACACTTTTTCCCATTCCCGGGAAACATGCATCAGGAGGCAGGTATGTACTGCGGCAAGAACAAGGTAGCCCTTTCTTCACAGCATCAGATCGCGGAAGCGCTCATGCAGCTGATCGAAGAAAAACCCTATCAGGAGATCACCATCTGCGAGCTGTGCAAGACGGCCGGCATATCCCGCCAGACCTTCTACAGTCTCTTCACTTCCCGGGAAAACGTGGTGGTCTATACCCTGCAGGAAAAGTACGGCTACACCCCTGAACAGCCTGAAGAAGAGGAAGACTGTTCCGCCCTGCACCGTCTGTGCCGCGGATACGGCAACTACATCGTAAACAACCGTTCCTTCCTGCAGGTGCTGGTGGACAACGGTATTGACTATCTGCTCTATGACAGCATCGCAGATGCCCTCTCCTCCTGCTCCTGCTTCATGCCGGACCTGCCGGATGAGCGCCGTCAGTTTGCAGCAGACTACTACGCCGGGGGCATCACCGGTGTGGCCAAGCGCTACGCCCGCCTGGGATGCCGGATTACGGAGGCGGAACTGGAGGACATTCTCTATCAGCTTCTCAGCGGCAGCCTCTTTTCCTGACGGATCTGAGGCACTGTTTTTGGGTGCTTAAACGTTTAAGTTACATATGAAATCGATCTTCGTCTTGACACACCCCCTGCTCTCCTGTATCTTCCCATAAGGCGGCCATACCGCATGTATACAACAGATTGCAGAAAACCGGAACGCCGTCCTGTGCCTTCCGGATCTTTGCAGACACAACGACCTACAAGAGGAACAACAAGATGAATGCACCGTTTTCTTCCTATCTGGCATCCATCGCTGACTGCATGAAGGCAGTCATTCATGGTCTTGCCCCGATGTATGACTATGTCAGCATCCTTTCCACCGACACCACCGGCTGGAGCATCCGCATCGGCCAGCGCGCCCGGTCTGTCAGCAACAATACCATGACCACCGAGCGCGGAAATGTCATCCGGGTCTGCCGGGACGGTCTGTACGGCGAATATGCCTTCAACACCTTCGATCCCTCTGACCCGGATGCCATCGTCCGCAGGGCGGATCAGGCACTCAGTGCCCAGCTTGCCCTCCTGAAAGCCACCCGGACGGCAGCCTACACCACACCGGTGCTCCCCGACGAAAGCTGCACCCTGTTTGTGGAATTTCCCTGTACCTCCCTGCCTGAAACCGCGGACCAGGGAGAGCTGATCTCCCGGATGACCCGTCTGTCGGACCTGGGCATGGAAAAAGGAAACAGCCTGGTGGACTGCCGCGTATCCTTCCAGTCCACCCACGTCTCCAAAATGTTTCTCTCTGAAAACCGGGACCTGCGGCAGAGCTATGTCTTCTCCGAAGGCTCCGTGATCCCCATTGCCGTACAGAACGGAAAAAGCGCCTATACCCATCTTTCGGTTGCCGAAAGGGAAGGCCCGGACCTGTTCAGCCAGCTGGAAGGCAAGCTGGAGGAAGCCCTTCAGGTGGTCCAGGACGTTATGGATGCCGGAAGGGTTGTCCCGGGAGAATATGAGATCATCACCATGCCGGAAATCACCGGCCTCATTGCCCATGAGGCCTTCGGGCACGGTGTGGAGATGGACATGTTCGTCAAGAACCGGGCCCTGGGCAGCAGCTACATCGGCAAACGTGTGGCCTCGGATCTGGTCACCATGCACGAAGGCGCCTCCTGTGCCGTGAACGTCACCTCCTTTGCCTTTGACGACGAAGGCACCCTGGCCGGGGATGTGACGGAAATCGACCACGGCATCCTGCGCAGCGGCATCTGCGACGCCCTGGCCGCCCTGCGTCTTGGCACGCAGCCCACGGGCAACGGCAAACGGCAGAATTTCGAACACAAGGTCTATACCCGCATGACCAACACCCTCTTTGATTCCGGTACATCCACCCTGGATGAGATGATTGCCTCCGTCCGTCACGGCTACCTCCTCAAGGGTGTCCAGAGCGGCATGGAGGATCCCAAGCACTGGGGCATCCAGTGCCTGATTGAGCGGGGATACGAAATCCGGGACGGAAAGCTCACCGGAAAGGTGGTCTCCCCCCTGATCATGACCGGCTATGTTCCGGATCTGCTGGGGAACATTTCCATGGTATCCGGGGACCGGGAAGTCTTTGGCAGCGGCGGCTGCGGCAAGGGCTACAAGGAATTCGTCAAAGTGGCCGACGGCGGCCCCTGTCTCAAGACCCTCGCCCTGCTGGGCTGACAGATCCGTTTCTTTGGAGGACACGATATGACACCCTATCTTCTCTCTGAACTTGCCTCCTGCGACGCCTGGGAAATCACGGAAACCCGCACGGAAGGCTGGGAATTCTACTTTATCCGTCATCAGCTGGACCAGCACAGGGTCAGGGAAGTCACCCACACGGACCTGACGGTTTACACAAAGAGCAGCGACGGGAAATACCTGGGATCCGCCTCCTGCGAGATCCAGGAAACCGCATCTGAAGATGAGGTACGCTCCGCCGTATCCATGCTGAAGTCTCAGGCATCCCTTGTCCGCAATCCCTTCTTTGAACTGCGCACCCCCATGGAGATACAGGCAGACAACGCTTCCCTGCCTGACATACAGACCATGGCCGGGGACTTCATCCGCACCATGCAGACCGTTAAGGAGACGGAAGACGCGGACATCAATTCCTATGAGATCTTCGTCAATCTCCGCACCCGGCATTACATGAATTCCAGCGGCATCGACCTGACGGAAACCTTTCCGGACAGCATGATTGAAGTGATTGTCAATGCCCGGGAAGGGGAGCACGAAATCGAACTGTACCGAAACTACACCTCCGGCACCTGCGATCCGGAAACCCTGCGCCGGGAGCTGGAAGACACCCTGCGCTTTGGACGGGACCGTCTGCACACCGTGCCCACACCGGCCCTTGAGAAAACGGACCTGGTGCTTTCCACCTCAGCTGCCCTGGAAGTCTACAACTACTTCATCAGCCGCATGAACGTCTCCATGAAGTACCAGAGAATCTCGGACTGGGAAATCGGCCAGACCGTCACCGGCAGCCCCCTGACCATTACGGCACTGCGCACGCTTAACAATTCCAGCGGCAATCATGCCTTTGACCGGGAAGGCGCCCCTGTCCGGGATCTGGACATCATCCGGGACGGAAAGGCCTGTGCCTATTTTGGCAGCAAGCAGTTTTCGGATTACCTGGGCCTCACCGGCACCTTCACCCCGGGGAACTTCCGGGCAGAGGGCGGCACGGCGGACGAGGACGAGCTGCGTTCGGGAGACTGTCTTGAAGTGGTGGAATTCTCGGACTTCCAGATTGACCCCATGACCGGGGATATTGCCGGTGAAATCCGGCTGGGTTACCTGCACAGGGGCGGCTCCGTTCAGATTGTTTCCGGCGGTTCCGTCTCCGGCAGCATGCTGGAATCTGGCCTGTCCTTCTCCTCCGCACTCAGACAGTATGACACGCGCCTGATTCCTTCCCTCACCCGGCTGAGCGGCATTCATGTGACCGGCTTTGAAGCACACTGAAACAGCTTATCCTGAGAAAGCACGGGCCCCTGCAGTTGACTGCAGGGGCCCGCTTATGTTTTGCGCTCTTTAAGACCTTCAGTTCATCAGCCCAGCAGCGCCAGCAGTTCTTCGCTGGACATGGACAGCAGGGATTCCTTTTCGCCCTCCAGTATAGCCTCCGCCAAGTCCTTCTTGGCATCCTGCAGCGCCAGGATCCTTTCCTCGATGGTATCCTTCATGATCAGGCGGATCACCGTCACCTGCTTTGTCTGTCCGATGCGGTGGGACCGGTCCGTGGCCTGATTCTGGGCCGCCAGGTTCCACCAGGGGTCATAGTGGATGACCACATCAGCCCCGGTCAGGTTCAGGCCTGTTCCGCCCGCCTTCAGGGAGATCAGGAAGACCGGTACATCCCCCTCATTGAAGGCCCGCACCAGGGAAATGCGCTTTTCCTTGGGGGTGGCGCCCACAATCTTGTAGTAGGGAATGCCCGCTGCCTTCAGGTCTTCCTCCAGAAGCTCCAGCATGGAGACAAACTGGGAAAACAGCAGCATCCTGTGTCCGCCTTCCATGGCGCTGTGAATCAGTTCCATGCAGGCATCCCGCTTGGCGCTCCCGCCGTCGTAGTTTTCCACCACCAGGGACGGGTCACAGCAGATCTGGCGGATACGGGTGAGCTCCGCAAACATTTTGATCTTCTCTTCCCCTGCCAGTTCGCCCCCGGCCAGCATCTTCTTCATGCGCACCACCTGGGCGTCATAAAGCTGCTGCTGTCTGCCGCTGAAACGTGCATAGCGCACTTCCTCCAGCTTGGGCGGCAGGTCCGTCAGCACATCCGTCTTCCTGCGCCTGAGGATAAAGGGACCCGTCATGGCCCGCAGCCGGGCGGTGGCCTCCTCATCCTTCTGCTTGGCAATGGGCAGCTCAAAGCGGTCGGAGAATTCCTTCTGTCCGTACAGAAAACCGGGCATGAGGAAATCAAAGATGCTCCACAGTTCCAGCAGTCTGTTCTCAATGGGCGTGCCGGTCAGGGCAAAGCGGTGCTCGGCGTGAATCAGCTTGACGGACTTGCTCACCGCCGCCCTGGCGTTCTTGATATACTGCGCCTCATCCAGCACACAGTTGCGGAATTTCAGGTTTTCATACAGAACAACGTCCCTCCGGAGCAGGTCATAGGAAGTGACATACACGTCCGTATCCTGCCCCTCCGTGAGAATCTGCTTTCTGTTTTCCGCCGTGCCCGCCACGGGCACGCACTTCAGCTCCGGCGCAAAGCGGTTGACTTCCTCCTGCCAGTTGTACACCAGGGAAGCCGGGCATACCACCAGGGAGGGCAGATGGTCTTCCTTTTCCTTTTCCCTGTCTGCCTGGAATACGGAGATCATCTGCACCGTCTTGCCCAGGCCCATCTCATCGGCCAGAATGCCGCCGAAGCCTGCCTCCTGCAGCGTTCTGAGCCATTTATAGCCATATACCTGGTATCCCCGCAGCACATTTTCCATATTTTCCGGAACCTCGTATTCCGCGTCCCTGACCGTCTTGAAATTGCGGATCAGGGCCCGGTACATGCGGTCCCGGGTGGATGCCAGCTGTTCATGGTTTTCCAGCATCCGGTCCAGATACAGCGCCCGGTACAGGGGCATTCTGACTTTTTCCCGGATCACATCCGCAGGCAGAATGTCCAGCTCTTCCATGAACTTTTCCATCTCGGCCATTTCCGTGTCATGGGTCAGGTCGATCAGGTCACCGCTGCGTATCCGGTAATAGCGCTTCTTTTTCTTATAGCTGTTGTACAGTTCCAGCAGATCACTGGTGGAAAGATCCTTGCTGGTCACGCCGATATTCAGCAGACCGCCGCCGTCTATGGCAATTCCCAGCTGAATATGGGGCTGGGGTATGACCCGGCGGGCATGGAAGGCACTGGTGGCCTTGACGGTACCGTAGTATTCCAGGACCGGGATGCCGGAGGTCAGAAAATCGAAAAGGAAATCATCCGTAAGTTCCTTCTCAAACTCCTCTTTCTTTGCATTATAGGGCAGCAGGGCCTGGACTTCCCTGAGCACCCTGCTTTCCTGTTCCTTATCCCGGTATTCCCCCGTGCCGCGATTGATCTGCGCCACGGGCCTGAGGGGGTATTCCGCTTCCCCGTAGCGCACCGTGCCCCGCATGGTGATCCGCTTCTCATCCATATCCAGATAGAAGGTGAACACCGGTTCCGGGGGCAGATAGGCCGCTGCTTCCTCCGCGCAGGTATCCTCCAGTTCCACGCAGGGATTCTCCACCAGTCCGGGCAGCACCCGGTAATAGAATTCCTGCAGGCGTTCCCTGCCGATCTGCAGGCGGAAATAGCCGGATGCGTCCGCCACCTGCAGGAAGGGATTGACCACGCTTTCCTCATCCGCGGAAATCCTGGAAAGGGAACCGGCGTCCAGGGTATAGCGGTACGAATTGCCCTTGATCAGCACCGGCACATAGCCCTGCAGGGCCACACCCAGGAACATGCCCCGGGCATCTGCCACCTTTTCCACCTTAAGTTTGAAATGAATGTCCCTGTGCCCGATCTTCAGTTCCTCTGCCTTCACCGCATTGGTCTTGTCCTGGAAGGCACAGGATGTCCCCTGGGCCATGTCATAGAAGTTATCCAGCACAGCCCCTCTCAGGGAAACCTGGTACGTTCCCTTGATGGGGTCATGGCGGTTGCGGCGGATGAAATCATACAGTTTTTCCGCTTCAGGGCGTATGGCCTGGGAGGAGAAATGCAGGGCCTCATTCTTTCCCAGCTTCAGTTCCTTCTCACCGTCCACCGCCTGAATCAGGTCCCGGCAGTCCTTGAGAATAAAACTCTTGCTGCCCACGGTGCCGATCTTGAAGGACAGTGTCGGGTAGCCGTCGTCCACCACAATGCGGGGGATCAGATCCACATTGGCTTTCTTTGCCTGCCTCTTCTCTTCCTCCACCGGACGGATGCTCTTCTCCCTCTGGGCCTTGATACCCAGGAAGAACTTTTCCGCCGACTCATCTGTCACCAGAGGAGCAGCCTGGCTGTTCACGTAATCCCAGAGCCGCTGGATTTCTGACAGTTCATAGGCATCCAGCGGTTCCTCCGGCCCGTCGTGTCTCACCGGTTCCCCGGGAACATAGCAATCCTTTGCATTCAGATTCTCTCTGAAATGAAAAATCTCAAGGCCGTCTGCTTTCAAGCATCCCCGGACCGTTTCCTTCCACAGCGGTGCAAAATACGTTCCCCGGAATACCACCTGCCGGCTTCCGTCCCGGAGCTGTTCCGTATCCATGTCCGATCCAAAGGTGCTGCGCTGCTTTACGGCCTCCTTCAGGTGATGGATGGCTGCCTTTGTGGTGGTAAATTCCTTCAGAACCTTCTCAAGATCCAGATATACCGGCTCGGCCATCTTTTTCCCCGGGAAAGCCTCCAGAGCAGCTATCGGCGCCGTCCCCATGGCTTTATCCGCCTCTGCAATCTGCTGCCGCTTTAGATCCAGTTCGATGTCCTTCATGCGGTATTTGTAATCCCACTCGTTTTCCCAGACGATCCATGGACCGTGTTCCTTCTCCCACAGAAGAAAGGTGGCTGCCAGATGAACACAGCGGGGCTTTCCGCAGGTGCAGTCCATCCGGATATCTTTCCAGGAAGTATTCCTGAGATCCGGTTCGTCATAAATGGTAGTCTGAATCCGCTGCCGTTTTTCCGTAAATTCTGTTACACGCTGATACCAGTATATACTGTATCTGCCTGCTGATTTTCCCCTCATCAGGACCGGATTGTTTGCAGCTTCCTCAATGATTTTGGGATCAAACAGTTCCCGCCATTCACACACTGTGTAATGGCGGCCCGGAAACTTTTCCAGTGTCCTGTCGATCACTTTTTTTGTTGCAGCGTCCATGCTTTATCCATCCTTTGCCTCTGCATCTGTCATTCTTACCGGATTCTTGTCAGTGATGCTCCGTCAATCTTGCCCCAGGCACCGGCACCGGAGCATACCACATGGACGCCCACTGTCACCGTGTCCCCTTCCCCGGCCTGTGCCTGACACACCACTGTGTCCCAGCTGTTCCAGGAGGTGATGGACATTTCTTTCTGTTCCATGACTTCCCCGCCAACCGCGATCCAGGCATATGCGGTATATGTCCCGGCATCGCCGCCCATGATGGATACTTCAAAGGCATAGGTACCTGCCGTCAGGCCCGTTACATCCTGGGAAAGATCAAAGCCCACGCGGTCCGCCCCGGCAGAGTAGAAGTGGTAATGCTTTGTGCCGTCCAGGGAATCGGACTTCTTCTCTTCGATATAAAGCTGTTCGGTGCCCCCGAAGTTGTCCGCCTTCCACTCTCCCCTGTCTTCACCTTCAAAGTCCCCGTTTGACAGGTAATTCGTATTCTGTACCTTCACCACCAGCTTTGCCGGCATGCCCTCCGCGGTACCGGCATACACATAGGTCCCGACTGCACCGCTGACGTCCTTCGCCGCCTCCCAGGAAACCGGCAGCGCCTTCCGGCTGCCATCGTTGAGCACCGCATCCACGGAAGACGGCAGCACCACGGTATCATTGACATCAAAGCTTACATATGTGTCCGCTATGGCATCCGGCTTAAGGGGCACTTCCTGTCCGCTGCGCAGCAGGGAAAAGGTCTTCAGGGAAGGAAGCGCCCTGCCGTCAAAATCAAAGAGGGCCTGGTTCTCACAGGCGCAGCCGCCATAGTATTTCCCCGCGTCATCCGGGTCGTAGCCGGCCGCATAACTGGATGCCCAGCCGGAGCCGTATTTTTCCCACAGCGCACTGTTTTTCTCATAGCTTTCCCTGCCCACAGGAACCCAGGCGCCTTCCCACCAGCACACCCCGATCCCGCCGATGCTGTTTACCGCGTCCACCACATCCCGCAGTTCGTTGGACTGACCCTGGACGGTGACAGGCCAGTATGTCTCATAGCCGCCGCCATCCGAAATGGTGTTCCCGGAAAAGTCGCCGTCCTCCAGGGTATAGGCATAGCTGGTCTCCAGGACCATCACCTTTTTCCCGTACTGGTTCTGTATCTCCTGAAGGACGCTCTTCAGGTTTTCCAGTGTTCCGTGCCAGTAGGGATAGTAACTGGTTCCGAACACATCATAATCCAGCTCATAATAGGCCAGCTTGGAGGCATAGTTCAGGTAGTTTTCCGCAGACTCGGGATTGGCAAAATGCACAGCCGTCAGGGCTGAGGGGTACACTTCCCTTACGGCCCGGATCCCCGCCTTCATCAGGTGGTGCACAATGTTCATCCAGGTTTTTTCCCCGCAGAGGCGGCCGTTGGTCTCATTGCCGATCTGCACCATGGCCACATCAATGCCGTTTTCCTTCATGTTCTCAAGAACATCCAGGGTATAGCCGTACAGGGCTTCCGCCTTTTCCTTGACGCTCATGCCCTTCCAGGCCCTGGGCACCATCTGTTTGGAAGGATCCGCCCAGAAGTCCGAGTAGTGAAAATCCACCAGCAGGGGGAGGCCTGCGGCGGCGGCCCTTTTTCCGATCCGGACTGCCGCATCCATATCATTGTTGCCGCCGCCAAAGCCCCTGCCTTCCTCATCAAAAGGATTGTTCCATACCCTGACGCGGATCAGGTTGACCCCGCTGTCCCGCAGGATCTCAAACAGGTCCCGTACCTGGCCCTCCGCATCCCGGTACACAACACCGGACGCTTCTTCTGCAAGGACCGAGGATACATCCATGCCCAGCCAGAAGTCCTCCGGCAGGTCCTCCACTTTTCTGACATACAGATCCTCCGCCAGGGCAGAGGAAACACACAGCAGCAGGGCCAGCAAAAGAATCCATCCGGTTTTTCTCATACGTTTCTCTCCATTTCTCTCTCGTTTTACTCCCCGTCAGGGAAAAGTCCCTGCCAGGTGGTACTGGTGAAGACCTTAAGGCCGGTACCCGAAGCGGTGCCGATCTGCCATGCCCGGTCACTGCCCGCAAAGGGGCTGCCCTCCAGACGGGGCGTCTTGTTGCCTTCAAAAACAACAAACTCCAGGTTCTTCATGTTTCCAAAGGCTCCGTCCCCTATGCTTCTGACACCTGCAGGGATAAAGACCGCATCGGCAGCGGATCCGATGAAAGCCTGCTGGCCGATCTCCGCCGTGTCCTCCGGCAGTCTCAGCACCGTAAGGCCCCTGTCTGCCTTTTCAAGTGCTACTGTCTTGTACCCCTTTGCCGCAAGCCACCCGTGAAGTGCCGTACTCTCACCGCAGAAAACCACGGTTCCGGCCGGCACGGCATCTGCCGCCACCTCCGGGTCTCCCCGGATAATCAGCATGGCCAGATGCCCGCAGTCCGCAAAGGCTTTGCTGCCGATTGTTTTCACGCTGTCCGGGACCGTAACACGTATTATGCTGTTTTTTCCTTTAAAGGCATCTGCCCCCACGGACCTGACCGGGGCACCCTCCAGCTCAGAGGGGATCACCACGTCCGTCCCCGTTCCGCTGTAGCCCGTGATGGTGCGGCTTCCGTCTGCTGCCAGGCTGCTCCTAAAGGATGACTGAGGCGCAAATGCCGGGTCATACGCCGTCCCTGACAGGGTCAGCGCTGCTTTCCCGTATATGTCCGTGGTTTTTTCGTCATATGCATATCCCACATTTGCCCCGTTGCACCTGAACCAGTAGCCATCCTCCACACTGCCGGAGGAAAAGCCTTTGAGGAAGAGCAGCTCCCCTTCCCCCACGGTTCCCGCATCACAGTTGGTCACGTCCACCAGATAGTTCTTCCCGTCAGGCATGGCCACCGCATTCCACATATGGGGACCCGCTCCGGTTCCGCCTGACATATATCCGCTCACCAGACTGCTCTCCACATTCCCTGCAAAGGAAGTCAGATCGCACAGGTACTGGAACGCCTTGGCATAGCCTTCGCAGACCACCTTTGTGTCCGGATCACCGTCAAATACCCATACCAGCTGCCAGGGGTTTCCAAAGGGTGTGGTCAGATCATTCGCCACCTCCCCGTTATAGGACGCCAGGGTGCAGATTTCCTGCAGATATCCCTGCAGTTTTTCATAGTCCGTGGAGCCTGCATATTTTTCCACAATGCTCTTTGCCTTCGCCGCCGCGGCCATCGGAGCTGCCGTCAGGCCCGCTTTTACCGTAAAGGGTGCATCCTCCCCGGCGCCCGTGTCCTGGTAGGCCTGTGCAACATAGAACTCAAAGGTATATGTCTGGGACACCACCAGCGCATTCTGCACCCCGTTATAGCTTATGCCCCCGTTGTAGCTGTCATGGGAACCCTGGGTCTTGTCAAACCAGTACAGTTCGTAGGGGCAGTTCAGCAGAAGCAGGTCCATAATATGGCCTGTGTCATAGCTGACCTCCCTGGCCAGGGCTTCCCGGAGCTTTGTCCTGGCCTGTTCAGATATTCTGCTTCCATCCAGCAGGCTTCCTTCAACGCCAAGATCTTCCGCTGTCCAGACCGTCTTTGCCCCGAAGTCTTCCAGCGTATAGGTCTTTCTCGCCAGCGTTGCCCTTCCTGCTGCCAGATCTTCAGCCAGTGTCTGAAACTGGGCATAGAGGAACTTTTCCGTATCACTCAGGCTGTCCAGTCCCGCCCTGCGGCTGACAGGTCCGCCTTCCCAGGCAAGCAACCTGCTGACATATCCGTCAAACAGGGCCTGGTTCTCCTGATCCGCCTGTGCGGATATGCCGGGTACGGCCAGTACAATCACTGCACAAATGAGCAGCCATTTCCAGTATTTCTGCATAGCTTCATCCTCCTGTCCACATCTGTTTTCCCTATCATAACAGAAAACCGGTGTTTTTCACACCGGTTTTCCTGTATTTGCGTCAGTTTATGATCCCAGATATGCCTTGCGCACATTATCGTTATGCAGCAGGTCGTCCGCCTGCCCTTCCATGGTGATGGTGCCCGTCTCCAGCACGTATGCCCGGTCAGCTATGGACAGTGCCATCTGTGCATTCTGTTCCACCAGCAGAATGGTCACCCCTGCCCCGTGCATTTCCTTGATGATTCCGAAAATCTGCTCCACCAGAATGGGGGCCAGGCCCATGGAGGGCTCGTCCAGCATCAGCAGTCTCGGCCGGGTCATAAGGGCTCTTGCCATGGCCAGCATCTGCTGCTCGCCGCCCGACAGGGTGCCCGCCACCTGCTTTTCCCTCTCCTTCAGGCGCGGAAAGCGTTCAAACATTTCCTCCATGGAGGACTGGATCTCGGATGCCTGGCGGATGAAGCCGCCCATCTCCAGATTCTCCCGCACCGTCATCTGCTGGAAAATCCTTCTGCCCTCAGGGCACAGGGCAATGCCCTGGGAAATCATTTTGTGGGACGGCAGGGAAGTCACATTCTTCCCGTCAAAACAGATGGTCCCCTGTTTGGGGCGCAGAAGTCCCGTAATGGTATTGAGTGTTGTGGACTTGCCGGCTCCGTTGGCGCCGATGAGGGTCACGATCTCATCCGGGTACACCTGGAAGCTCACGCCCTTGATGGCGTGGATCGCGCCGTAATACACATGAATGCCGCTGACATCCAGCAATGGGGTACGCTTCTCCTCGCTCACCTGGCTTCCTCCTTCCGCTTGCCCAGATAGGCCTCCACCACCACCGGGTTGTTCTGAATTTCCTCCGCCGTACCCTTGGCAATGATCCGGCCGTAGTTCAGCACGCAGATGCCCTCGCAGATGCCCATGACCAGGTTCATGTCATGCTCAATGAGCATGATGGCGATCTGGAACTGGTCCCGGATCTTGATGATGTTGTCCATCAGCTCTTCCGTCTCATGGGGGTTCATGCCGGCAGCCGGCTCGTCCAGCAAAAGAAGGCTGGGATTGGTGGCCAGTGCCCGGACAATCTCAAGACGCCTCTGGGCGCCGTAGGGAAGGGATCCCGCGCGCACATCCGCCAGCTTCTGCATGTCAAAGATGGAGAGCAGCTCCAGGGCTTCCCGGTGGAGCCGGCGCTCCGCGCCCCAGTACCTGGGCAGGCGCAGAATGCCCTCCACCATATTGTAGCGGATCTGGTTATGCAGCCCGATGGCCACATTGTCCTCCACGCTCATGTTTCCAAAAAGCCTTATATTCTGGAATGTCCTGGCAATTCCCAGCCGGGAGGCCTGGACAATGTTCATGCCGTGGGTATCCTTGCCGTTGATGAGCACGGTACCGGTGGTGGGCTCATACACCTTGGTAAGCAGATTGAAGACGGTGGTCTTGCCCGCACCGTTCGGGCCGATCAGGCCGGCGATCTCGGTGCGGCCGATAATCATATTGAAATCTTCCACGGCCTTCAGGCCGCCAAACTCAATGCCCAGATGACTGGCCTCCAGCACAGGCTGGGAACCAAGGTCCCTCTCCGGTACGATGGCGTAGGAGGGGACCGGAACCATGATGGTATCCGAACGTCTCTTCTGTCCCGTCATGCCGCTTCCTCCTTCCCGCCTGTAAACAGCCTCTTCACGGGTGCCAGCATCCTGTCCGTCAGGGCACGGATGGCAGGATTGTTGGTAAAGATCATGACCAGAATCAGGACCACTGCATACACCAGCATGCGGTAATCCGCAAAGGCACGGAGCACTTCCGGCAGCACCGTCAGAAGCGTTGCTGAAATCACGGATCCCAGCACGTTGCCAAGGCCGCCCAGCACCACAAAGACCAGCACGTTGATGGACTGGTTGAAGGTGAACTGGCCCGGCACCACCGTGGAACTGTTAAGCCCGTAGATGGCTCCGGCCATACCGGCCAGCACCGCCGCCGTCACAAAGGCCATCATCTTGTACTTTGTCACCGGCACGCCCATGGACTCCGCTGCGATCCTGTTGTCCCGAATGGCCTTGATGGCGCGTCCCGAGCGGGAATTGACCAGGTTCAGAACCACCACCAGGGTAATCATCACCAGGATGAAACCGGCCGTAAACGTGGAAATCTTGCCCACCTTCACAGCGCCGCTGGCGCCGTCCACCAGCATTCTGGTTCCCTCCGGGGCATTCTTGTTGAGGAAACTGAAAATCAGGTCGCTGCCGTTGACACCGATATAGGTGACGTTCACGATGTTCCGGATGATCTCGCCGAAGGCCAGCGTCACAATGGCCAGGTAGTCACCCCTCAGGCGCAGCACCGGCACGCCGATGATCACACCGGCAATCCCTGCTGTGATGCCGCCTGCCGTCACAGAGATGAACAGCCGGAGACCCTCATTCTCCATGCCCAGGGCATGCAGCAGGTAGCCGCTCACCACGGCCCCCGTAAAGGCGCCCACGCTCATGAACCCCGCATGTCCCAGGGAAAGCTCCCCGGAAATGCCGATGACCAGGTTCAGGGAGACGGCCATGACAATCCAGCAGCAGATGGGGATCAGCTGACCCTTCAGGGCCCTGGTGATGCTGCCGTTTGCGATCATGGTCTGCATGATGATATAGGCGCCGATGACCACAGCAAAGGTGACAATGTTGTATATCAGGCGTTTCCGTTTCGCTTTTGTCACAATGCCCACCTCACACTTTCTCCCGCACGGGTTTGCCCAGCAGGCCGCTGGGCCTGACCAGAAGCACCACAATCAGAACAGCAAAGACAATGGCATCCCCAAGCTCGGTGGAGATATACGCCTTGCCGAAAATTTCAATAATCCCCAGGAGCAGTCCTCCCAGCATGGCCCCGGGAATGGACCCGATGCCTCCGAAGACTGCCGCCGTAAATGCCTTGATGCCCGGCATGGAACCGGTGGTGGGCTGCAGGGTCGGATAGGAGGAGCACAGCAGGATGCCCGCCACCGCCGCCAGGGCTGAGCCGATGGCAAAGGTGATGGAAATCGTGCGGTTCACATTGATACCCATGAGGCTGGCGGCACCCCGGTCCTCGGAAACACAGCGCATGGCCTTGCCTGTCTTGGCCCGGCTGGTGAACAGCGTCAGCCCCACCATGATCACCACATTGGCAAGAATGGTCACAAGGGTTGCGCCGGTAATCTTCAGCTGGCCCCCGAACAGGGAGAGGGTGGGGATGCTGATCATGGTTCCGGGGAAACTCTTGGGATTGGCGCCCCAGATCATCAGGGCCAGGTTCTGTAGAAGGTAGCTCATGCCGATGGCGGTAATCAGCACCGCCAGACTCGCCGCCTGCCTCAGGGGTCTGTAGGCAAGCCCCTCAATGACCACGCCCATGACCGTACAGGCCGCCATGGCCACAATCAATGCCATAACCGGCGGCAGATTCAGATACTGCAGTGTGCAGAAAGCGATATAGGCACCCATCATGATGACGTCGCCATGGGCAAAGTTCAGCATCTTGGCGATGCCGTAAACCATGGTGTACCCCAGCGCTATGATGGCGTAGATACTCCCAAGGCTGATGCCGGTGATCAGTTTGTCCAGAAAGATCATGCGCAGTCCCCCCAGATGAAATAAGGAACCAGAAAAGGAAAAAGATAAGGAGAATAAGGAAAAAGGAATCCGCCGGATGCGGACCGGAGGCAGGAGGTTTTCTTCAGGTACCCCCGTTTATCCCCCTGCTGCCCCGGATAAGGATACAGCCGGAAAAATGCATATAAGGAAAGTGCTGTAAAATGCATATTCGGAAAGCATCATATCATATTTGTCCAACTGTAAGCAAGGCGGTAAAGGGCAAGCCGGCCCCGGGAACCCGGAGCCGGCTTAAGCACGCATGTTATTACTTACTTCAGGACATACACGCCATTTTCAATCACAGCAGCCATGGGTGTCTTGGAAACAGCACCGGTAGCGTCCCAGGTCATGGTGCCGGTGATGCCGTCCACCTGGATGTTGACCATCTGGGGAACCAGAGCGGCGCAGACTTCTTCAGGAGACATGCCGTCGGTGATGCCGGCAGCCTTGGCAGCAGCTACGATGGCATAGATTCCGTCATAGGCATCTGCAGCAAACTGGATGGGGGTCTCGCCGTAGGCGGCTTCATACTTGGCCACGAAGCTCTTGACAGCCTCGTCCTCAGCGGTGGCCACGAAGGGGGTCAGCAGCATGACGCCCTCAGCCAGGGAGGTGTCAAAGCCTTCGATGCCCAGGATGCCGTCCATGCCGTCCACGCCGAAGAAGACAGGCTTGTATTCACGGGCAGCGGCGGTGGTGAGGATCAGGGAAGCGGGGGTGTAATAGATGGGCAGGAACACCAGGTCAGCGCCCAGTTCCTGAGCCTTGGAAACCTGCACGGTGAAATCGGTGGTATCGTCATTGAAGACTTCCTCGCCCACGATCTCAAGGCCCAGTTCCTTAGCCTTTTCCACGAAGGTATCCCGGATGCCGATGGAGTACACGTCAGCGTTGTTGTAGATCACAAAGGCCTTTTCGCCCAGCTTGTTTTCCACGATGTACTCGGCAGATGCCTTGCCCTGGTTGGGGTCGGTGAAGCAGATCTGGAACATGTTGCCCTTGTATTCTCCCTCGGCGTCGGGGGATTCAATCACAGCTTCAGAAGAAGCAGAAGGGGTAACCATCATGACCTGGTCTTCCATGGCCACGGCGGAAACTGCTTCGCAGGGCTTGGAAGTGGTGGTGCCCAGGATGACCTGTGCGCCGGCGTCCAGAGCCGCATTGTAGGCGTTGACAGCCTTTTCGGGGTTGTGTTCATCGTCCTGGTTGATCAGGGTGATGTGGAACTCGCCGGCTTCATTGATTTCCTGAACAGCGATCTCAGCGCCGTGCAGGGTTGCCAGACCATAGAGAGCGGCCGGACCGGTGGTGGGGCCGATATGGGCGATCGTCAGGCTGACCTCGGCAAATGCAGAAACAGCCGTCAGGCAGAGCGCCAGAGCCAGAGCAAAAGCAAGCAGCTTTTTCATGGATTGTATTCCTCCTTGTATTATCTGATTTCTCTGCCCTGTCGGCAGGGAAATGATAAAGGCATTATACACCTGAAATACCCGCTTTGAGCCATCCGGGCATGTATTCTTCGTGTATTTTTCACATTTTCCGCCCCCCGTTTATCCCATTCCCCCCATGTACCCCCGTCTGCGGGGCCTGCAGGGGCGCCATCTTCTTGACAGCCAACAGACAACACATGTAAAATATGAAAGAATTCAGCAGGAATTCGTTTTATATCCCGCCTTTTATCCGAATGAGCAAAAGGAGGTTGGGCGGTTTTTTCCGCCTGCATCATGACCATGTTGAAACAAATGCAATGCAAATCAATGGGTCGCACCTGCCTTATGACCCTTGTTCTTTTCGCTGTGCTTCTTTTCTGTCTCGGCTCCGCCTGTGCCGATGAGGTCAATCCCCTCCGGGTCTCCATGCAGGTTTCCCAGACGGCCTTTACCGAGCCTGCAGACATAACCGTATCCATCCGGGTGGCCAATACCGGAGAGGAAACCCTGCCCGGCGCCGTGACCCTGTTCTATCCCGACGGCACACAGGTGGAAGAATTCGGGGCCCCCATTCTGGAGGGCGGGGCCAGCAAATCCTGGACGGGCAACATCAGCGTCACCCAGGCCATGCTGGATGCCGGCAAGATCACCTTCCGGATCCGTTATTCCCTCTATAACGAAGACGGCGACCTGGTTTCCAAGTCCAGAAACTTTTCCAAGGAAATCTCCTATACCGGCGGCGTGGTCTCCCTGGATGTCAGCCGGACCATCACCCCGGCCATGGCTTCCAAGGGCCAGGAAGTCTCCATCCGCTACGATATTGTCAACACCGGCACCCTGGAGGCCACGGACATCTCTCTGTCCGAATCTGCAGCCGTCTCCTCCGTCCGGGGCTCCATCGCCAGCATTGCCCCCGGTGAAAAGGGTTCCTACACCTTTACCGCCACCATGGGCAGCAAGGACATGACCAGCCAGGCCACCATCACCTACAAGGCAGGCGGCAGAACGGAAACCATCCTCAAGGAACCCGCCACCATCAAGTACGGTGAGATCCGCCTCAAGTCCACCATTTCTTCGGACAAAAAGGGCGGCGTACCCGGGGACACCGTCAAGCTGACACTGAAACTGGCCAACTCCGCCAAGACGGATTACACCAACATCACCGTCACGGACCCCGTCCTGGGCCTGCTGTTTACCAACGTCACCGCCACCGCCGGCAAAACCACCACCCTTGAAAAGGAAGTTGTCATCGACACCACCACAAACTACCAGTTTTCCATCACAGCCACCGACGGGGAAGGCAACGAAATCGAGACAGCCTCCAATCTGCTGACCGTCACAGCCGTCTCCCCGGAGCAGGTGATCTCCCTGTCCGTGGTGGCCGAGGCTGACCGCAGCATTATCTATACCGTCCCGGGCACTGTACGCTTTACCGTCTCGGTCACCAACGAATCCACCGTGGACGTAACCGATGTGCGGGTCACATCCTCCGGCGTAACGCTGTACACCTTCCCCTCCATCTATTCCGGCGAGACCCGGACCTTCACCAGGGACGTTTCCGTATCCATGAAGGGCACGTTCCAGTTTGAAGCCAGTACCCTCAACCAGCTCCAGGAGCGGGTGTCCTTCTCCAGCAACACCCTGAAGATCGACAGTGCCTCCCCCACTGAGGTGCCCACGGAAGTGCCCATTGTCACGCCGCCCAAGCCCGAGCTTCAGAACCTGCCCACAGAAGATGACCTGAACGAGACCGTCAAGGCCCTGCAGCAGCCCCTTATGACCGTCGGCATCGTATTTGTGAGTCTGTTCGCCCTCGGTTTCATCCTGCTGTGTGCCGCAGCTCTGCGGCGCAGGAAGCTCAAGCTTGAATCCGCCGCGGCCCTGGACCATCTCTCCGGCGGCGGAAGCCGCGACTATACAGCCCCGGGCGGAAACTTCATGCCCCAGGAGGAACCGGAAGAAACCCCGGATGATAACAGCGGATTCTTCCCGGAAACCACCACGGAAGACACCTCCTACTACACCTCCCAGATGCCGGATGCACCTGATAAGAAGGAAGATGACGGGGACCGGCCGGATCCGGATGACATTCAGCTGTAACTTCATCAATTGCGCGGCCCCATTTTCCGGGGCCGCGTTTCTTGCTTTTTTCGCCGTTTTCAGGCACAATTCTCAACTGAATCCATTCGCATCTATTCAGAAAGGAGCGGACATGCATACCATGTCCTGTCATACATGATATAAATGAAGAAGCAATCTTTTACCGAAGGCTGGATCTTTGAAGGACAGAAAATCACACTTCCCCATGATGCCATGATTCACGGCACCAGGAGCGCTGACGCGCCTTCTGCCAGCGCTCAGGGATATTTTGCCGGCGGATCCTACAGCTATGAAAAGCATTTCTTAAGGCCCGATGCCGGACAGGTTATTCTGGAATTTGAAGGCGTTTACCGCAATGCCCGGGTCCTCCTCAACGGGACTGAGGCAGCCTGTCACGCCTACGGTTATACACCCTTTCTTGTGGATATATCAGACCTTCTTAAGGACGGCGAAAATGTTCTTCAGGTCCTGTGCGATAACGAGCAGCAGCCGGATTCCCGCTGGTACGCCGGCGCGGGCATCTACCGCCCCGTCTGGCTCTGGACGGGAGACGGTGCCGTCCTGAAGCCCTTCTCCGTCTCCATTACCACCGAGTCCACCGCCCCTGCCCGGATCCGGGTGGAGACAGACTGTGAAGAAGAAACCGATGTCATCATCAGCCTTCAGGGGCAGGTGGTTGCAAAGGGACATGGCAATGACTGCATGCTCAGCATACCGGATGCCCTTCTCTGGAGCGATGAGACCCCGGTTCTCTATACCTGCACCGTGCAGAGCTCCACGGATTCCATCTCCCAGTCCTTCGGCATCCGCCTGATCACCCGCAGCCGCGACGGCATCGAAATCAACTGGAAGCCTGTCAAGCTCCGGGGCGGGTGCATCCACCACGACAGCGGCATTCTGGGCAGCGCCACCTATGATGAAATGGAATGGCGCCGCATCCGCATGCTGAAGGAAGCCGGCTTCAATGCCGTAAGATCTGCCCACAACCCCATCTCCCGGGCTGCTCTGGAGGCATGCGATGCCCTGGGGCTTTACGTCATGGATGAGAGCTGGGACATGTGGTTCAGCCACAAATCCCGCTTTGACTATGCGGACAAATGGCGGGACAACTGGCAGCAGGACCTGGAAGCCATGGTCCTCAGGGACCGGAACCATCCCAGCGTCATTCTGTATTCCATCGGCAATGAGGTCTCGGAACCCGCTTCGCCCGAGGGCCAGGAGGCAGAAAGGCGCATGGTGGACTTCATGCATGCCCTGGATTCCTCCCGTCTGGTCACCGGCGGCTTTAACCTGATGATCATCTCCAGCGCCGCCAAAGGCAAGGGCATCTATGACAAGGCAGACGAGGGCGGCTCCGGCTGGGACAGCGACAGCGCAAAGAAAATGGGGAATATGAATTCCACCCTTTTCAATCTCATCACCAGCGTGGTGGGCACGGGCATGAACCTGACCGCCAACAGCCGCAAAGCAGATGCGGCCACATCACCGGGACTGGACCTGCTGGACGTGGCAGGCTACAACTATGCCAGCGGACGCTACAGAAAGGACGGCAGGCTGCATCCGGACCGTCTCATCGTGGGCAGCGAGACCTTCCCCCAGGACATCGCCAAGAACTGGCGCATGGTGGAAAAGTATCCCTGGCTGTGCGGCGATTTCATGTGGACCGCCTGGGACTATCTGGGTGAGGCGGGCATCGGTGCCTGGGCCTATACCAAAGACGGCAAGGGCTTCAACAAGCCCTATCCCTGGCTTCTGGCGGACTGCGGCGCCCTGGACCTGCTGGGCAACCCCACCGGCGAACTGTTCCTGGCCCAGGCCGTGTGGGGCACCGGACCCAAAGTACAGCTCGCCGTACAGCCCGTAAACCACAAAAAACGCCCCGCCAAGGCTGTCTGGCGCGGCACCAATGCCATTCCCGGCTGGAGCTGGGAGGGGTGCGAAGGCAAAATGGCCACCGTGGAAGTCTATGCCGCCTCCGGCACCGTTGCCCTGATGCTCAACGGCGTGGAAGTCGGCCGCAAACCTGTGCGCAGCTGCCGGGCCGTTTTCCGCCTCCGCTATGTGCCGGGCACCCTGTCTGCCGCCCTCTACAGCCAGGACGGCACCATCGTGGCCACCTCTGAGCTGACCAGCGCCTCCGGCCCCCTGCAGATCCATATGAATGCCCCGGAAACCATCCACCACCGGGATATCATCCATGTGGACCTGTCCATTGCGGACAGCGAAGGGCACATTGAAAGGAACCGGGACGAACAGATCTCCCTGGAAGTGCACGGCGGTGAGCTCCTGGCCTTTGGCAGCGCCAATCCCCGCACGGAGGAGCGCTATGATGCAGGCCGCTTTACCACCTACTACGGCCAGGCCATGGCCGTCATCCGGGTGGGCACCGGGGATTCCCTGAAGATCTCCGTGTCCTCCTCCCTCTATGAGGGCAGCCGGATTTTCCCCATCACCTGACCTGTCCTGTATGGTTCCTTTTTTCCCGTATTTTGGTCCTTGTTTTTTTCGACAGAAGTGCTAAAACTCCCATCTGCACATCCATGGATGTGCAGGCCGGACATACGCCGGCCACACAGAATAAAGACATTTGTCGAAAGGAACATATATGTCCCGTACCATAACCCGGGATCTGACAAAGGGCCGTCCCCTTTCCCTGATCCTCAGTTTCACCCTTCCCCTGCTCTTTGGCTTTCTGTTCCAGCAGTTCTACAGTTTCGTGGATACCGCCATCGTAGGCAAGTACCTCGGGGCTGCCAAGCTGGCTGCCGTGGGCGACACCGGCTCCATCAACTTCCTTGTTCTGGGCTTCTGCCAGGGAGCCTGTGCCGGGTTTTCCATTCCCATCGCCCAGGCCTTCGGTGCCAGGGACGAGCGTGAGATGCGGCGCTGTGTTTCCGCCTCCGTATATCTGAGCGCTGCCGTGAGTCTTGTCATGGCGGTCCTCACATCCCTTCTCTGCCCTGCCATGCTGCGGCTCATGAATACACCGGAGGCAATCATCTCCGATGCCGTTTCCTATATCCGCATCATCTTCATAGGCATTCCGGTGACCATTCTCTACAACATGGCCAGCGGCATCCTCCGGTCCCTGGGCGACAGCAAAACCCCGGTTTTCTTCCTGGTGGTGGCTTCCCTGGTGAACGTGGCCCTGGACCTGTTCTTTATCATCTGCCTGAAACTGGATGTGGCCGGCGCCGCGCTGGCCACCCTGATCTCCCAGCTTGTCTCCGGCGTCGGCTGCGTCATCGTCCTGCGCCGGAACTTCCCCATGCTCACATCAGGAAAGGGCGAAGGGGGACCTGACCTGAAGCGGATGAAGGAACTGCTCCTGGTGGGCCTGCCCATGGGACTGCAGTATTCCATCACCGCTGTGGGCTCCGTCATTGTCCAGTGGTCCGTCAACGGCCTCGGCGTGGCTGCCGTGGCTGCCATCGCGGCCGCCGGCAAGCTGAGCATTTTCTTCTGCTGTGTCTTTGACGCCCTGGCCACCACCATGGCCACCTACGCGGGCCAGAACATGGGTGCCCGGGACGTGGACCGCATCGACCTTGGCCTGAAGAATGCCGCCGTCATTGGCAGCATATACTCAGCCCTGGCTTTCCTGGTCATCTGGTTCTTCTCCCCTGCCCTGCTTTCCCTCTTTGTGGACGCCGGGACAGAGGCGGAAGTCATGGACATGGCCGTCACGTACATCCGCATCAACGGTGCCTTCTATATTCCCCTTCTGTTCGTCAACATCCTCAGGCTCTCCATCCAGGGCATGGGGTACACCAGGGTCGCCATGCTGGCGGGTGTCTTTGAAATGGTCGCCCGCACCGCAGTTGCCCTTTTCCTGGTCCCCGTCATGGGTTTTGCCGGGGCCTGCCTGGCAAATCCGGCCGCATGGATCATGGCGGACCTCTTCCTCTTCCCCTGCTATGCCTTTGTCATCCGTGCCGTGCGGGAGCGCCTGCATGTGCCGGTGAGAAGCCATGGACTTCTTCATCACAAGGAGGCGGAACATGCGTCTGCTGCTTCTGGCCGACCTTCATGGAAACATGGTCGCACTGTCGGCTATGGAGACCGTTATTCAGCAACTGAAGCCAGATAAGATCCTTTTCCTGGGTGATGCAGTGGGCAAGGGACCCCAGAGCCGGGAAACCCTGGACTGGGTCCGTGAAAGATGCAGCACGGTCATAGGAGGCAACTGGGACTTTGGTGTCGGCCACATGAAATACCCCAATGACGCCTATTACTGGAGACAGCTGGGCCAGGAGCGTCTGGCCTACCTGCGCTCTCTCCCCATGGAAGCAGAAGTGACCCTCTCAGGGCTCCGTCTGCGCCTGCTCCACGGCCGGCCCATAACCGGCCTTCTCAGGGTGCAGACGGAAAAGGAGCTGCTGGAGCCCCTCTTCCACACGCCATCCGGGGACTTTGACGGCGTCATTTTTGCTGACAGCCACCGTCCCTTTTTCCGTACCCTTGACTGCGGCTACATCATGAACACCGGCAGTGTGGGCAACAGCATGGGCGTTCCCAGGGCCCACGCCCTTATGCTGGAGGGCGGGGACAACGGTGTTCTTCTCTCCACCATCCTCTCTGTCCCCTACGACAACCGCCTGACCGCAAACCTTGCCCAGCAGGATCCGGATCTTCCCCGGGGTGAAGCGTATATCCGTGAGATCCTCACAGGCATCTATTCACGCTGAAGGAGGTAAAGCAATTGCATCACCGCTCTCTTATCCTTCTCATCCTGGCCCTCTGCCTGCTGGCCCTTTCACCTTCCCTGGCCCAGGAGCCCGTCATCCCGGTTTTTGAGATTATTCAGAACGGTCTGCCCGTGGGCACAGGGGTGCTCTTTTACAACGATACCTTCCTCATCACCACCGCACCCCTGCAAAATGACCATGACATCCTCATCCGGACAGGGGATGAGCAGATTGTCCCGGCCGAGGTCTATACGGACGCAGACGGGCTGTTCACCCTGCTGGTTTCCGGCCAGGCCATGCCCGGCACCCCTCTGTCCCTGGAAACGGTCACCTCAGGGGGGCTTACCTATACCGGATATGATGCGCAGGGCAATATGCTGACGGGTCCCTGCACCCGGACTGCCTATGCCCATTCCCCGGAGGGCCTGATCCTCTCTGCCGCCCCGGGTCTGCTGCCCGGAGCCGTTCTGACCGGTCCCACAGGGGGCATTGCGGGTCTGACGGCCGCCTCCCTCTCAGAAGGCTGCGGACGTTACTATGCCATCACCTCGGATGATATCTATGCCCGGATCCTGCCGGCCTCAGACGAGGCCGCCGAGAGCTTCCTCAAAGTGGAGGCTGAGGCGGAACACAACCGGGTGCACCTCAGCTGGGAAGCACCGGAATCGGGCGCCGCAGGATTCTGCGTCTTCCGTCTGGATACCCTCAACGGGTATTACACCTACAACCTGGTGGAGGACACTTCCGCCACCTTCAGCTGTGTGCCCGGCCGCACCTATTCGTTCTATGTGCGGGCCCTGGAAAGCATGGAGCAGGATCCCACACCGCTGCAGTTCCCCCAGGACATGGGCGCCACCCTGACCGTTCCCATGCAGGAGTCCGTGAACGCCTACGGTTTCACGGACAAACAGGTCTACCTCTCCTCCTGGGCCGGGAAAGAGGATCCGGAGGATTTTTCCACGGTCCTTGAGCCCCTTGAAGACTTCTCCACGGTCTTTCACCACGGGGAAAACCGGATCTTCCTGCAGGTCATCTCCACCTATGAGGTAACAGAAACCATTCAGGCGGACCTCACCGTGGCGCTGTATGCCCCGGACGATACCTGCTACAGCATGCTGAGCGGCTACGTCTTTGCTCCGGAATACATGCCCGAAGATGCCTGGCACATGGATATCACGGAAGTGTTTGACGCCTGCAGCAGCTACGGCGGCATCACGGAGGGCACCTACCGCCTGCGCTACTTCATCGATGAAGCCATGGCCAGCGAAATCTCCTTTACCGTGCCCGCCGGCAGCGCCGCGGCAGAAATGCCCCGGAAAACCAGCGTCATCCACCCGTCCTTTACCCTTGAGCACAACCGGGTGAACCTTCACTGGGAGGCTGACAGGGACGGCAGGAATCTGTACTGTGTCTATTTCCAGGACATCCTCAATCCTTACTTTTCCTACACCGTGGTCAGTGAACCCTCCGAAATCCTGGCCTGCGTCCCCGGAAGGACCTATACCGTCCATGTACTGGCCATAGACAGCGAAGACGACATTCCCCCCATGCCAGTGGATGAGGACCCGGTCACCTTCACCGTCCCCATGCAGGAAACCTTTGAGGACTACGGTTTCCGGAACACGGCGGTTCATCTGTCGGATGTTCAGCCAGATCATCCCGACGACATGACCGTCATCTTCCCGCCCATGGAGGACACCTCCGACATCTTCTCCTCCGAAACACCCGTCTACCTGCAGGTGGTCTCCACCTATGAGGTGACAGAGGAGATTCAGAAGGACCTCACCGTGGCGCTGTATGCCCCGGACGGTGCCTGCTACAGCACGGTAAGCGGCTATCTGTTCGCCCCGGAATACATGCAGGAAGATGCCTGGCACATGGACATAAGCGAGCTGTTTGCATCCTGCAGGAAGTTTGGCAGTGACATAAGCGGCACCTATACCCTAAGCTGGTTCCTGGACGACGCCCTCTCCAGCAGTTTCACATTCAGCGTGGGAGAAGAAGAGCTTTCCCGGACAGAGACTGACCCCCTCGGCTTTCTGATTCCCAAGGCGGAAGTCATCCGCAACAGAGTCCGCCTGACATGGGGCATGCCTTTATCCGGTGAGAATACCTTCTGCGTGTACATGCAGGATACGCTCAATCACAGCTTCTATTCCTGGGTCCTTACCCAGGAGACTTCCGTCACCCTTCCCTGTGTCCCCGGAAGAACCTATACCTTCCATGTCCGGGCCCTGGAAAGCCAGGATGAAGACACAGCCCTGGACGTCTTTCCCCCGGAAATGGGAACCGTTGTCACCATCCCCCTTCAGGAGAAAATCACGGAATACGGTTTCCGGGACCTGAATGTGTACCTTTCCCATCACCCGGGCGGGGAACCGGAAGACCCGGCACAGATTCTGGAGCCCATGAAGAACATGTCTTCCATCTTTTCCCTGGAGGACATCTACCTGCAGGTCATCTCCACCTATGAGGTCACAGAAGAGATCCGCTCGGATCTCACCGTGGCCCTGTATGCTCCCGACGGCACCTGTTTCTTCATGGTAAGCGGCTACATCTTTGCACCGGAATACATGCCGGAGGATGCATGGCACATGGACATTACCGAACTGTTTGCATCCTGCAGGGAGTTTGGTTCATCCGGTCTGGGCACCTACCGCATCCGGTACTTCATCGACGAAAAGATGGCCAGCGAATTCTCCTTCACGGTTTCCGAACCCACCCTGCTTCAGACAGATACCCAGATGTAACCAAAACGAAAACCGGAGGACGAATCCTCCGGTTTTCATTTTGGGAATTTACTCAACATCCTGACCCGTCAGGGCCTTCCAGGCACTGCGGATCGTATTCTGATTGGCCACCCCGTACTTGGGGTCATTCTTCTGGCACTCGTCCATATCCCTCAGGAAATGCACACAGAGATGGCCGTTAAAATTGTTGTCCTTGATGGATCCGGACAGATGGGGCATGTCGTGGGTCGACCCCAGGGTCCAGGTGCCGCCGGGCAGCTGCACGTACACAGCCTTCTGGTTCCAGGTATTCACGCCCCCGAAGGCCTTCACCATGTTCGCCGTATCTTCCGCTGTCAGAGGCTCGCAGTCCGCGTGCCTGCCCAGGGAATAGATCCGCAGGGTCCATGAGATCTTCGTCTGGGGATCGTACACCAGCAGGTTCTGCCCGCTTTTCAGACTGGGCTTGATATCATTAAACCAGTGGAGAAGCCGGATCTGGCTTCCGGAAGGACCCGTGGCTGTAACCGCAGTTTCCGTCCTGACAGAAGTACTCTCCGTGGTTGAACCCGCTGAAGCCTTTGATGTATCCGCTGCCACCGCGCCTGAGGAAAAGAGCCTGGTCTGGGTCAGCCTGCCCGCCACGCCGTCCACCGTCAGGCCGTTGCGCTGCTGAAAGGACCGTACCGCGGTTCTGGTGGCGGCGTCATAGGTGCCCGTCACGGCTACCGGGTAGGACAGCCGCAGCAGGGCTGTCTGCAGGTTTGTCACATCAGCGCCTGTGGCGTTCAGTTTCAGGTTCCGGTAGGAAGCTGCCTGGGCTGTCTGCACCGCCGTCTGTACGACTACTGGCTGTACGGCCGTCTGCGCTGTCACTGCGTTTGCCGACGCAAGCGCCGACAGGGTCCTGCTCCCGGCAACGCCGTCCGCCGTCAGGCCGTGGGACGCCTGAAAGGCAATCACTGCAGAGAGAGTACCTGACCCGTATACCCCGTCCACCGTACCGGTATAATACCCCAGATCCTTCAGCTTCTGCTGCAGGCTGCTCACAGCGCTCCCGGACATGCCGGATGACAGGGACGTATCGCTGCTCTGGACAGGCTGGACCGCAGCCGCTGCAGGGGTGTTTCTCAGGTTCTCCATCTTCTTAAGGGTCTTTTTCCCTGCAATCCCGTCCTCCGTCAGGGAATTGGCCTTCTGAAAGGCCTTTACGGCCTGCACCGTCTGGTCCCCGTAGGTACCGTCCGCCATGCCACAGTTATACCCCAGAAGATTCAGCGCATTCTGCAGAAGCACCACCCTGGTTCCCGTCTGGCCGGGATACATGGATGCATAGTTTCCTCCGAAAAAGGACCCGTCGCTCCGGGTTACGGCAGACTGGCTTTCCTGCGCCGGCTGAGGGACCGCCGTCTGAACCGGCTGCGTCACGGTCACCGCCGCCGTCTGGCCGGAGAGGGCATAGAGCAGCTCAACGGTCTTTGCTCCGGCAATCCCGTCCACGGACAGTCCGTTGGCCTTCTGAAAGCGCCGCAGCGCATTTTCCGTATATGCCCCGAAGGTACCGTCCACTTTTCCCGGCTGATATCCCAGGGTTTCCAGCGCCTGCTGGAGACGGAGAACATCATCTCCCTTATCCCCGTACTCCAGACTCCCTGCCTTCGTTCTGGCAAAGGCTCCTGAGGCTGTACAGAGCGCCAGCAGAAGCACCCATATGCCTGCCAGGACACGTATGCCGCTGCGCACATGTCCTCCCCCTTTCCCGACAGTCTTCGGTCATCTCCTGAAGACAGTGTCTCTTCACGAAACGAATCCTGTCTTATATTTCTTCCCTTTTCCCGGTTTCCTGCGCTGCAAGGTCCAGCACATCCTCCGGTTTTTCCAGGATATGCTCCGCGCCTGCCTCCGTCAGCTCCTGCCTGTCCCTGAAACCCCAGAGGACCCCCACGGCATGCATGCCGGCACGCCTGGCACAGGCAATATCCACGGATGTGTCCCCCAGGTACAGGATCTCTTCCGGCTTAAGACCTTCCCCCCGGGCCATCTCCAGGGCAGCTGCCGGGTCCGGTTTGATGGGCACCCCGGGCCGCTGTCCGTGCACGGTGTCAAAGAGATCCTCCCCGAAATAATGGGCGATGACATGGCGGGTATCCGCGTCCGGTTTATTGGACAGCACCATAAGCTTCTGTCCCCGGTCTTTTAAGGCCTTCAGGGTCTTTTCGATCCCCGGATACGGCCTGGACTTTACCAGGTTATGGGTCTCATACCACGCCTGATACGTTTTCCTGACCGCCTCAGCCATCTCCTGCCTGTCCCCCACGGCCCTCTGTGACAGGATCACAGCCCCGTTGCCCACCAGGTACCGGTACCTTTCCAGCGGATATGTATCAAGACCGTGCATCGCAAGGGCCCGGTTCATGGCATCCGCGATATCCTCCAGTGTGTTCACCAGCGTACCGTCCAGGTCAAAGAGAATGCCCTGAATCACACTATCCCCTCTTTAGTACAGAATGCAAAATACAGAAAACATCAAAACCCGACCGCAGTGCAGTCGGGTCCATTGTTTACGCCTTGGCAATTTCCACCAGCTTGGCGAATCCGGCGGGATCATTGACGGCCAGATCGGCAAGCATCTTGCGGTTGATTTCAACGTTCTGCTTCTTCAGACCGTTGATAAAGGTGGAATAGCTCATGCCGTTGAGACGGGCAGCAGCGTTGATACGGGTGATCCACAGACGGCGGAAATCACGCTTGCGCAGTCTGCGGCCGATATATGCATAGCGCAGGGAGCGGCGCACCTGTTCCTTCGCAGCGCGATACTGCTTGGACTTTGCACCCCAGTAACCCTTTGCCAGCTTCATTACCTTGCGGCGTTTTTTCTGAGCATTAACGGCTCTCTTAATACGTGCCATGGTTTTTTTCCTCCTTGCCAGCCAAAGGGCTTATTTGTAGGGCAGCAGCTTATGGATCGTGCGGGCTTCTTCCTTGTTATCCACAATACCGTCATTACGCAGGTGACGGGTCCTCTTGGTGGTCTTGAGCCGAACCTGATGGTTGGCATTCATCTGCTTATGCTTAACGATACCAGTCTTGGTAAAAGAGAAGCGCTTGGCAGCACCACGATGCGATTTCTGCTTAGGCATAGGGTGGTCCTCCTTCCTTGTATCAGGCCCTGACGGGCAGTAGCTTTATCCTTGCGCCTCTTGTGTGGCGTTTTTCTCCCGGTTAGCCGCTTCTCTGTTTGCCTTCTTCTCGGCAAAGGAAGCTTTGGCTGACTTGGGAGCCAGGATCATAATCATGTGACGGCCGTCCATGGCAGGTCTGCGTTCAACCACGCTGACATCCTTGCAGCGTTCGGCGAAATCCTGCATAACCTTTGCCCCGATCTCGCTGTGCGTGATCTGACGGCCGCGGAACCGAATGGATACCTTGACCTTGTCGCCGCCATCCAGGAACTTGATTGCCTGTTTGGCTTTGGTCTGAACGTCGTTTTCCTCAATGGTGGCAGAAAGCTGCACTTCCTTGATTTCCACAACGCGCTGGTTTTTCCGGTTTTCCCGCTCGCGCCTTGACTGCTCATAACGGTACTTGTCATAATCCAGCAGTTTACAGACCGGCGGCTTTGCCATTGGCTGAATCTTGGCGAGATCGTATCCGCGTTCCTCGGCAAGCTCCAGAGCCCGCTGTGTCAGCATGACACCCAGCTGTTCGCCGTTCTCATCAATCAGACGGACTTCCCGGTCGCGGATCTCCTCATTGATCATCAGCTCGATAGCGATACCCAAACACCTCCATTAATAAAGCGGCGGGGCAAAAACCCGCCGCGAAAAATCGCTTCTAATTCCCTTTGTAAGGGAAGTGCCAGAACCCGGGGACCTGATCCCACAAGGTGAGGGGCGGGCAAGCCTCTGCTTGTAACGGAAGCGAGTCTATCACAGCTTTGCCGCTGTGTCAAGCATTTTTTTCAGACATGGCACTGAACCTGTCAGGCGATCCCGGCCTCCGCTTCCCCTGTCTGGGTGGTATACAGCTGATAGTACAGTCCCTTTCTGGCCATGAGTTCATCATGGCTGCCCATCTCGGCAATGCCCCGGTTGCTGATATACAGGATCCGGTCGCAGTTGCGTATGGTGCTCAGGCGGTGAGCCACAATCAGGCTGGTACGGCCCCGCAGCATCTCCGCGATGCCCTCCTGCAGGAGTTTTTCCGTCTGGGTATCGATGGACGAGGTGGCCTCATCCAGAATCAGGATGGACGGATCGGAAAGCAGCGTCCTGGCAAAAGCCACCAGCTGCCGCTCACCCTGGGACAGGTTGTTGCCCCGCTCCCGTATCTCCGTCAGGTAGCCCTTGGGCAGCCGGCTGATGAACGTGTCTGCCCGCACCCGGCGGGCCGCTTCCTTGACCTCCGCGTCCGTGGCATCCAGGCGCCCGTAGCGGATGTTGTCCATGAGGGTGCCGGCGAAAATGAAGCTGTCCTGCAGCATGATGCCCAGCTGTTCCCTGAGGCTGTGCAGCGTCACCTGGGAGATATCCTGCACGCTGCCGTCCTTGCAGTGCAGCATGATCCTGCCGGATCCCACATTGTAGAAACGGCACAGAAGATTGATGATGGTGCTCTTTCCGGCGCCCGTGGGACCCACCAGGGCCACGGACTCCCCGCTGCGAATATGCAGGTCCAGGTGCTCCAGTACCAGATTGCCCTCTTCATAGGCGAAACTGACGTTCTCAAAGTCCACTTCGCCGGTGATGGGTGTAAGGTCCTTTGCCCCGGGGGCGTCATCCACCGTCACGGGCTCGTCCATGGTCTCAAAAATCCGCTCCAGATAGGCAATATTGTTGACAAAGGAGTTATAGATGTTTGCCAGGTTGGTGATGGGCTGCCAGAAGCGGCTGACATACTGGCCCATGGCCAGAATCACGCCGAAGGACACCATGTTGCCCCCGCCCATCCAGTACACGCCGGCAATATACAGGAATACCGTCACAATCTGGGTCATAAGCTCACTGCTCAGCCAGACGGTATTGCTGATATACACAGCCTTCAGCCATGCCTCACGGCAGGCCTGGGCAAGGCGCTTCATGATGGAAATGTTCGTCTCCTGCCTGTCAAAGAGCTGGGAGACCCTTACGCCGTCTATGGACTCCGCCAGATAGGCGTTGTAATTGCTGTTCTTGTTGCTCTGGTTCTGCCAGGCGCGCCGCTGTCTGGGCTTGATGAGGATGATGATGGCCGCAAACACCGGCAGTCCCGCCACAATGACCGTGGCCAGGGTGGCGTTGGTGGCATACATGAAGAACACAATGAAGATGATGTTGATAACCTCCAGAATCATATTGATGATTCCGTTGGAGAGAATATCCGACACCGAGTTTACGTAGTTGATCACCCTCACCAGAATCTTGCCCGCCGGCCGGCTGTCATAGTAGCTGAAGGGCAGTTTCTGCAGATGGGCAAACAGGTCCTTGCGGATATCGTGTATGATTTCCTGGCTCACATGGGCCATCATCCGGGAACGGATGGTGGTAAAGACAATGCTCAGGCAGATCAGTCCCACAAAGAGCATGGCCATGCGGAAAATCATTTCCGTGTTTCCTTCAGGCACGGCCACGTCCAGTACCCACTGGGTGATCCTTGGAATATACAGCGTGGCCATGCTGGAGAGCGCGGAAAGCAGCAGTGCCAGGATCATGCGGTTCCGGTGTCTTGCAATATACTTCCCGGCCCGCTTCATGTGTTTCCACTGAAAGGGGGATTCCAGTCTCTCGTCCACATCAAACTTGTTCCGTGCCATCTCAGACCGCCTCCTCCATGGGAACACCATACTGCAGACAGTACGTCTGCCAGTAATACCCCTTCTGTTTCAGCAGCTCCGCATGGGTGCCGCGTTCGATGATGCGCCCGTCCCTGAGCACCAGAATCAGGTCCGCATCCCGCATGGACGAGATCCTCTGGGCAATGATCACCTTGGTGCAGGTATAGGGCAGCTTCCTGAGCTGATCCTGGATATACTGTTCCGTTTCACTGTCCACAGCGGAGGTGGTGTCATCCATCACCAGAATGGTGGGCTTTACCGCCAGGGCACGGGCCAGGGCAATCCTTTGCTTCTGTCCGCCGGACAGGCCCACGCCGCGTTCACCGATGATGGTGTCATATCCTTCAGGAAGGCTGCTGATAAAACCGTCCGCGTCCGCCCTTCTGGCAAAATCCCGTACCTCATCCATGGAAATGTCCTGGGCACCGAAGGCAATGTTTCCTTCCACCGTGTCCGAGAACAGGAAGACATCCTGGGTGGCCGTTCCGATGCCCCCGCGAAGTTCCTGCAGCTTCCACTGCTTCACATCGCAGTCATCCACCAGCACCTGGCCTTCTGTCACATCAAAGCAGCGGGCCAGAAGCTGGATCATCGTCGTTTTGCCGCCGCCTGTGGGACCCATGATGGCCAGTGTCTGTCCGGGCTGAACGGTAAAGCTCACGTCCCTGAGGATCTGCTTTTCATCCAGCTGGAAGGACACATCCCTGAATTCAATCTTGCCCTCCATATGGTCATGGGAGACAGCATCCCCTGCGTCCGCAATCTCCGAGCGGTTCAGGGACAGCTCCATCACCTTGGCAGCAGAAGTTGAAAAACGCTGCAGGTCATTGATCAGGTTTCCCAGTTCCCTCATGGGATTGGCCAGCGCCCAGCTCAGGCCTGTGAACACCGTGAGCTCGCCGGGGGTAATCTCCCCCTGAACAATCAGGATACCGCCCATAAATACGGTCAGCAGCATCATGCCGTTGGCCAGCAGTTCAATGAAAGGATAGAAGGTCAGCCACAGCTTATTGATGCGCAGGTGGCTGTTCATGAAGGCAACGTTCTTTTCCTCAAAGCGTTCCTTCTCATACTCTTCCCGGGCAAAAGCCTTT
This sequence comes from uncultured Clostridia bacterium, assembly GCA_946627565.1. GTDB lineage: Bacteria > Bacillota > Clostridia > Christensenellales > Aristaeellaceae > UBA2943. The sequence goes on from CAMOVR010000003.1 coordinate 52,046, forward strand.
ACCACCCGGTTGCCTGCAATGTTTTCCTGGGCTGCCGCGTTCATTTCACTCAGCTTTTCCCGCATGAAGACAAACCTGGGCCTTACATGTCTTGAGAAAAACTTGGTGATCAGCATCAGGCAGGGCGTAACCGCAATCAGCATGGCGGTCAGCTTCACATTTACCGTGAAAAGATAAATCCCGGCAAACAGGAATGTACAGACAGCATCCACAATCCGGTAATCGATATAGGCGAGAAAATGCCGGCACCAGTCCAGGTCCGCGCTCATTCTCGTCATGATATCGCCTGCCCGGTTCTGGTCAAAGAACCTGAGGTCCGCATACTGGAGTCTTTCAAACAGCCGGCACCTGAGATTGTAAAGCACGTCCTGGGCATCCTTTTCAAGAAAAATCACCATCAGGTACCGAAGGCCTTCCCTTCCCGCTTTCACCAGGAGCATGACCATCAGAATACCCAGAAGAGGATCCGGGTTCTGTGCAACAATCACCTCGTCAATAAGACGACGGGACAATGCCGGATTGACCAGCAGCAGCAAACAGGTAAACACACTGATACACAAAGCCGCTACATGGCGCCTTCTGTCAGGGGGATCCATATAATCCCATAACCATTTAATCTGATTGTTCATGGCTATCCCTTCTCTTTGCCGGCATCTTCCGCGCCTGGGCAAAGCGGGTGCAGTATAGGATGGATTCTCTTGACATTCCACAGAAAAACCAATAATATTTCCCCAGATTACTGATTTTCCAACACCCATGCTTTTCCGGAGGTATTGCCATGCATGATCAGCCGCTGCCCCATGATACCCGTGTCATCCATGCAGAGAGCCGTCTGCGGGATGAATCCTATGTCATGCACGGCCACCACTGCCATTCCTGCCATGAACTTTTCTATACGGAAAGCGGCTCCTGCCGTTTCCTGATCGGTGACTGCATCCATGACCTGCAGGCAGGCGACTTTGTCCTGATCCCTCCCATGGTTCTGCATTACACCCGCTATGTCTTCGGGTCCTGCAGGCGCACCGTGGTCCTCTTTGACCATGCCTCCATTCCTGCAGACGTTCAGAAACTCCTTCCCCTGCCGGAGGAATTCTTCACCAGGACACAGATTTTTCAGATTCCGGAAGCCCACCGGCAGCAGATTGTCGCCTGCCTCATGCGCCTTGTGACGGAAGAAAAAATATCCGACTCCTTTTCTCCCCTCCTCATGGAACGCGACCTGCAGTCCCTCTTCCTGCTCTCTTCCCGGTACTGCACCTTCCTCCACGACACCCCGGAGCAGATTCACACCACGGATCCCCAGATCGTCCAGGCCGCCCGTTACATCTCCGAAAATTACATGCACGCCATCTCCACCGAGGATATTGCCCGTTCCGTGGGGTTCAGCCCCAACTACCTGAGCCGCAAATTCCGGGAAACGGCCGGCATCGGTCTGCACGAGTACCTGGTTTTCATCCGTCTGCACCATGCCGCCCTGGAACTGGTCTCCACGGATGACTCCATCACCACCATTGCCCTGCGCTGCGGTTTTTCCGACAGCAATTATTTCAAGGACAGTTTCAAAAAGAAATTCGGTCTGACCCCCAGGGGCTACAGGAAAAGCATCAGCAATTAAAGAAGGCCCGGCACAGGAAAGCGTGCCGGGCTTTTTCTTTGCCATGACATATTTTTCTTACATAAGTTCAAACACATCCGATACCGTTTCCTGTTCAAAGCCGTCCCCGTATACCGTAACCCTGAGCCGGTACAGTCCTGCCCCGGCCGGTTCCCCGTTCCTGAGCTTTCCGTCCCAGTATAACGTGGTCCCCTCCGGATAGATCTGTTCCGGGCGCGACAGCTGGCGGGAAGCCAGGCGGCACACGCTCTCCCCTTCCACCGTTTCTATGACGGCGGACACTTCCGCAGGGCCCGTATGGGAAACCACAAAGCCCATCTCTTCTCCCCTGCCCGGTACACAGCGGGAGCGCACCTGAACCGAGAGCTCCCCTTCTTCCGAAGCCGCCCGTCCTATGGCACGGGATGCCACGATCCTCACGCCCTTGGCATCCGTCACCACCATCTGAAACAGCACATACCCTGAAAGCTGTCTGACGTCTTCTGCTATGCTCAGGGTTCTCTCCTTATAGCCCGGGGACAGATATCCCGCTCTCCCGTAGTATTCATCCGTGTCATACAGAATCCGGGCATTTTCAAAATCCCACCGGTTTCCCCGCTGGTACACAATCTGGTAGGACACCTGCACCTGCGCATAGACCGTGAAGGAAAACGAAATGTTCATATGGTCCGCTGTCAGCAGATCGCTTTCAAAGGAGATATTTCCCACCGCCTCCGTCTGCCGGCGAAGGGAAGAAACATGATATGTCAGGACAGGAAAATCATCCTGCTCAGGATACACATGCACGGTACTGGAACCGTGCATGTTCAGCAGGTAGCGCACCAGTTCCTTAAGGGTAATGCAGCCGTCCCGGTTCTCATCTGCGGCATATCCGGTCCGCACGCTTATGCCAGCGCTCAGCACCCCGGAAAAATAACCGCCCCCGGCCATCTCCCCGTCCTCTGTCATGCCGCCCCGCCAGAACCAGCTCTCCTCCGCCCCTCCCGAAGAACAGATGACCTTAAACTCACTGCCTTCAAAGATATGGCTGAACTCGTCCCGGATTCCCTTGGCAATCATGGCACCCGCATGGCAGGCGTCCACAATCAGGACCTTGGTGCCGGCGATCCCTGCAAAGGCATCGTGCAGCTGCTGTGCCGTAATACCGCTTTCCGTCCGGCCGTCCGAGAGCAGCATGGTCATGGAATACCCGGGTTCACCCGGCTCCCAGAGGCCATGGGTGCTGATGTAAAAATAGCTGACATCCCCTTCCCTTGCATCCGCGAAGGTCTCCTGAATCAGATTTGTCAGCTCCCGGGCCCCTGAGACACCGTAGCGCCTGGTCACCAGCGTCTCCAGGTTCATGGATCCCCCGCTGAGCGCCTCCGCCATTTCCGCCACGTTATTGGAGGAAGAAGGGGAGGTATCCATCAGGGAGCGGAATACATCGCATCCCACCAGCAGCGCCCGGTTTTCAGCCCGGCCTAGACGCGGAAAGGCCAGAAGAAAAAGCAGGGCAAAGAGGAAAAGGACACGCCGAAACAACCGTATCCGCATGTCCTTTCACCTCCCTTTTCCCCACTTATCTTCAGGTATTCTGAACCGCTCTGCCCTCCGCTTCCCGGATCAGGGCATGGAGCGCATGCTTCACCGTCAGTGTCCGGATCCGCTCCCGGGTCCCGGACAGGTGCAGGGCAACCGCATAGCTTTTCTCCCTGTCTGCGATTCCCAGAAACACTGTGCCCACAGGACATTCCTCTGTCCCGCCTCCCGGGCCTGCAACACCTGTAGCGCTGACAGCCATATCCACATCCAGTTTTTTCCGGGCCCCTTCCGCCATGGAAACGGCTACCTCTGCGCTGACCACCCCGCAGCGTTCAATCAGGTCGGAGGGCACACCCAGCATCATGGTCTTGGCTTCACTCTGGTAGGTTACGTATCCGCCCCGCAGCACATTCGATGCACCCGGCACTTCCACCAGCGTCGCCGCAATCAGGCCGCCTGTGAGGCTTTCTGCAGTGGTCACGGTCATATGCCTTTTCATAAAGGCATCGATGCATGTTTTCTCAAGGGATCCGCTGTCATCCTCCCCGATTTCATAGATGACGTCTCCAAGCCTCTTTCGGATCTCCACAAGGAGCGGTTTCAGCAGTTCCAGTCCTTCCTTCTCATCCGCCGCCGCTGCCGTAGCCCGCAGCATGACTTCCCCTGTGGAGCAGTAGGGGCTCAGGGTCGGGTTGCCCCTCTCTTCCAGGTCATGCAGGCGCATATCCACTTCCGCTTCGCCCATACCGAAAATCCGGATATACCTGCTCACCAGCACGCTGCCGGTATATGCCCTGAGATACGGTTCCACCGCTTCCACAAACAGGGGCTCCAGTTCCCTTGGCGGCCCGGGCAGATGTATGATGACCTTTCCCTCTCCGGCCGGCACAATCGCCGCCGGGGCGGTTCCGTAGGGATTCAGCAGCACCTGGCTGTCCCCGGTGAACATGGCCTGGGACCTGTTGTTTTCCGTCATCTGTTTGTGGTATTGCAGAAACCTCTCCCGGACCATCCTGTCCGCTTCGGGCCTGAGGACCAGTTCCTTCCCCAGCACCCTGGCTGCTGCCCGTTTGGTGATGTCGTCCACCGTAGGCCCGAGGCCTCCGCTGGTGATGACAATATCGGATCTTCCCAGTGCCTGTCTGTATGCTTCCTCAAGCCTCTGTTCATTATCGCCCACCACCGTCTGGTGATACACGCTGATCCCCAGTGCTGAAAGCCGTCTTGAAAGAAACTGCGCATTGGTATTCAGCACCTGTCCCATGAGCAGTTCCGTTCCGACGCACAGGATTTCTGCAACCACGCTCCTACCCGCTCCCTTAAAAAAATAGAAAAAACCGGACATGATTGTACCACAAACGTAAGAAAGACAGAATAGAAGCAGTACCGTCTTCTCCCGACCCATATATCTGACGCATGATATCCCGGATTGTTTCGTTTCTTCCGTGTTTTCCTGAAACGGGCCCTGCATGAAATGCCATGGTATTTTTGCTGTATCTTTCCGGGATGTTATGAAGGAAAAAAACATCATCTGCAGAAAGGTAGAGGTACATATTACAGCAACAAAGGAGATCTCAGCCATGACACATTATGTTCTTATGAAATTCAAACCCGGCACAGACCTCGCCGGCAGCGAGAAACGCATCCGGGAAACCTACAGCCAGCTTGACGCGGCTCTTCCTTTCCTGCACAACCCCAGGATTTACCGGAACTGTGTGGAGCGGGACAGCAACGCAGACATTATGGCTGTCATTGATCTTGACAGCGAAGAGGACCTGCCGCGCTACCTCAACCACCCTCTTCACCTGCAGATGGCAGCCAGCTTCAGAGACAGCATTGTAAACCGCGTCTCTTTTGATCATCCCTGACATCATGAATACCATCAAGGAGGTATCTTCACCATGAGCCTGAAAAAGAACTCCATTTTCGCCGCGTCCTACCTTGGCGTGGCTTCTGTCTGGCTGGGAGGCCACTTCGGCCCCGGCTTTGCCACTGGCGCCTTTTCTGTCACCTATTATGTCAAGTACGGCTGGGTCGGTCTTCTCATGCCGCTGCTGGCCATGCTGATTACCGGCGGTGTCATCTTTTACATGACGGAATACGCCCGGAGCCAGGGCACCACCAGCTACCGTCCCTTCGTCATCTCCTGCTTTGGGGAGAAATACGGAAAGTACATTGCCGTTTTCTACGACATTCTTTTCCTGGCCACCGTCATGTGCGCAGGCGGCCTGGCTTTCTCCGGCGAGGCCAATGTGCTGATGAATTTCGGTTTCAGCTACTGGGGCGCTGCCATTCCCACCATCATCATCTCAGCCCTGCTGTGCCTGTACGGATCCAAACTTGTCAGCCGCTCTTCAAAATACATGATGTACGCCATCGTTGCGGTGGTTCTCCTCATTGCCATTCTCAGCTTCACCCTGGGCAGCTATGACTTTGCTGCCGCGGTGGCTGCCCCGCCTGTCAGCACAGCCGAGCCCAACCTGCTTCATGCCATCCTCAGCGCCATCCTGTATGGCTGCTTCCAGTCCACCATTGCCTTCAATGTCATGTCCGTAGCTGACCTGCTGGAGAGCCGGAACGAGACCCGGAAGGCCATTGTTGCGGGCTACATCATCACCGTCATTCTGATGATCGCCATTGCCATCACCCTCTTCAGCTATGTCACCATCATTCCGGACCTGTGCAATCCCGGTGTTGTGGCTGTCCCGATCATGGCCGTGCTGGGTCGGCTGAACATGCCCTGGCTCACCTGGCTGTTTGTTCTGCTCATGACGCTGGCGGTTCTCACCAGCGCCGCAGGCCTGGCCAATGCAGGCTGTGCCCGGTTCGATCATCTCTTCAAGTTCATCAAGAACCAGCAGCTCCGGCGCACCGTCATCACCTGCATCCTGCTGGGCGTGGCTGCCCTGGGTGCTTCCTTTGGCATGAAGGCCCTCCTGCAGCAGGGTACTTCCATCGTGGGCTACATCGGCATTGCAGCCCTGGTGATTCCTGCCTTTACCATTGTCCGTTCAAAACTCAGCAAGTCAAAGAATGTATAATCCACAGGCTATGCAAAAAGGGGGCAGCATCCGCTGCCCCTTTTTGAAAACAGCACTTCAGGGGATCGTTTCATTTCCATGGCAGGTTCATAAAATCAGTTTACCCGTCTGAAGGAAGTCCTGCAAGGAATTATAAACATCCACCGTCCTGTGCTATCCTGTGTATAACTCTGACATATAAGCAAACACTTATTGACAGATTGTGCATAACTTGTGGATAAGTTGTGGGAAAGCTGTGGAAAGTTTCCTGAAACCTCTGGATAACTGTACCGGGCAGTGCAAACACAGACCTGCAGAAATGCAGGTCTGTCTTCTGATCAGTCTTGTGTCTGATTTCTCCACTGTCTGGAGCGGTCACCGGCACTGAGAATCTTCTTGCGCATGCGCAGATTCTTCGGCGTAATTTCCAGAAGCTCGTCGTCATCAATAAATTCCAGGCATTCCTCCATGGACAGGGGATGCACGGAAACCAGGCGCAGGGAATCCTCGGAGGCAGAGGCATTACGCATATTGGTCACATGCTTCTGCTTGCACACATTCACCACAAGGTCTCCCGGCCGGGCGTTCTGACCGACAATCATGCCCTCATACACTTCAATACCCGCGCCAATAAACAGGGTGCCTCTCTCCTGGGCATAGAACAGGCCATAGGAGTTGCTGGTTCCTGTCTCATGGGCCACCAGTGCACCGGCATTGCGGTGGGGAATATCACCCTTGATGGGCTCATACTTTTCAAACACGGAGGACATGATACCCTCGCCCCGGGTATCCGTCATAAACTCGCTCCGGTATCCGAACAGGCCACGGGAGGGAACCAGGAACTCCAGACGCACCCGGTCATATCCGCTCATGTGTTCCAGCGTGCCGCGGCGGCGGCCGATCTTTTCAATGACAGCACCGGCAGTAGCCTGGGGCGTATCCACCACCAGACGCTCCATGGGTTCACATTTGACACCGTCAATCACCTTGTAAATGACCCTGGGCTTGCTTACTGCAAACTCATATCCCTGACGGCGCATATTCTCAATGAGAATGGAAAGATGGAGCTCGCCGCGTCCGCAGACTTCAAAGGCGTCGGTGGAATCGGTTTCATTCACCCGCAGGGATACGTCCGTCTGCAGTTCCCGCATAAGCCGGGCCCTCAGGTGTCTGCTGGTAACATACTCGCCTTCCCTGCCGGCAAAGGGACTGTCATTGACCTGGAAAGTCATGGTCACGGTGGGCTCTGAAATCCGGACGAAGGGCAGGCCTTCCACGCAGGACGGATCGCAGACCGTATCGCCGATGGAAATATCCGACATGCCGCACAGAGCCACAATATCGCCCATGCTGACTTCCTCAGCAGATACCCTCTTGAGGCCGTCATAGCTGTACATTTCACTCAGGCGCCATACAGGGCTTGTCACACCGGTCTCCACATTGGTATGCACCACATTCATGCCGGCGTGGAACTTGCCGCGGGTAATACGGCCCACACCGATGCGGCCCACATATTCGCTGTAGTCAATGGTGGAGATAAGCACCTGCGCCGGTCCGTCCGGATCACCTTCAGGAGCAGGAATATACTTGAGGATAGCATCAAAGAGGGGTCTGAGGTCCGTGCCGGGTACCGACAGATCTGTGGTGGCCGTGCCTTTTCTGGCACTGACATAGAGAATCGGGTTATCCAGTGTGGTTTCATCCGCTTCCAGATCAATGAGCAGGTCCAGGATTTCACTGACAACCTCTTCACATCTGGCATCCGGGCGGTCCACCTTATTGATGACAATGAGAACCTTCAGCTTCAGGTCCAGTGCCTTTTTCAGCACAAACCTGGTCTGGGGCATGGGACCTTCAAAACTGTCCACCAGCAACAGAACGCCATCCACCATTTTCAGGACGCGCTCCACCTCGCCGCCAAAGTCTGCATGGCCGGGGGTATCCACAATATTGATCTTGTGTCCCTGATAATGAACAGCCGTATTCTTTGCAAGAATCGTAATGCCGCGTTCACGTTCGATGGCATTTGAGTCCATGACGCGGTCCACCGTCTGCTGGTTTTCCCTGAACACGCCGCCCTGTTTCAGCATCTGGTCCACCAGGGTTGTCTTGCCGTGGTCAACGTGGGCAATGATTGCAATATTCCGAATATCTTCACGAATGATGGAAATCAACTTCTTTCTTACGCATTTCTCGATGACGTATCCGTCAGTTCCAGCCCGGGATTATTCTCACAGGCAAGACGGATACTCCACTCATTCTCAAACAGCAGCACGTCCCGGTCACGACTGTCCCTGGCACGGCCCGATGTGGATGTCAGCTTCAGTTCTTCCACTGGCTTTGGTGTCTTCACAACCCATCTTACATAATGGAAGGGCTGCGGTTCCCGGACAATCTCAGCCTGGTATTCGGTCCGCATCCGGTGCTCCAGCACCTCAAACTGCAGCACACCTACCACGCCCACAAGGAATTCTTCCTTGCCGGTTTCCGTCCGGGTAAAGGTCTGTATGGCACCCTCTTCTGCAAGCTGCTGAATACCCTTCTGAAACTGTTTGCGTTTGAGGGAATCTGTGGGTCTGACCCGGTTGAAGTGCTCCGGGGCAAACACCGGGATGTTTTCGTAATGCATCTTCGGTCCTGTGGAAAGCGTATCCCCCAGCTGATATATTCCGGGGTCAAACAGACCGATGATATCCCCTGCCCAGGCTTCTTCCACGGCTTCCCGCTCATCTGCCATGAACTGCTGAGGCTGTTTGAGGGCAACCGGTTTTCCGCTGCCGCTGTGCCAGACCTCCATGCCTTTTTCGAATGCACCGCTGACAATACGCATAAAGGCAAGACGGTCCCGGTGTGCAGGGTTCATGTTTGCCTGAATTTTGAAGATAAATCCGGAGAAATAAGGTGATTCCGGTCCAATATCTCCAAGATCGCTCTGCCGGGGCAGAGGCGGCGTCGTGTACTGAAGGAAACGTTTGAGGAACGGTTCCACACCGAAATTGGTTATGGCGCTTCCAAAGAAAAGGGGAGTCAGTTCGCCTCTGCGCACAGCATCCAGGTCGAAATCGTCCCCGGCCACGTCCAGAAGTTCAATCTCTTCTTTCAGCCGGTCAATATATCCCTGATTCAGGACATCGGACAGTGCCGGATCATCCACGGAAATATCCGTTTTCTGTACCATCTTCTGTCCATGATCCCCGCCGGTGTACAGTTCCACCATTCTGGAGTCACGGTGATACACGCCCTGAAAATCGCCATCGACACCGATGGGCCAGTTGATGGGACAGGAACGGATGCCCAGAACCTGTTCCAGTTCCTCCATGAGGGAAAAGGGATCCTTTGCCGCACGGTCCATCTTGTTTACAAAAGTAAAAATCGGGATATGGCGCATACGGCAGACCTTGAACAGCTTGATGGTCTGTGCTTCTACACCTTTGGCAGCATCGATCAGCATGACAGCAGAGTCTGCCGCCACAAGCACGCGGTAGGTATCTTCAGAGAAGTCCTGATGGCCGGGTGTATCCAGGATATTGATCCTGAACCCGTCGAAGTCAAACTGCATGGCTGAACTCGTCACGGAAATACCGCGCTGCTTTTCAATCTCCATCCAGTCGCTCGTAGCATGCCTGTCACTCTTGCGTGCCTTGACTGATCCCGCCGAGCGGATCGCGCCTCCGTAAAGAAGCAGTTTTTCTGTCAGTGTTGTTTTGCCGGCATCCGGGTGGGATATGATTGCGAAGGTTCTTCGCTTCTCCACCTGTTCATGCAGCAAGTCGATGAATGCCTGCGTATCTCTCGAAGGCAGCATGCAACCCCTCCATCTTCCAAAAGTACAGTGAAGTATTATCTTCAGGGTACTTTTTCTTGTCAAGACCATATCTGAAGAGTCATCCGAAAACCCAATGAAAACACATTTCATACAGACGTGAAAAAGGCCGGATACCGGCCTTTATTCATCCACACAGAAACACATGATATCAAAATCCTTCCGCTCGCCTCCAAATACCTTTGTAAGCCTGCGTGTTCCTTTTTTCCATGCAAGAAGCGCAGAAGATGGTCCGCCGTCAAGGTTGAAAGCCCAGACAGGGTCAAACTGCTCCATCAGAAAATCCGTAGCCGTGGTAAGACGCACCCCATGGTTATTCGTTGCTGTCAGAATCACATAATTGTTTCTGTCTATCCCGGCCAGAATGGTGCGCGTTGCCAGATGGTCCGCAAATTCCCATGTCCTGTCCACAATCGGTACATGGTTGTCAATCAGTGCGCAGCCGTCATAGAAAGACCAGGTGGACACCGGATCTGATGCCAGCACCTGGGACGTTGACACGCCGGCATACATGGAAAGACCCTCGTCCGTCAGCACAACGCCGTAGAAGGGCACATCCTCCAGATTCCGCAGAATTTCCCCGTCCGTCATAACCAGACTGCCCAGGGATGTGAAATAATAATCCTCACTGGTGCCCGGATATGAATCCGGTATCTCCGGATAGGTCCGGGTTATATAACCGCTTCCGTTAATGACCAGTGCTGCCTCCGGGACCTTTTTGGCCATCTTTTCCGGCAGAGCAAGGCTTTTTCTCCATGTACTGTTCACTTTCCGGACCTGTTTGCCCGGGTCCCGTATCCAGACTGTGGTCAGATAGCATGTCGTTGTTTTGATCCTGAACTTCTGAATGGTATAACAGAGGCTTTCTGACGTGTACTTCCGCACCACTCTGGCTCCCTGCGTGGTCCAGGAAACTGGTTCCGGTACAGGTTCAGCATATGAGGATAAACCGGACATAAGGAAGATGATCACCAAGATCAGCCAAAAACAGCTGCGTTTCAGACAGAATCCCTCTTTCTTTGATAGGTTTCGCTGTTGTGATACAATCAGATTGTATCAGGAAGAGGGGAGGCAGCGCAATTGGACCGGGATCAGAAGAATATCTCAGACAGCCTGGTTAAGGAAGCTTATATCCGCGGTGCCCTGGAAATCCGTGATCAGAAGCTCTATTTACTCACTGTAAAAAAAGCAGAAGTTATCACCAGGAGCATGAGGACGGAAGAAAAGAAAGCTTATTTTGCAAGCAACTCCTTTGCCAATGCACTGAATCAGACCAGAAAAAAAGATCCCGAATACAAACTGCTTATTTCCGGCGATCTGAATGATTATCACAGAACCTTACTGGAAAAACTCACGCCTCTGATCAGAGAAGAAATAAAGAGCGGAAACAGAGTTGATCTCCAGTTTCTTCAGTCCGTTCAGCGTCTTCATCTGCCTCTGAAAAAAGCTCACCTTGCGGAACAGACCCTGCGTGATAACAAACCGGAAGCGTATCTCAGGGAGAATCTTCAGAAAATACTGGCTGAAATCTATAGACTCGTTTTCCGGTATCTTACAGAAACAGAACTGACTGCCACAGAAAGTGATACGCAGAAAAATACGGACGTGGTAAATCAGATCCTTAAAACCACATTTTCCGACGGCTTAAACAACAACCTTCTGAACGCCTGTCTTCCGGAAAAGAATCTGAACGATTATCTTCTTCATAAGGTCTATCGTGCCTTTCCTGAATTGTCTCTGTGCCAGAAACTATACCATGGAAAAACCAGTATAAAGGATCAGACGGAAGCCGGTTTTTCTGCCGTAAAAAATCAGATATCAGCTGAAGTAAGACAACATTATACAAAAAACAGGATCCGCAAGTTTCTTGAAAGGAACCCGCATGTCAGACAGCTTCAGGATTCAAGAGAACGCTCCTTGCGTGAAAATCAGATGCTGCAGCGGGCTCTGGTCAGGGCGATTCCTGAACACATCCGTGATCTCTATCCCAGGGCGCGCCAGATACACCGGCGCTTTGTCATTCATATCGGTCCTACCAATTCAGGAAAAACATGGGAGAGCATGCAGAGACTGCAGACTGCCAGGCACGGGATCTACCTCGGTCCTCTCCGTCTTCTCGCGTTTGAACAGTTCGAAGCACTGAATCTGGCAGATGCTCCCTGCTCCCTGATCACCGGAGAAGAACAGATTCTGGTCCCCTCCAGCCGTATCCAGTCTTCCACCATTGAAATGGCAGATCTCACTGTCTCGTACGATATTGCCGTAATAGATGAATGTCAGATGATTTCCGATCCATACCGTGGAGGAGCCTGGAGTGCAGCGATTCTGGGATTATGTGCAGATGAGATCCATCTGTGTGCATCCCCGGATGCAAAACAGCTGCTGGTCACCATGATTCAGGACTGCGGTGACGAGTATACCGTAGTCCACCATGAACGCATGGCCCCGTTAATGGTTGAAGAGGGCGGTTTCCAGTTTCCCGCCAGTGTACGGGAAGGAGATGCCCTGATCGTTTTTTCAAAAGCACGTGTACATGCACTGGCTGCTGAACTCAGACAGATGGGGCACAAAGTTTCCCTGATCTATGGTGCTCTTCCTCCGGAAGTCCGCCGTAATCAGGCAGAGCAATTCAGGACAGGCGAAACCAGCATCGTTGTATCCACAGACGCCATCGCCATGGGGATGAATCTTCCCATTTCACGGGTAGTGTTTATGGAATCTGAAAAGTATGACGGCGATATAACCCGTCCGCTTACTGATTCAGAAATCCGGCAGATTGCAGGAAGAGCCGGAAGGTACGGTCAATATGAGATAGGGTATGTCAATGCCTTTGGTTTTAAACGGGTGATCTCCCAGGCCCTTTCAAGACCCTACCGGCCTCTCACCCATGCGGTGATCCGGTTTCCCGACTCTCTTCTCGGTCTCCCTCTCACCCTCACTGAAACCATCGACAAATGGATGTCACTGAAGGATAAGGATTATTTTTCAAAGGCTTCTTCCGTCCGTATGGCATCTCTTGCAGCACGTCTGGAAACCAGTACCACGGACAAACAGCTGCTCTACGACTTCCTCTGTATTCCCTTTGATGAAACAGATGTCGATCTGCTCAATCAGTGGAAGGTTTTCTACCATACAGAGGCGGAGCACAAACATTTCGATGTTATGACCATTCTTCCGGATTTTCCCGATCCGGATGCATGCAGAATCCAGGATCTGGACCGCCTGGAAAGTGAATACAGACTATGTGACCTCTGTTACAACTATTCCAGACGTTTTCTGGAATCACCGGAAAAACTTCTGGAAGCCATTCAGCTGAGGAAAGACCTGATTTCCGGAGGAATTACGCATATTCTCTCCACACAGAAGCTCCTTATGAAATCCTGCAGCAAATGCGGAAGGCATCTTCCCTGGAACTGGCCCTATAAAATCTGCGAAAGCTGTCATCATGGATACCGTCCCGGTTCCGACTGAAAAAAATGGCATCAGATCCGGCATGCCTGTTTACGGACTAGAATCTGATGCCATTTCATGGTATCTTAGCTTAAACGATTAAGCTATTGAAACAAAAAGAAAAGGAAGCTCTTTCGAACTTCCTTATATTGGA
>CAMOVR010000004.1 GCA_946627565.1 uncultured Clostridia bacterium
GAAGGTTTTAACTTGACTGAAAAAATAAGATGCGATACCTGCCCGCGCTGCTATGATGCGTACCCTGGCAAGCTCGACCCCTTCGGGAACCATTTCCATATCTGCGGAATGGGCGGTAACATGGTCTACACCACCCCAAGAAAGGAAAAACGGATCAGCGGTTCAGGGTGGATTCATTATGGCATCAGCTCCTGCGGGCTGTATGAGACCATAGACGCAGCCCTGGCTGATATGACAGAACCTGAAAAGAAAAGATACTTTGAAAGGAAGATGGAAAAGCATGATGGAGGTGACAGAGGATGACCAGAGCAGAACTGCTGAAAGAGTTTGATAGGGTCATCACTTCCTGGATCGTCAATGAGTACCCTGACATATGTGTGCTGAAGGCAGCCAGGGAACAACTGAATAATCCCGTCTATGTCGTTACTGAAGGGATCTATTCCGATTATCATATTGAAGGCGCGTTCACGGACGAAGAAAGTGCAAAAAAATACGCAACCTTGTGCGGAGGTACAGTTGAAACACTTATTCCGCTGGACAGGCAGGATGGACACCGGGACGATGAAAAGGTGCTTATCACATACAATTATTCGACCAACAAGATTATCAACATATATTTTTGGATCGGAAACGAACAGTATGATAAAGACTATTGTTCTGACTCTTGTTTCAAATTTTCTCTGAAAGTCAATAGCAGAGTAGGCCAGGATATTCTTCTGAAAGGCGCCGATTCAGAGCTTGCACTGAAAGTGGCGCAGGACAGATATGCAGCCTGGAAGTATGAAAATAAACTGGTTTATGTAAACGGCATAGCAAGCACCCAGAAGAATCTGGATTCTTTGGCTGAAGGCGGTGCAGAATGATCCAAATAGAAATAGACATGGAAATGCCAGAATCATGCCCAAAATGCAAATTCTATAAAGATCAGAATGATGCAGAATACTGTATTATAACCGGACATCGTTTTACATTGGAAGATATATTCGCAGCAACGGATTCTCTCGAAAACGCAAAGCCTTTCTGGTGCCCGCTGCATCAAGCACAAGATGCGACTATGCTACAAGGATTCCTGGCGGATATTCTTTCTTCTGAAAGTATCCTGAATTCCGTTAATTGTCATGCTATTTCGCTCGAAGATGCAAGTCGCATAATCGCTATCTGCGCATGTGCCTGCGATGTAATGAGCCCTTCTGGATTCATTCATTGGCTAAAGGAGCGAATGAAGCAGGATGCGGTCCTGAAAGGATGTGCTGAAGAATGACAGACCAAGAAAAGCAGAAAAAGACGATTCGAGGGCTGGAGTGCCATATAAACGGAGCGCCTTATGATTGTCCATACGGTGGGAACCCTGATTATCCTTGCGCCAATCCAGAGTGTGAAGATCAACTGCTGAAAGACGCTCTCTCGCTTCTGGAAGCACAGCGGCCACGGATTATGACACCAGAAGAAATAAAGAAATACCTTGCAGACCCCGACGGGGATAAAGCCCCGATTTGGATGGAGTGGAAAACAATCCCCGGAATGTGCGGATGGGCGCTGGCGTTTACAGTAGCAGACCTTATGAAACGATTCTTTGATAAGTACAACGTAAACTGGCGTCCTTGGACTTCTCGACCCACAGACAAGCAGCGGAGGTTGGCACCATGGCAGTCTTAATCAATATGGATATGCCGCAGAACTGTTTTCAATGCCCGATGGCGAGAGGTGACGGAGAAACCGCTACCTGCCAGTTGACGGCCAGCTCAACGAACTCCAAAGCAAAACGCCTGGACGATTGCCCGATCCTTTACGGAAATGTAAAAATCATGCCTCCGGGCAGCGAACCACTCCAGGGATACGGATTTTCAAAACGCTCGTGCGGTGCCTGCTCTCATGAAGGATTGCCGCAAGTATGCAAATACTGCGAATCATATCAAGGCGTAAGGTGGTGAAACGGCGATGAAGCCAGAGGAACTTATTTGCATAGCACAGCGCAAGGACAACGGGAAATGGATAGAGGGATTCTACTTCTGCCTGCATCACAATGATGGAAGAACCCATCTGCATCACTTTATCATTCCGCTGGAAGCCGATCTTTCCAAAGAAACGCCACTGGATAAAATTCAGGTAGAGATCGAACCGGAAAGCATTACACTTAAAGCGCTGGAACCTCAACCGCCGAAACATATTCACGAAGAATACCCTGAGCATGATTGGGAACGAGAAAAGGACGGGAGCATAGACGAATTCGCAATGGAGAGCGATTTTCACAATGGGCCGCGTTGTAAACGATGCTATGATACGTTCTGCGTTCACTGCGTACCCGATGGCTATGAAACGCATAAGCCGTGTATTATTGATGAAGACCGTTGCCCGAAATGCGGAAATAAGCTTTTCCCTCCTTTTGGCAAAGCGAGGAAGATCACATATTGCGCGAATTGCGGTCAGGCGGTGAAATGGGAATGATCCGCTGCGATACCTGCCCACGCTGCTATGATGCGTCCCCTGGCAAGCTCGACCCCTTTGGGAACCATTTTCAAATTTGCGGCATGACGGGCAATATGGTGTACACCACCCCGCGAAAGGAAAAGAAGATCAGCGGTTCCGGATGGATTCATTACGAAGTCAGCTCATGCGGGCTCTTTAATACCATCGACGAAGCCCTGGCCCTCATGACAGAATCCGAAAAGAAAAGATACTACGAAAGGATGGAGGCGATAAAACAGGATGGCTAATTTGTTAGAAAAAGTGATGAAGGGGCAAGAGTGCATAAGTGGCGCTGTTGTGTATTGCAATCAATGCGGCTATTCTTCCGCAGACGGAAGCGGGCGTGGTGATCGCTGCAAAAGAGATTGTGCAAAAGACGCCCTTTCTTTGCTGAGAGCATATCATCAGAAGAAAATAGAGTGTGAACAATGTGCTTCAAAAACAAGCGCAACAATTGAAAGCCTTCAAGATAAGTTAAAAGAAAGCAGGATCAGCCTTAAAGAAATAATGGATGAATCGCTCACCGAATTAATAGAAACAAACAGGCTTAAGCCTCCAAGAGTATTGACAATTGACGATATGCAGGCTACGAAAAAAGGCCAATTTTTGTGGATCGAATGCTTAGGCGGCGAACTCTATTGTATGGAAGCGGTTCAAGTTTGTAAGGCAAACGGGAAGGTCACAGAAATATCCATAAACGCCCCAAGATTCATATATGAATTAACAATGAAGAATTATAATGCGGGATGGCGTGTGTGGGATTCGCAGCCGACTCCTGCGATGATGGAGGCAATGCCATGGAAGAGTTAATCGCTGCATTGAATGAAATCAATAAAACCCTCAATTCTATTCATTCTATCCTCGTAATTATTCAAATGTGGCTTTGCTTCATGGTTTTCTGTAAAGATATGGGGCATGATGCTTCAAGAATACTGCGTGACATCCGGGATAAAATTGGGAGGAAGTGAAAATAGGATGGATATCGTTGAAAAAGTAAAAAAGGGATTTGAAGCGCATGGAAGCGGCCCCAGCGTATGGCGAATATGCGGGAAGTGCCCTTATCGTGAGGAAGATGATCCATTCTTTGATCCGAGAATTACGCCAAACTATAATTCAGAATTGATAGAAAAATCTCAAAAATGCATGGACAACCTATTGAAAGATGCGTGTTTCCTTCTGACGGCTGCTTATTCAGAGCCACGCGTGATGACGCTTGAAGAAGTGCAGCAAATGGGATTAAGAAATATCAATAAAGATGATATCGATGACCCAGACGAAGTGTGTTATTTAGAGAGAACAGTTCTTTGTTCCCCTTTATGGAGCAAAAAAGAATTTGATGGTGACGAAAACCATCTGGCGATTCTATTCTTTTTCCTGGCTACCGATGAATTCGATAATTGGCACGTTGATACATACGGACACGTGATTCGGTGCTGGACCCGCCCGCCGACAAAAGAGCAGATGGAGGCAACACCATGGGAATGAAACGTACCGATGTATGCCCGTCATGCAAGACGCGCCTGAAATGGAAGGAGCCGGATTATATGCTCAGCGGCTCATGGGTCTGCCCGCGCTGCAAGTACAGACGCCGGGAAGGATCAGCAAGAACCTTCCCTTGGCTGAAACACAAAAAGAAAAGGCGGTGAAAAAATTATGAGTAACATGATCCAATGTGATGCTTGCGAAAAAATGATGTTCGCAGATTCCAGAAGCGAGAAAGGGGACTACCATGAAATAATTATTGACAGATCTTATTCCTATCACCTTTGCCGAAACTGCTATGAAAGAATGATGCATGATATTTTTGCGATGATATTCGATGCGGAAGAACAGACGTGAAGCCATCATGGCATAAGGCGGTGAAGAAATGATTCGACACGTTTCAACAGATATCAAAGGCTTGTTTTCCTTATCCGATTATCGCCTGAAGAAAATGCTCCCAGATATAAAATATGATGGAATACCATTTCAGACAGTCGGACAACTCAGGAAATCCTTGCTTGCTGAATTGGAATTAGGACATAAATTGCTCCCTGCCGAAGGATGCACAAACTTTGATCCGGTTAGAGGATGCCTTGGGTGCGTTGATCCAGTCAATCATTTTATTGAAACCATAAAGGAGCAGATTCCCGGAATATGCCAGGTCCCCAAGAACGTGTTATTTCCTGAATCTGGAGGAATAACCGAAGAACGGAACAAGGTTATTTCTGCATTGGAAAACTGCATCGTCGATCCCAAGTGCCGGGATTGCCCCTGGGAGGAATGCGAAGAAGAACATGAAACAGTAAAAATCCCTCTGAGCCTTGCTAAAAAAGCACTGGAATTCATGAAAGCGAAGTGAAAAAATGAATAAGGCGAGAGCGAAAAAAGTGATTTACACATTAACAAAGGAAAGGCTTTTTACCTATAAAGATCTCGATGATCAATGGTGCGAAGGCTACTTCAAGGGTGCTGCCCTCATTGCGAATCATTTGTGTGATCAAATGATTATAACCTGTGAAATGAGGGATTCACTCATTGCTCAAGTTCGGCAAGGAATTGAAGAAGGGCCAAAAGCCATTTATCGTTACTTATGATAAGCATGAGAGTTACGGGAGGTGTAATTATGGGAGACATCGTGGATACCAAACAATCACAAGAAATCAAAGTAAAAGGTATGGTGGTCGATATGTTCAACGGCGCACCGACAAAAATGCGGCAGAAGACCATCACCGTGCGCATGACCAAAGGCACCGTTGCCCCAACGATCAGCTTGGAGGATCCTCTCCGTGGAATTATCTTCGTGGTGCCCGCAGAACAGATTATTGAATACTACAAGGAGGAAGAAAAATGAAAAAGAAAACTATTGCTCTGGTCATTCTACTGGTGATTATTTCTATTATCCTTTGCGGCTGCATGACAGAGGCAGAAAAGGTTTCTCACAACGTAAGCAAAGAAGCTGACCTGTTCAACGTTACTCGACGTGTGACTGTGATCAACGCTCGTTCTGATACTCCGTTGCTTGAAATCATCGGCAACCTTTCAGTTCAACACAGCAGTGGAGATATTGATATTATCGTCGAAGTTGGTCCGGGACAGTATAAAAAGCATTTTGTTCGGTTAAATAGCTGGACAATCTATGTTGTAGAGGATATTTCTGGCGCGTATGTTGATAAATACCATTATGAAGTTAATATCCTTCCCGAAATGATTATTCCTATCACCTTCACGCAAGATCGATGAGGAGGAATGAGCTATGAGTGAACGCTGCCTGCTCTGTGGCGGTGAAATCCCCGAAGGCCGTCAGGTGTGCCCGGAGTGTGAAAAGCAGGCAAACGAAAAGCCTGCGCTTGGAATCAGGCCCTACTTCCTGGCAATTCCCGGAAGAATAAAAGAATTGGCAGAAGCAATCAGCCGCAACGCAACTGATACCAACGGCCTGTGCATCAGATGGGCCGAGGAAATCATTTGTCACAGCCGGACGCTTGAAAAGATGGGAGGAAAGAAAGCATGAAAGCATTGTCCAGAATTCAGTTTGATATCCTCATGGCTGACCGCCGCCGAAAAATAGTAACGCTTCAGGACATGGAGGAATTATTCAAGCAATATGGGGATGAGTATTACAAGGATTATGGAGAAAGCCAATTTGAATTGTGTGTAGAAAACCCATACTGGGACAGCCTTCGGAAAGTGCGCAGCGATATTCCCCGCAAAGGCTACAAAATATAAGGGCGTGATAATATGGCTGGCCTTAATTGTCCGAAATGCGGATGTGAAAAATCCTTTGTAAAAGATTGTCGGCCCTTTGCAGCCGGATTCCGCAGGCGGCGTGAATGTGAACAATGCAGTCACCGATGGACAACCTATGAATGCGACAGCGCCCTCATGCGACGCTTAATGGACCGGGCCATTAAAATCGGCTCTGAGAAAGTGAGTGAAAATACGTGAACGAGAAAAATGATAGAATCTACTGCCCATACTGCGGAGAAATCATGGAGGAAAGGGCAATCCCCTCCGATGGAGCGTATTTCTTCGTGTGCCCCATGTGCCAATCACAATCGCCTTATGGCGAAGGACATGATAGGGCAGTGCAAAAGGCCAACGCCAGAACCCATAATGCAGAAATCCTGAAACTGCGTACAGAACTTACTAATAAAACCATGGAGAGCGCCCATTACAAATCCCAGCGTGATGAATTGATGGGCGAAGAAAAAGCCTATGCCGATTGTGTTTCCATCATCGTCAGCGAAACGATGAAAGTGCTGTCTCAAAAAAAGGAGGAATAATCATGCGGTATTATCGTCAGGAACAAAATAATTCGAATGTTGTAGGGGATATTACCCTTTCCCTGCTGCTTGTGGCGTTTGTGGTGCTGAAGCTGTGCGGCGTGATCGACTGGTCATGGTGGTGGGTGCTATCTCCTTTATGGATTCCTCTTGGGTTTGTAATTCTGGTCCTTCTGGTACTCGGCATTGCAAAGCTGGCGCTGAAGATCATGGATAAAAAGGCAGAACGCAGGAGGAAAAGCAATGCCGCGTTATAACGTTCAGCGTCCGTCAGACGGCAAATGGGCCTGCTATTCTTCTATTGTTGAAGACTACATTACAGACTTCATGCCGGAGGATGAATATCAGGAATGGCGTGAAATCGAGTATGGAAAACAGGCCGGTCCGATGCGGGAGGCAAACCAAATGAAATATGAGGACGCTGAGTATCAGCGTTTCAAGAGCAAGGAGGATAATGGAGAATGACAATCACAATGCTACGTTTCCCGAGCGAATCTGATTGGATGGAAGTGAAACGGCGAGCCCTGGTGACTGTTGGGAAAGAACCAATTACACCGCCTGATCGCCGTTGGAAAGAAAGAATCCTGATCGCCCGACACAGCCCCATCCGTTATATGCAGTTCTCCTTCTTGATCGAGGATATTCCTTCCTGGGTAAGCGTCCACCTTTGCCGTCACGTTCACGCGCAGCCCTATGTGAAAAGCCAGCGGAATGACCGCCAGGATGAATATGATCGCAATGCGGCCCGGCAGGATGCTCCCGTCAATATGATTTGGGACATGAACGCGGAGGAATTGATCACCGTGGTGCAGAAACGCCTGTGTGGAAAGGCTGCGGAGGAAACGCGGGCTGTGCTCTATCACATGATGGAGTTGGTAACAAAAGCCTGCCCGGAATTCCTGCCCGTGCTGGTGCCGCCCTGTGTATTCAATGGCGGTGTATGCCATGAAATGACGCCGTGCAATCTGTATAGGAGTGATGGACCGTGAGAAGAGAAGTTACAGACGGCGGGATTCATTGTCCTTATTGCGGCTGCACGTTCAGCAGCGTGGTAAACACCGAGCAAATCATGAATGGCATAAAACGCCGGAGAGAATGCCAGGAATGCGGCATGCGGTATAACAGCTTTGAGTATTCAGCCAATGAGGAACGTTCACTCAGGCAGCGGCAAATGGAAGTAGAGCAAATCACGGTGAATGCTCAATGGGCCATTCAAAACGCAATTGAAAAATTACAGCAGATCAAGATTTGAAAGGAGAAAACAGTATGCCTTCCATCATGAACATCGATATGCAGTCCGATACCTTCGGAGACCTGAAAAGGGATATGGGAATCGGCATCAACGCCCTGCTTCGGAATATGCAGGAATATGGGGCCGATGAAGCATCCATGACCGTGAAGCTGACCATCCTGCTCAGCGATTACTCCGTCGAAAAGAATGGGCAAAGCAGACCCGCCACGAAGCCGATATTCAAGCACAAGGTTTCCTATACCGTCCAAGCCAAGAATGAAATTGAAGGAAAGCTGTATGGCGATTTTGCGCTGGAATCCAACGGCAACGGAATGTATCAGCTGGTGCCCATGTCCGAGCAATTACGCATGACGTAAGAACAGGCTGTATTCATGGCGCGTTTTGTGTTATAATATCAACAGTTTCTTTTGTTTTTCCGCATTTTCCGCACGTCAGGCAAGGAGGGAAAGCCAGGTGAAAGTATACGAACTGCAGCAGTTGGTATATTTAGAGAAGCTCATCCAATGCGAACAGGAACGTTTGGATGATTTATATGAGCAGGCCGGACTTCATTCGCCTGGTTTTTCCGATATGCCAAAAGCGCCTGGCGTCCGTGACAAGATTGGTGAACTGGTGCCGAAGATTGTGGACCAGGACGCGGAGATTAAAGCAAATATCCGAAAATACACCGATACAAGGGAAAGAATCCTCCGCTTCATCAATCACATTCAAAACCCAAGAGTGAAGCTGATTGTCATTAAGCGGTTTATCAATCAGCAATCATGGCAGGATATTGCGGGTGAGCTTGGCGGCAAGGAAACGGAATATACGGTAAAGCAATGCGTGTACCGTTACCTGGAAACTGCGAATTGAATAATCTTCTCCCGCTTCCGAAAGGAGGCGGGCTTTTTTATTTCTTATAAGTAATAAATCAATAATTCGCGTTAATTCGCGTTTTATTCGCGCACGAAATGTTCCGAATGTCTCAAATGTCTCGAATGTCTCATTTGTTGCAAATGTCTCAAATGTCTCATATGTATCGTCAACCTATGTTATAGTGCATGCTGTGAATTGATCTTAATCACGCAACAGGGCGGTTTCCTCCAAAAGAGGAGCCGCCTATTCTTATGCCAGGAAAGGGGAGAACAAAGATTCTGCGCAGCGTTTACTCCTTGCGCTGTGACGAAAACGGCATCCGGCTGCGGCCCGCCACCGTTCACCGGAACAAAGGAGGACAGTTTGATAAACATCAATTCTTATTCGCTCAGGCGAAACGGAACGGGCGGTAGGCTGCGGCCCGCCACCGTGAGCAATGCTGCTTCTGTATGCGGCAGCCAGGCCCTGCGTCCCGGAAGGGAGGCGGCGGCATGAAGATCGTGCAGAAGAAACTTTCTGAAATTCATAAGATCGAGCGGAACGTCAGAAAGCACAGCCCAGAACAAATAGCCGAGTACACCCGCAGCGTGATTA
Source organism: uncultured Clostridia bacterium (assembly GCA_946627565.1). Taxonomy (GTDB): domain Bacteria; phylum Bacillota; class Clostridia; order Christensenellales; family Aristaeellaceae; genus UBA2943. The sequence goes on from CAMOVR010000004.1 coordinate 9,433, forward strand.
TGTTCGGCCAGCTGAAGCCTATCATCATTGATGAGCAGGGCGCGATCCTGGCGGGCAATGGTCTGTACGACGCGCTGATCGGCGCTGGGAAAGATACAGCTGATTGCCTGGTGAAAACAGGGCTGTCGGAAAAGCAGAAGAAAAAGCTGATGATTGCCGACAACAGGCTGTATGAACTGGGATCCAATGACATGGACGCCCTGAATGATATTCTCCGCGAAATCGACGATACCGATATTCCCGGATGGGATGAGGATTTCCTGGAGCAATTCTACAATTCCGATGATGGGGATGATCTGCTGGAGGATTATACAGAGGAATGGACGCACAGCGCCCGAAGGAATGAGCGGCCCGCGCCATCCAATGACGCACCCAGGCCCCCGGTTGTATATCCTCCCGTTATGGATAATCCCCCGGAAGACCCCCCTCTACAACCCAAGGCTGTACGTGGTCAGATATACAGCCTCGGTAGACATAGACTTATGTGCGGTGACAGCACCAGCGGCGCGGACGTGGCCCGGCTGATGGGAAACCGGCTGGCTGACCTGTTACTCACAGACCCTCCGTATAATGTGGATTATACAGGAGCGACCAAGGACGCGCTCAAGATCATGAATGACAATATGGAAGATGGCGCTTTCCGGCGATTCCTCACGGATGCCTTTACATCTGCCAATGCCGTCATGAATCCCGGCGCTGCATTCTACATCTGGCACGCTGACAGTCACGGATTTGATGTTCGTGGGGCTTGCAGGGACAGCGGGTGGAATGTTCGGCAATGCCTGATATGGAATAAAAACGCGCTTGTCCTGGGCAGGCAGGATTATCAATGGAAGCATGAGCCGTGCCTTTATGGTTGGAAGGACGGAGCGCCTCACCTGTGGACGTCTGACCGCAGGCAAACCACGGTGATGGACTTTGATAAGCCTCAGCGCTCCGATATTCATCCGACGATGAAGCCTGTGGCGCTGTTTGATTACCTGATCCAAAACAGCACAGAGCAGGGCGGCGCTGTCCTGGATTTGTTCGGCGGCAGCGGAACGACTATTATAGCCTGCGAACAAAATGGCCGCGATGCTTTTGTGATGGAGCTGGATCCACGGTATGTGGATGTGATTATCGCCCGGTGGGAGGAATTGACCGGTGAAAAGGCTGTCCTGGTAGAGCCTGGCTGATAATCACATTATTCTATACGCCGTTGTTCCTGGCGTGACCGCTGACAGGCTTTTGGCGTGTTGGGTGAAGACAAGCCTGGCTTTCCCAAAAGCCTGTCAGAAGGGCTATTTTGGGGGCTGCTGAAAAAATCGGCGCGGCGAAAAAGGTACTGTCCGCGCTCGGCCCGAGGCCCGCGCCTTCTGCGACCCCAAATCTCGCACACTCTGAAAATGAAAAAATGCCCATTTCGTTACGTTTTTTGTACGAAACCCGAGAAAAAGTGATGTTCGGAGTAAAAAAATGCCCGTTTCGGTGACTTTTTCACACCAAGTTCAGCAATTGGAGGTGATATGCGTGAGCGAAGAGCCGAAAATGACGATAACGGACGATACCACAGTATCTACAACACAACTCGCAATGGTTCTTGGAATCACCGCCAGGCGCGTACAACAATTGACGCAGGACGGCACATTCCAGACAGAAACCCGAGGCCGTTTTATACTTGCGGATAATGTTCAACGGTATATCACCTTCGTTACCGGCAATCAAATGTCGGAAGAAGAGAAGAAAATTGAAATTCAACGGCGCAGGTCAGAGGCAAAGTTGAAAACTTCAAAAGCCATTGTTGCTCACATGGAGGCTGAAGAATTGCGCGGTAATATGCACCGCTCTGAAGATGTATCTGCCATAACCGAGGACATGGTAAAAACCATCAGAGCAATGCTGACCGCTCTTCCAGGGCGTCTGGCCGTTCCTGTTTCCAAGGCTGAATCGGCAGAAGAATGCTCTGTTATCATCCGCGATGGCGTATATGCCGTTATGGAAGAACTCGCCAAGTATTCATATGATCCGGCAAAATATGAACAGCTTGTCAGAGAACGTCGTGAATGGTCAGAAAGAATTGAGCAGGATGCAGATGAAGACAACTAATAATGAAGTTGCCGAAAGGAAAGAAGCGGCAGAAAGAAAAAGAGCGATTGATGCATTAAATTCAATCGTTTCAAAGGCCATGCAGGGATTTCGCCCGCCTGAGAATCTTACTGTTTCTGAATGGGCCGATAAACACCGCGTTCTTTCTCCTGAGACATCTGCAGAACCTGGTCCGTGGCGTACAAGCCGGACACCATACCTGAAAGAACCGATGGACGCTTTCACGGATCCGAAAGTGCGTCATGTGGTAATGGTGGCCGCGTCCCAGGTAGGCAAGAGCGAAATGCTCAATAACATCATGGGGTATATTATCCACCAGGATCCTGGCTCTATCCTCCTAATTGAACCCACAGTGACTGATGCGAAAGAGTATTCTAAACTTCGTATCTCTCCAATGATACGGGATAGTGCAATCCTTCGGCGCTTAGTCAGTTCAATAAAGAACAAGGACGGTAGCAACACCGTATTACAAAAAAGCTATCCCGGTGGCATTCTGACAATGTGTGGTTCAACAGAAGCTCATGCTCTGGCTTCAAAACCCATTAAAAATGTGCTCGGCGATGAACGTGACCGTTGGGCAACATCTGCAGGGCGTGAAGGTGACCCTTGGTCGCTGGCCATGGCCCGCCAGACTACCTTTTATAACGCTAAATCCTTTGAAGTTTCCACTCCAACCATCAAGGGAGCATCTGCAATTGAAAAGGCATTCTATACCGGTACCCAGGAGCGTTGGTGTACCAAATGCCCGCATTGCGGAGAATATCACAACATCCGGTGGTCTGATATCCGGTATGAGTACAACGCAAAAGAAGTGAACGGGAAAAATGTTTTTGATGTAAAAACCGTTTATTATGTCTGCCCGGAATGCGGCGGTATTTCATATGAGCATCAGATGAAGCGCTCACCGGCAAAGTGGATTGCTGAGAATCCCGATGCTTATGAGAATGGTACACGTTCTTTCTGGCTTAACGCTTTCTGTTCTCCGTGGAAAAGCTGGGACAGTATTGTTCTGGAATACCTGGAAGCCCTGGGCGATATCGAAAAATTAAAAGTCAAATACAATACGTTATTTGGCGAACTGTGGGAGGATCGCGGCGGGCTTGAGGATGAAGATGCATTCCTTGCCAGGCGTGAAGAATACAAAGCAGAACTTCCGTCCGGTGTACTTGTGCTTACGGCTGGTGTCGACGTCCAGGATGACCGACTGGAATATGAGGTTGTCGGTTATGGACTGCGGAATGAAAGCTGGGGTATAAAACGTGGCCAGATCATGGGAAGGCCCGACGATCCACAGGTGTGGGAAACGCTCGACGATATTCTGAAACACGTTTACCGGTATGAAAGCGGAAAAGGGCTCCGGATCAGCATGACATTCGTTGATGATGGTGGGCATTTTACCCAGCAGGTCAGGCATGAATGCTCAAAGCGTATCGGGATGCGTGTATTTGACTGCAAGGGCTTTGCCGGTGACGGCAGGCCCTTTACTTCTCCTCCTAAAAAAGTCCAAATCATGCTACGCGGGCGCTACATCGGTACATGCTGGCAGTACCAATTGGGTGTCGATGCTGGAAAGCAGATGATTATGGATAATCTGAAGGTTCAGACACCCGGCCCCAGGTATTGCCACTTTCCTAAGAATGATGATTGCGGATATGGCCATGCCTTTTTTGTTGGCCTGCTTTCGGAACATCTTGTCTATAAAGAGCATAACCGCAATCCTTGGGTCTGGGAGAAGATTCCGGGCCATGAACGCAACGAGCCACTCGACTGCAGGAATTATTCACTCGCTGCTTTCAAGGCGCTGGCTCCTGATATGGATGCATTGCTGCGAAGAAGCAAAACTACAGCATCCGGCGCTGAAGCTAAGAAGCCCGCTCCGGCTATAAAAAAAGCTGCAAAACCGCGCTCCATCGAGCAGCGCATGAACAATTTTTTTGATTGGTGAGGTGATTGGCGATGGATAAAGCCACCGTACAGAAGCGGCTCACGTATTGGCGTGAACAACTCGGAAAACTGATGGATGCTTACGCGACGCTGATATCTGGTGGCGTAAAATCGTATCAGATTGATGATCGCCAGTTGACCCGCTTTGATATCCCTTTTCTCCGCAAGGCAATTGACGAAGCGGAGGAAAAGGTTGATCAGCTTGAAGCCTTGCTGGAAGGAATAAAGCCTCGTAAAGCATTCGGTATTTTGCCGCGTGACTGGTAACCATGGAATATCGCCGTGAGGCGTTATTCATATGGGCTGACGGCGGAGTTTTGTCTCCTTTCGCCGCTACAGCCCTATTTTTGTAAAGAATGGAGGTGGTAAAACGTGAGTTTCAGCCTGAACAATCTGGCTCGGCAGATGAATATGGCAGATATGCGGGAGATCAAAGCCAGCGGCTACAGCGAAGCGGGAGCCAGCACAACGCGCAGGGCGCTCAAGGGCTTTACTGCGTCATCCAGCAGCCCCAACGAAGATATTAACTGGAATCAATACCGTCTGCGGCAGCGAGGGCGCATGCTTTATATGTCCAGTCCCGTGGCGGCGTCAGCCATCAAAACCAACCGCACAAAGATTGTCGGCGTTGGCCTGAATCTGAAAAGTAGCATTGATTATCAGTTCCTGCAAATGACGCCTGAAGCCGCAAAGGACTGGCAGAAGAACACAGAACGTGAATTTGCTCTTTGGGCGAACAAGCGAGAAAACTGCGATGCCATCGGCATGAATAACTTTGCAGGAATCCAGCAGTTGGCGGTTATGAGTTGGCTGACGAATGGTGATGTTTTTGCCCTTTTCCAGCGTTACGATCCTACACCGCTCAACCCGTATTCCCTGCGTATTCATATGATCGAAGCTGACCGCGTAAGCACGCCGAATGTCAGCAATCATGTTGTCGGAGGAATGAGCACGGATGGCATCAATAAAAAGACCGGCAATCGGATTTTTGATGGTGTCGAAGTCGATAAAAACGGCATGGTTGTAGCTTATCACATTTGCAATGTTTATCCAAGGCAGGCACTACGTGAAATAGACAATGTGAAGTGGCAGCGCGTAATGGCTTATGGCAAACGAACCGGCCTCCCTAATATATTGCAGATCCTGGATGCGGAGCGGCCCGATCAGTATCGCGGCGTGACTTATCTCGCCCCGGTTATTGAAAGCCTGCTGAACATCAGCAGATATACGCAATCTGAATTAATGGCCGCTTTGATTCAGAGTTTCTTTACTGCCTGGATTTATACGGAGACCAACCCGGCGCAAATTCCAATCAACGAGGTTGGATACGGCGATGATGATTCTCCTGACAATCCCCCCGACAGCAACGCTTCTGATAACCCAAATGAATACGAAATGGGACCAGGTACAGTTATTCATTTGAAGGATGGAGAAAAGATCGCATTCGGCGAACCGAAAATCCCGTCTGCCGGATTCGATACCTTCTTCAAGACGATCTGCCGTGAAATTGGTGCTGCACTCGAAATTCCATACGATACGCTGCTGAAAGAATTTAACGCTTCTTATTCAGCATCCCGTGCGGCATTGATGGAAGCCTGGGAAGGATTCAAAATGCGGCGTGAATGGCTTGTGAATATGCTTTGCCAGCCTGTTTATGAAGTATGGCTTTCTGAAGCTGTGGCGCTCGGAAGAATCAATGCTCCCGGATTCTTTGCGGATCCGCGCATCCGTGCCGCATGGTGCTCTGCTCAATGGCTCGGCCCTGTTCAAGGACAGCTTGACCCTGTCAAAGAAGTCGAGGCAGACATTCTGTCTGTGGCACATGGATATAAGACGCACCAGCAAGTCACCAGGGAGCATGGCGGCGGTGACTGGAATGAAAACGTGGAGCAGCTTGGGCCTGAGAATGAAGCGTTGAAAAAAGCCGGAGGTATTGTAGGCGTTTCCGATGTGAAAAACGGTTTCGGCTCTCCAACGGAAGGAGATGGTGGAAATGAGCAAAGCGAATAGAATCTTCCTTAAACGGCCTTGTTATACGCTTGCTGTTGTAGACGGGAAGAAAGCCGAACTGACCATGTATGGCGAAATCGTCGAAAGCCAGCCCGTTGACTGGTGGACGGGAGAACTGGTTGATGGTCAGTTTATTATTCTCAAAGATTTCCTGGCCGATTTGGAAACAATCGCCGATTGTGAAAGCATCATCATTCACCTTAACTCGGTGGGTGGCGATGCTTTTTCTGCAATGGCGATTCATAACCGGTTGCGTGAACTGAAAGCAGAAAAAACCTGCATCGTCGATGGTGTTGCCATGAGCGGCGGCAGCCTGATCATGTGCGCATGCGACACCGTAAAAGTCAACCCTTCCTCCATCGTGATGATCCACGATTGCTGGACCGTTGTGTGGGATCGCTTTAATGCCGTATCCGCCAGGAAGATGGCAGATGAATTGAGCGTGATCGACAACAGCCAGGCTGAAATCTATGTCCGCAAGACCGGGAAAACCATGGAAGAAGTGCGGGCCATGATGGATAAGGACACTTATATGTCCGGTAGAGAAGCGGTTGAAAACAAGTTCGCTGATGAGTTGCTTGAGGATGAAGCCGATCCTGATATTGCCGTCAGCGCCGATCATCGCACGCTTTATGCCTGCGGCCACAGCATGCGCGTGGCAGCCATGGGCACTTTGCCCGATGGCATCAAAACAATCGAAACTGCACCCACAAGCAGCGTAGATATAAATTCGCCTGAAGCATCAGGCAAGAATGGAGGGAATAGCCCTATGACTCTTGAGGAATTCCGTCAACAGAATCCCGAAGCGGCTGCGGCCTTGCTTGCTGAAGCTCAGGCAGGTGTGAACACCGATGAAGCTGTGCAGGCTGAACGCCAGCGCCTTGCTGACATTGACGCCGTTGCCAGCCTTTTTGACCCTGAAACGGTCAATGCCGCGAAGTATTCCGAACCCTGCACGGCGCAGGAAATGTGCTATCGTGCCGCTCAGAAGAGTGTGCAGCAGGGCACGGCTTTTATGGCTGCGCTCCAGGCTGACACTAAGGACAGCGGCTCTGCTGGCGTTACTCCTGCCCCTGCTTCTGAAGAAGAAGAACCCATGACCAACGCTGATCTGATGGCTGCTGGTGAAGCGGCTGCCAAAAAGGCACTTGGCGAAAAGAAGGAGGCGTAAGCTATGGCTACTCGCGATTTGCATGAAAAGATCGGCAGCGTTGAATTTGAAAAGCTGTTTGCCGGTCTTGAACCCCCGGCCCTGGTACGCGGCGGCGTAATTCGCAAGCTGGGTACTGCTGGAACTCTCAAGCGTGGCACTCTTCTGGCGAAGTCTGGTGGTTCCGCTGGTGATGGTAAGCTGGTCATTTTCGGCACCGCTGCCGCCACCAACGAAACCATGACCCCGGACTGCATCCTGACTGATGACATCGAAGTTGGTACCAGCGTCGATGAAAATGCTACCGTCTATATCTCCGGCTGCTTCAACGCTGACGCGCTGATTTTGGCAACCGGCGCTACTCTGACCGAAGCGGACAAAGATATCCTGCGTACCAAGGGGATCATCTTTGGCACCGTTCAGGAACCTTAACGAGGAGGGATGGAAGATGGCTCTCAACATTGATATCCTGAACACCTATTACATGATGGGCCTTTGGAAGGGCCTTTCTCCCGTGAATACTTTTTTCCGGGATCGCTATTTCCCCACCGAGCCGGGCGATATTTACGCATCCGATAAGGTGCTGTGTGAATATCAGGACGGCGATGAAGGCATGGCTCCTTTCATGGTTGAACGTGCCGATCCTATTCCCGTGGCGCGTCAGGGCTATGAAATTCACGACTACGCGCCTACCAAGATCGCACAAAGCCGTCCGCTTACCATGGATGATCTGAAAAAACGCGGTTACGGCGAAGCTATCTTGTCTGAAAGTACCGAGGCTGAACGCGCCAACAAGCTGGTCATGGAAGATCTGGCCCTGCTGGAGCGGAGGTTTGTTCGCACTGAGGAATACCTGTGCGCTCAGACTATGCTTAACAACGGCTTTGAAGTCGATGAAATGATCGATGCCCAAACTGTGGGCAATAAGGCCAAAGTTCTGTACTATGATGCTACCAAGGGCAATGATGGTATCTACACCATTTCTTCTGGTGATCGCTGGACCACTAACACCGCTTGGAGCGTCATTGTTGGGCATGTTCGTGCTATGTGCCGCGCACTGTCCCGCCGTGGTCGGGGTCACACCGATTTGCTCGTTGGTCAGGATGTTGCCGATGTGCTTCTGGCTAATTCCGATTTTAATAAGCTGGTTGATAAGAACAGCGGCATCATCATCGCGTCCCCCATCGTGCAGGAGCTGACCAAATATGATGGCGTTTCCCTGCTTGGTATTGTCAACTTCGGCGGCTATCGCTTGAATGTGATCGTGGTAGATGAGCAGTATGCTGTTACTACTGAGCAGAACGGTGTCAAGACTACCACTTACTACAACTATTTCCCGGCAAAGGGCATCATGGTCACCTCTCCCGGCTGCGGTCATCTGATGTATGCGCATATTACGCATATTGATGATAATGGCATCTACAGCACCATCAAAGGCAAGCGTGTACCTGACCTGTTCGTGGATCGCCGTCGCAAGACCCGTGAACTGATTCTGGAAAGCCGCCCCCTGGCTGCTCCCAAGAATTATTCTCCCTGGGTCTATGCTGCCAACGCCGTGTCCTAAGCACGACCCGAAAGGAGACAAACCATGCTGATTCATATTATTAACGGAGCCTATGGCTATCGTGAAAAGAAAGAAGATGGCCAGCTTGCTTGTACTGTAAAATCCGCTACTCGCAATGATCCTCCCATTGATGTGGATGATGATGAGGCGGTGCGGCTGGTAGAAAGCGGTATCGCTGAATATGCGGATCCTGATTATATCAGTGCGCTGGTTTCCGTTTCTGAAGCTGGAACTGAGGAAAACACGTCCGACGAAAAGACCGATGAGGATGCTTCTGAAAACGGTGAAATCGAAAATGACGATTTGACCGATGATGAAGACATTACTGTTTACACAACCGATATGAAAGCGGATGAACTGCGGGCTGCCATGCATGAACGCGGGCTGACTGTTCGTGCTGGTATGAAAAAGCAGGACATGGTGGATGCCCTCAACGGTACGGATGATTTTCCCGACCTGAATCCCCAGGATGTGATTGAGGAATGAGTTTCCGTGAATCAGTATTGCAGGATAACCTGGCCGTGTTCTCCAACGTGGACGAATTTGCCGATCTCCGCACGGTTGTTTATGACGGAGAGGAATATGAAGAAGTTCCAGTCGTTATGACGCAGCTCAAAGAGAAAGACAGATCAGCAAACGTAAAGGATCACGCCCAGGGATTGTATCTTGTTAATGCAATCGCTCATTTTCCTGCTGACAAGCTGGGAAATCACATCCCGGAGAAGGGATGTAAGATTTCTATCACCGATGATGATGATTTCCCTCACACGTACTATGTAGCCCAATCCGGATGTGATCTCGGCATGGTACGGCTGGAATTGGAGGCTTACGATGAGTGAAGTCTATATACGCGAAGAAGCGGGCCTACATCTTGACAGAGCAAATAAATTACTGGCTGGGCTGGGCAACTTCGGCGGCAATGGCTCTGCGGCATTTCATGCTGTTACATCGGCACTAAACAGGGCTGCCAAGTCTGCAAAATCGAAAGCCGGTAAATTTGCTTCTGAGCAATATGTTATTTCACAGGGCGGCTTTAAAGCGCATGTGCGAGACAAAATGTTTGTCAACGGTGGCGGTACCGGTGTTTCCGGCGTCAGGTTGGTATTCGCCGGGAGCGTTATAAAACTGATTGAATTCGGTACAAGATTTACCAAAGACGGCGGTGTAGCTGTTTCTGTAAAACGTGGTGGCGGCGGAACGCTCTCCCATGCTTTCATTCCTGAAAACATGGCGCTGGGTGTGTATGAGCGCGTTGGATCCAGCCGTTTGCCTATTGAGCAGAAATACGGCCCGTCTGCTGCGCACATGATGATGGACGGAACTGTCACTCAAAACATGGAGGACGAAATCGTTACTGTCTTCAATGATCGTATTGAGCATGAGATTAATCGAATTCTGAACGGGTGGTGATGTTGTGAATTGGGTCGATCTTCTTCAAGCACTGGCCGATTTCATCGGTGAAAAAACCGCCGATTTAATCATGCCGACACGTGTTCAGACCAAAGACGAAGAGCAAAAGTATCGTGCTGCGGACGTTTATAAAATGCGGTTGCCGGATAGCAAGGAGGCAAAGAAAAAAGCGCCTTATGTCCTGATCCAGCTGATTACCGCAGCGGATGAACAGCCGGAGCGCGGGCAGGATAATAGTTACGCCGTCGTGCGTATCATCTGCTGCACTTATAATCCAGATGAGCAAGAGGGCGCTTTGCAGCTTCTGAACCTGGCGTCCCGCATCCGTATTAACCTGCTCAAAACTTGCGTCGTTGGCCCCAATAATGAATTTTGGCTGGATAAGACTGAAAAGCTGGAATTCATGGCCTACCCTGATGATACAGCTCCGTATTATGCAGGAGAAATGATCGGCACCTGGCACATACCGCCCGTGAAAAGGGAGGTTCCGCAAATATGGTAAAGAAGCCAAAGGAGGCTGAAGCCAATGAAACGGTAGAAGCCATCAAAGAAGAAAAAGCCGAGCCTGTCAAAGAGGACGGCTTTTTTGTTTACCTCGGCCCGTCCATTCGCGGCGTCATTCAGACCGCCAGCATCTACACCGGTACGCGAGCAGAGGTTGAACAGTTCCTTGCGGGTGCGATTGAACGCTTCCCGCGCATCAAGCAACTCCTGATCTCCGACAAAACGTTGCCGGAAGACAGGGTAAAAGTCAAGACACCCGGCAATCTGCTGAATGAAATCTACAAAAAGCTGGTTGCCGATGTGAAAAAGAAGGAGGGATAAACCATGGCCAATCATGGCGTATACGCTTTTGAGCGTGCGACCAGCATTTCCACCCCCGTCGTGGCTGCCACCGGCATTCCTTTTGTCGTTGGCGTAGCTCCCATTCAGGCCGCTGAAAACCCCGCTGCGGTGGGTGTTCCCGTCCTCTGCACCAGCTGGAACGAGTTCGTTGAAAAGCTGGGCTATTCCGAGGATTGGGATAATTACTCCCTGGCCGAATTTGGATACAGCCAGTTCGTGCTGTTCAATATGCAGCCCTGCATTTTCCTCAATCTGTTCGATCCCACCACTATGAAGGCTGCTAAGACTGCCGCAGATTATACCGTGAGTAATCATAAGGTGTCCCTGGGCAGCAAGGCGATCAACGATTCCGGCTTGGTGGTAAAGAAGAACAACGCCGCCATCACAAAGGGCACCGATTATGATGTCTATTTCAGTGACGGCGATATGATCGTTGAACTGCTGTCCACCGGCAGCGCCTACGATGCCACCACTCTGAATATCGCCTACAACGAGGCTGCCTTTACCAGCATCACCGCTGCCGCCGTAGCCACCGCTATGGATAAGGTTGAGTTGTGTATGAGCGTCCTGGGCGTGATCCCGGATATGATCTGCGCTCCCGGCTGGTCTGATAAGAGCGCCGTGGCCGCTGTGATGGCGTCCAAGGCTGGCGCGATCAATGGCTTGTTCCGGGCCAAGGCTCTGATCGATGTTCCTTGCGACAGCGGCGGCGCTGTGGAGTATTCCACTGTCGGCGCGAAAAAGAATCAGCTGTCCATGACCGACCCGAACGAAATCGTGTGCTGGCCCATGATCGGCCTTGGCGGGAAGAAGTATCACTTCTCCACTCAGCTGGCGGGCCTCATGGCGTCTGTGGACACCGAAAACCGCGCCCCCTATTGCAGTCCCTCCAATCACGGCATCAAGGCTGACAGCCTGGTTCTGGCCGATGGCACTGAGGTACTGCTGACTAAGGCCCAGGCCGACGTCCTGAACAATGCCGGTATCGTAACGGGCCTGAATTTCATGGGCGGCTTTGTCTGCTGGGGCAATTACACCGCCTGCTACCCCACCAATACCGACGTGAAGGATTACTACATCCCGATCAGCCGGATGTTTGACTGGGTAGCTAATACCTTGATCAAGACCTTCTGGGGGCAGCTGGACAAGCCCATGACCCGGCGTCTGATCGACACCATCCTCGATTCCAGCAATATCTGGCTGAATGGGCTGGTTGGCAGCGGCTACCTGCTGGGTGCTCGCGTTGAGATGCTGGAGAGTGAAAACAGCCTGACCAACCTTATGGCGGGCATCATCAATCTCCACGTGTACCTGACCCCGCCTTCTCCCGCTCAGGAGATCGATTTCACCCTGGAATATGACGCCAGCTATGTGCAGGCGGCTCTCCAGGCGTAAGGAAGGAGTGAACTGACATGCTGCATCCTGAATCTATTGTCGATTTTGAAGTTTACGAGGATAGCGTAAACTTCGTGGGTATTGCTCAAGTGACGCTGCCCAACATCAACTATCTGACCCAGGACATCACCGGCGCTGGTATTTCCGGTACCGTTGAAGCCGTCCTGATCGGCATGATTGACAAGATGAATGCCACCTTCAATTTCCGCTCCGCCACCGAAGCCGCTGTGAAGCTGCTCAAGCCTGAAAAGCACCTGCTGGATCTGCGCGTTGCGGAGCAGCATTGGGATTCCGTTGGTACCCAGCGTACCATCCAGGCCGATAAGTATATCCTCGGCGTGATCCCGAAGAACTTCACCCCCGGCGATATCGTTCCCGCCACCACCAGCAACGCCAACGGCGAGTACAGCGTGTACTACTATGCGGCGTACAAGGATGGTAAGCAGATCTGGGAAATTGACCAGTTCAATTACATCTGCAAGATCGGCGGCGTGGACTATATGGCCGATGTGCGTAAGGCTCTCGGCAAGTAATCTGGACCAAATAGGGGGAAGGAGCAAATCCTTCCCCCCTTCGCTTTGAAAGGAGACAAGCACCATGGAAGAAATCAAAAATAACACGACGGAGCAGGACAAGGAATATGAAGTGGCAAAGGCCGAAGCCGAAGCCGACAAGTCCAACGTCGCATATATCCATTTTTTCAGAAAGCCCTTTGAATGGGAAGGAAAGGAATACAAAAGCCTTACCTTCGATTTTGACAAGCTCACCGGTGAAGACAGCCTGAGTATTGAGGCTGAATTGCAAGCCAAGGGTATCAGTGTGCTGGTGCCCGCTTTCTCCGGCCATTTCCTTATTCGGATGGCTGCCAGGGTTTGCAATGAGCGGCTTGGCGTTGATGCTTTCCAGAAGATGCCCATGCGGGAGTTCCTGCGCATCAGAACGAAGGCCAGAAATTTTTTGATGGAATCGGAGCAGTAGTAGGCGATGGCGGCAGCTGGATCAGGACACAGAGCATGATATTATCTGAAAACTGTCATACCCCTGTGAGTTTCTGGCTTAAGCTGCCGCTTTCTCAGCTGCCCCTTTGGATAGAAGACAATAACGCTATTATTCGTGAACGCATTGCTGAACGCGATAGACAGCGAAAACGAAGATAAAGGAGGGATGAAGCGTGGCCAAAGAGTACCAAATGGCATTCAGCATCGGTGCAAAGGTACAAAGCCAGTTTGGTGCTGCTTTTAAGAGCGCACAATCCAGCGTTGTAGCTTTACAAAGCAAGATTGAATCCCTCAATAAGCAGCAAGGGAATATTACAGCGTATCAGAAAACCCAGCAGGCAATTGAAAAGACGCGGGCCAAACTGCAGCTGTATCAACAGCAGTATGCCAACCTGAAAGCTGAAATGGACAAGAGTGGAGAAGCATCCGCTTCCATGAAAAATCAGCTTCTGGCGAAAGGAAAAGCGATCAGCGATAATTCCAAAAAACTCGCCGAGCAGGAATCCAGGCTGAACACCTACGGCCAGTCCTTAAATGCTGCTGGTATTGATACGAATAACCTTGCGAAGGAAAGTGAAAACCTGGCTGCCGAACTGTCCAGCTTGAAAGCTGAACAGGAAAACGCGGCACAGGGCGCTGAGGAAATGGGCCAGAGTATGGCGGACAGCGCCAGCGCCATCGCTGAAGTTGTAGCGGCTGCTGGCCTTATGAAAGTGTTTCAAGTAGGCGTACAAGCGTTAAAAGAATGCTCCGAAGCCGCCATCGAATATGAAACTGCTATGGCTGGTGTCAAGCGTACTGTTGGCGGCAGCGATGCTTTCCTTCAGGGCCTGGGCGAAAGTTTCAAAAACCTCTCTACGGAAATCCCGATCAGCGCTGGAGAACTGGCGGGAATCGCCACCACAGCCGGTCAGTTGGGCATTGCACAGGAGAATGTGGAATCCTTCACTACCGTCATGGCTCAATTGGCTACAACCACGGATTTGTCGGCTGACAGCGCGGCCACAATGCTGGCTCAGTTTTCCAACATTACCGGCGTAACTGATTATGAACGCCTGGGCTCCGTGGTTGCCGATCTGGGCGATGCTACGGCCACCACCGCTTCCAAGGTTGTGGAGATGTCCCAGGGCATGGCTGCGTCTGCATCTCAGGCTGGTATGTCCTCCGTTGACATCCTGGGCATTTCTGCGGCTCTCGGTTCCTTGGGTATTGAAGCCCAAGCCGGATCCACGTCCATGTCCACCCTGATTTCCACCCTGTATAAAGCTGTTGAAACGGGCGATGGCTTGACGGAATTTGCATCCGTGGCTAACATGACCGCAGACCAATTCAAACGCGCCTGGGGAGAAAACGCCGTAGGCGCTATGGATGCCTTTATTCAAGGCTTGAACGATACGGAACGTAACGGAAAGTCTGCAATCGTGATTCTGGATGAATTGGGCATCACCAACGTGCGGCAGACAAAGGCCATCCTGGGCCTTGCCTCCGCTGGGAGCCTGCTGTCCAACACGATTAACCAGGCTGGCAATGCCTGGAATCAGAACACCGCGCTGGCAGCCAAAGCGTCTGTGATGTACGAAACCACGGAAGCAAAGCTGGCAATGCTGGGTAACGGGTTTAATAATCTGAAAATCGCTGTTGGCGATGCGTTCACGCCTATCATCGGTGGAGCGGCCAGCGCCCTGACGGATTTGATGAGGCCCGTCACTTCTTTCATCCAAAAGAATCCTGCCCTTGTCCGGGCGTTTACCGCTGCGGCTGCCGTTGTCGGCATTACTGCTGTTGCGGTTACGGGATACGCCGCAGCTATGCGTGTGGCCGCAAAAGCCCAGGTGCTGTTTACCGCTACCATCCCCGGCTTGAATATCGTCATGGGTATTGCTGCCGGACTTGCGGCTGTGACCGCTGGCGTGATCCTGCTGGCCGAAGCGTTCAAGAATGGTCAGCAGAGCATGGAAGAACTGGACGCCGAGTTTGATGATCTGAACGCAGATTTCAAAAAACAAAGTAATATTCGTTCTCTCTGTGCCGAATATAGGCAGTTGCAGCAGGAGTTGTATAAAACTGCCGGTGCCACCGAGGAGCTGTCTGGCATGGGCGGTGAAACCGTTACCGTTCACGTCACGGCTGAAATCGCCGAAGGCTTCAAGGAATTGTCCGTTAATGATTTTGTTGACGGCACAATCATTACTCTTACCGGCAAGGAAGATACTGAAGCCTTGCTGAAAGCTACGCAGTTCCTCCAGGGCGGCGAAAGCGGCTCCTGGATCCAATTGGATGCAAAAAAGGGCAGCCAGATCAGCTCTAAGGAATTGATCAATGATCTGGTCAATAATGAAGCCATTATCAAGCTGTCCGGCGAAGCACAGCAGACGGTAGCAGCAGCCGGTTTCTTGAAACCCGGAGAGGATACTGTAGCCCTGAAAGCTCTGCCTGAGAAGTTCCGTTCAACGGAATTTATCAGCGATGCTGCAGCAAACGGTGAAATCCAGATTGCCCTTACTCCCGGCGTAGCCAGCACACTCAACCAGTATAAGCTGCTCCAGGATTCCACGGTGAAGCTAAGCGCGGAGGCACTTTCCAAAATGGTGTATGCCGATGATTTTATGATCGGCAAGGACGTCGCACTTAACGCCCAGGCCATTGGCAAACTGTATGCAAAAGGTTTTCTGGAAGGTACGGATATTATTTATCTGAATGGCGATGTTGGTGCAAGCGGGAAGGTGACTACAGGTGATTTTATTCCTGAAAATGCCCGCGATGTCACTATTACCGGCACGCCGCCCGATGATAAATTATCCGTTGATGATTTTGTCGAAGGCGAAACGAACGTCGGCATAACCAGTTCGCCGGAAAACAGCTTGACCACCGAAAGCTTCATTCCTGCAGATCAGCGCTCTATTGAGATTACTGCTGAAAATGGCAATAAGCAATCGCTTACCGTTGATTCCTTCGTATCCGGCAGCAAAACCGTAGAGATTGAAGGAAAACCCAAAGGAGCGATAACCGTTGAGGACTATATTGCTGCAACCAGCAGAGTTGTCGAATTGACCGCCGACATCACCAATTTGGATGATGTTCAGAAGGCCATTGCCTCTTTACAGGAGGAAGCCAAGGCTCTCAAAGGCGATACCGCTACAGCGAAAAAGAATCTGGACCAGGCAAACACGGACCTGGCAGCCATGGAGCAGCGCCAGGGCGAACTGGAAGCCCGCCTGACCCACGCTGGAACTGAATCGGCAAAGAGCGCCATTCAGCAGGCTATTGAAGATCAGACAGCAGCCGTCGAAGCGCAGCGGGCAAAGGTAGCTGAATTGGAAGCCGCCTATTCTTCCAACGTAACGCAATACGCGATTACCCAGGCCGCTGCCGATGAACTTGCCGCGAAAGAACAGCGGCTTTCTGAGATCAAGTCAGAATTGGCAGATGCGTCCGATGCCGTCAGTTCCTCTCTTGCGGGTGAAACCCGATCCATGGATGAACAGATCGAGCGGGCCGATCAGATTGCCAAGGGCGAGCAGGCCCGTCTTCGCAGTGAAATCTATGAAAACGCCACAAAGCAGGCCCAAAAGTATGCTGAAGCTGTACAGAAGGAAGTGAAAATTCACTCTGAATCTGACGGCTGGGTGGACGTTTATGACCGTTCGCTCAAATACGCAGGAAAAAGCACAGATGAATTGGCTGCTTCTATGGCCAGCCTTTTCGAGCAGTATGATTCCATGACCCAATTCGGTGAACAATTGGATGAATACTGGGGAACGATGGAGAAGGTGCCGGAGTTCGACTATACGTCCTCCATACAGGATATGGAGGATGAAATCTTTGCTCTCGGTTACTTGATGGGGCATGTGCTGGATTTGGGCCAATACACCGGAAACGGGCTTGACTGGCGTGAACATATCGATGTAGACGGGCTGACTGCTACTGAAGCAACAGTTCTGTATTATACCGCTCAGTTGAGCAACCGCACAGGGGAGTATGGAGCTGCAATACAAGAAGTAACAGAAATTCAGCAAAAGTTCATTGAAAATCTGGCTTCCGGCGTGGAATCGGGCGTTCTTTCTGCGGATGAAGCATTCCAGCTTCTGTCCTCCTCCCTGAAAACGGCTGGCATGACGGAAGAACAGATTGCCGATGCCACAAAAGAACTCAGCCAAGCCATGGGCCTGGCCACTGATGAAGCGAATGGTATGGCTGATGGCATGGAGGAAATCAGCGCCAGCGCTGCGGAAGTCAATGCGGCCATGCAACCCATCCTGGATAAAATGACCCAGCTGAGTGAGGCGTATACGGAAGCGTATGATGCTGCCTACAAGAGCATGGACGGCCAGTTCAAGCTGTTTGAAGAAGCTCCTGAGCTTACACAGCAATCTGTCGATCAGATGATCGCAGCGTTGCAAAGCCAGGCTGTTTATATGCAGGAATACACTGCGAATCTGAAAGCTGCGGGTGAAATGGGCTTGTCCCAGGGCCTCATTGCTCAACTGTCTGATGGTAGCAAGGAGAGCGCTGCTTATCTGGCGGCTATTGTTTCTGATGGCGCTACAAAGATCGATGAACTGAATACGGCGTTTTCCAGCGTTGAAGAAGGAAAAGCCGAATTTGCCAACACCGTGGCAGAGATGGAAACCGACTTCTCCGCTCAAATGGCGGCATTGCAGGCCGATCTTGAAGCGACGGTTGCCGCAATGGATATGTCTTCCGACGCGGCGTCTGCTGGCGCTGCTACCGTACAGGCTTTTGCCGATGGTGCCGCTGGCAAACTCAGCGCTGTAACTGCGGCGTTCCAGAAGGTGGCAGCAGCAGCGGCGGCAGCCATGAACGTGGAACTTCCCGGCCATGCCGCTGGTACCGACAATGCAGAGCGCGGCTTTGCCTGGGTTGGTGAACGCGGTCCTGAACTTATGTGGTTCAACGGCGGGGAACAGATAATGAACGCCCAGGATTCCCGCAACTTCATGCGTCAGGCCACCAGTGCCGAACCTGTGCAGGCAATCTCTGATCGTTCTGGCGGCAGCCATTACAACATCGAAGTAAAGCCGGAATTCAATATCACAGGCAGTAGCAATCCTGCCGAAACCGAAGCCCTTATGCAGCAGCAGACGGAACGGATGCGCGATATGATCGAACAAGTATTTGACGATATTGAATCAGACAGAGCGAGGAGAGTGTATACCAAATGAGTACGTACACAACTAAATCCGGCGATATGTTTGATTTGATCGCCTTTCGGGTATACGGCAGCACCGATCACACCGCCAAGCTGATCCGTGCAAATACGGAATATAGCGATTGCTTTATTTTCAGCGCCGGTATCGTATTGAACATACCGGCGCTTGATCAAAGCGATCTGGACACCAGCTATATTCCTCCATGGAGGGTATAAGCTATGGGAGCGCTGGTAACGGGAACCACTTATGATTCCGGCGTAAAGGACCACGCTTTTCATGCCGATTTGTCGGTGTTCATTGAAGGTGTAGATATCACGGAGGATATCAGCGACAGGCTGATCACCCTTTCCTATACCGACAATGAAGAGGATGAAGCAGATGACCTACAAATCAAAATCCACGATGCGGACGGAAAATGGCTGAAAAAGTGGCTCAATGATACCATCATGGCAGCTACAGCCAAAGAGACGAAGGGCATGACCATCGAAGCTGGAATCAAAACCACCGAGCCTTCCGGACGTGTCCGGAAACTCGATTGCGGTGAGTTTGAACTGGACAGCATCAAAGCGTCCGGACCGCCCTCCACCGTTATTCTGAAAGGCACATCGCTCCCTTTTGGGGATGGTGTGCGCACGGAGGAGCGGGATAAAGCCTGGGAGGAGTATAGCCTTAAAAAGATCGGCGCGGAAATTGCGGGCCGCGCCGGTCTGGGGTATATGTACGATTGCTCCTCGGATCCGTACTATGCCCGCGTTGAACAAGTAAAGCAGACTGATATTTCCTTTTTGCAGGAGTTGTGCCACAAAAACGGCTTTTCCCTGAAGGTCGTAAAAGGGAAAATGGTGATTTTCAGCCAAGAGCGCTATGAAGCGCTTCAGGAAGTGGCCACTATCAAATGGCAGGACGGCACCTATACCAAGTACGATTTTCAGACGTCGGATGGCGATGTGCATTATGCCAGATGCACCGTCCGCTATTATCACCCGGAAAAAAAGGAAGTCTTCAGCGCCACCGCCGAGGCTGATGACTATGATCCAGAGGGCGAAAACAATCAGACCCTGGTGATTACTCATGAACGGGTGGAAAGCAATGGAGAAGCTGAAGCGCTGGCAAAGCAACTCCTTCGGCTGCATAATAAGTTTGAAGCCCATTTGACCTTCACGCTTATTGGAAATCCCATGCTGGGCGCTGGTATGTGCATTGCCCTCGAGGGCTTCGGCCTGTTTGACGATAAGTATATCATCAAGCAATGCAAGCATGAAGTAAGCAATAGCGCCTATACTACCAAAATTACGCTGCGGCCCATCATTATCCAGCCCGCCACCCCGGAAGCCGAAGCCGAAGAAAAGACCACCTTTGAGATAGGCGATATCGTCTATTTCAGCGGTGGCCTTGTTTATGAAGCGTCCGATAGCACGAATAATTCTGGCTCTCGGAAACCCGGCAATGCCAAAATTACTCTGATCGCCAAGGAAGGAGCGCCCCACCGTTATCATCTGATCGGCGGAAAATACCTCAACGATGTGGATGGTGATTGTAACGTGTGGGGATGGGTGGATGAAGGCACCTTCTCAGGATCCGGCAATTCCGTGTCTACTGCAAAACCGGAGAGCGGCGCTTTCAAAAATGATTCTAAAGCGAAATCGCAAACGCCCACCTGGTCCTATGGCGGGCAGGAAGTCAAGCTGTTGGGATCCACGTCCGGCAGTAAAACGCTGGTACAGTTCCCGGATGGCAGCATGGAGTATGTATCCACGGGCGGCTTGACGAAGAAATAGAAAGGGGGAATTTGAATGGCCGATGAAAGAACGCTTTTCCGGCGCGGGATCGTGTCGGCTGTGGATGAAGAGAAAAAGAAAGTACGCGTGTACTTTCCCGATCTTTCCAACATGGTTTCGGATTGGCTATTCGTTCCCCAGCGGCCTTTTGAGGGGGTGGCCAAGTTTGCCCCCTTCCATGTGGACGCGGAAACAGGTTCAGCGGACGGCCATACACACCCTGTCTATATTTCATACAGCGATAGCACCTGGCTGCCGAAGAAGGGCGTCCAGGTGCTTGTTGTATATGAGTACGGCTTCAACAGCGCCGGTTACGTATTGGGGGTGATTGGATGATTGTCGGCACTTTGGGAACGGTCACCTTTGAAGTTTCCCCTGATGTGGTTGCAACCTTCAATAATTTCTCCTGGTCCGGCACCGCCAATTACGGTCAGCACCAGGTGCACGGCGGGAAAGCTGTGCCGGAATACGTAGGCCGCAATAGCGACCAGATCACCTTTGACGTGGTGTTTTCTGCTTTCCTCGGCGTAACCCCAAAAGCGCAAATGGACAAGTTCGCCGGAATGCTCAAATCCGGCATTGCTTATCCCCTGGTGCTGGGCACAGACGTTTATGGGAAATGGCTTGTAAGCGGCTTGTCCCGGTCCTTTGACTTGATCTATAAGGACGGCGCATTGATTTCCGCAAAGGCGAAAATAACCCTTCTGGAAGCGGGTGAGGGCGTATGACGGTAACCATCAATCCCAAGGAAGAAATCAAGCTGACTTTCTTTCCTTCCTCCCTGGTGGAAGAAGTGATTCAGAATGTCTATTGTATCCTGCAAACGCCTTATTGCTCGGTGCCATGCTACCGGGAGTTCGGCGTAAAAAATGAATATCTGCATCGGCCCATCAACGTAGCTCAAAGCGCGTTTGTTTCTGCCATTGTGGAAGCAATTAACGAGTTTGAACCTCGCGCCCAGGTAACCCGCGTGACTTTCGATGTGGATGTGAATGAACCGGGCCATTTGATCCCGAACGTGGAGGTGACGATCAGTGAGTAGGGCCGGAAGTGATTATCAGTTTGTTTCGGAAAGTTCCACCGCCATTGAGGAAAGCGTTACCCAGGCATATACGGCGATCACGGGCCAGGGCGTGCGGAACGCATCCCCGGAAAAACTGTTCATTAAATGGGTTACCGCCATGCTGGTCCAGGCATACGCCAGCATTAACATAGCCGGAAACCAAAATATCCCGTCCAGAGCGGAAGGGCAGAACCTGGATGCTCTGGGCGAATTGTTTTATGCCAGCACGCGCCCTCAAGCCACAGCTGCCGGTGTACAGATGGAATTCACCATATCCACCGAACAGACTTCCGTTGTGCTGGTGCCTGCTGGAACGCGGGTAACCACGGATGATGGCGCGGTGAACTTTTTCACCGATGAAGATGCCTTTATTCCTATCGGAGAAACTACCGTGATCGTGCATTGCACCTGTGACACCGTGGGCGTGATAGGCAATGGTTACGCCATCGGGGAAATCACCAAGTGCGTGGACGTGTTTCCGTATTATGCCTCCTGCGCCAACGTGGATGAATCTGATGGCGGCTCCGATACCGCTACCGATGAAGAGTATTATGCGCTCATGGTGGCCAGCTTAGCGGCCTATTCCTGTGCGGGTGCGGAAGACGCTTATATGTACTTTGCCAAAAGCGTATCGACGGATATTGAGGACGTGCTTGTCAATTCTCCCACGCCAGGCGAAGTGCGTATCTATGTGCTGATGAATACCGGCGCAGCTGCCGGGACGGAGATCAAGAATCTGGTGTATGCCGCGTGCAGCGCAAAGGAACACCGTCCTATGACCGATCTGGTTCTGGTCAGCGATCCTGATACCGTGTCTTATGATATCGATATCACATTCTATATCGCCAATAACGCCACCAGCAGCGCTTCCGACATCGCCAGCGCCGTCAACGACGCTGTGAATAATTTCGTTTCCTGGCAGGCGGGGAAGCTGGGCCGCGATATCAACCCATCCACGCTGATCAGAATGATCATGGCTGTGAATGGCGTGAAACGGGTGGAGGTTGTGTCTCCCGAATTCACCGTTCTCCGGGATGGCACTGATATTTCTACCCTGGCTCTTTCTGTTCCTCAGCTGGCGCAGATCAATACCATCTCCATAACGAATGGGGGCTATGAGAATGAGTAACGCCATCACAAAGGATGCGCTCATGCAAGTGCTGCCTGCCCCGTTATCCAACGATCAGGGTATGCATGACCTGGGCGAAGCCGCAGCCACCGCATTGGCGGCACTATGGCAGAAAGTTGGCATTCCCAACCTCTATCCACACATTGATGACATGCCGGAAGATCTGCTGGATATCCTGGCTAAGGATTTCAAAGTGGATTGGTATAAATACGACTATGGCATCCGGGCAAAGCGTGCTTTGATCAAGGATGCTATTTTTGTGCACCAGCATATGGGCACTGTGGCGGCTGTCGAAAAAGCGCTTACTGACGTCTGGCCTCCTTCCTCCGTGGAGGAGTGGTTTGAGTACGGCGGCGATCCCTATTTCTTCCGCGTTATCCTGGAAGCGCAATCGGCAGAAGAACCGATCATGGTAAACAGTGCCCTGGACGTGATTCATTTTTATAAGCCGGTCCGCGCTCATCTGGAGGGCGATCTCCCTATTGTGCGTGTCACCTTCGGCATCGTGATTCAAACGAGCAAGGAATCCCACAAATATCATGTGGATTCCAGCGGCACAAAGCCCCGGTGGGCCACCCACGGCAATAAATCCAACGAACAGATTGTGGTTGAAACCGAGCCGCATTCCTCGAAATATCAATCTCCTGTAACAGGCCAAATGACAGCCGGTTTATGGCCAAGCATCGCCACTCACGGTGTGCGTTCCGTATCCAATGTGATCGTTGAATCGGATAATGAGGGGCACACCTACAATCCTCCTTTGACAGGCCAGGCCACAGCTGGTACACATCCCAATATTGCCACACACGGAAACGCTGACGCGAACGGCTTATACGTTGGGGTTTCCGCTTCGGAATCTTCCTATGCAGCGCGTCCGTGTGGGACTTCGCTCAATTCTCTCATGTAGGAGGTGAGGATATATGCTCCAGACAGCCGCATTCACGGATTTGCGGAACTACATCAAGCGCCGGATCGCAAAGGCGCAGTACCGGGTGGGCTCCACCTGGTATAGTGCGCCGATTGTGGAAACGGTCATCACCAACACTGGCATTGTGCGCGTAAAAAGCCAGATCGCGCATAGCGCAGCCTGCACTATCTCTGAGGTTCGGCTGATCAACACCGAAAACCAGGTGTGGGCTACGAAGGTGGTAAACGTTGTCCTGGAAACAGCGACCACCAATCTGCTCCAATGGTTCGACTTCAATATCACAGAAACGGAGGTGAGCTAAATTGTATCAGATTACCGTATGGGTTGACGAATCCGATCAATATGAAAATCGATTTACTGAAGTTGCCAACAGCGACGGCACGATTTCCCATACCAAAGTACGCGGCGAAGTGTACGTAGTTGGTACACCCCAGGACGCTGCACACTTCAATAACATGGAGGGCGGTATTCTGGATGCTCACGTTGCTGTCGGCCTGCTGGTCAATGCGCTGCGGCAGCTCGGCTGGCACGTAGAAGAAGTTACCGAGCCGCGTATCACCGCTCTGGAAGGCCGGGCCGTCGAGTTGGAACAGCACCAGGTGGCGATCACCGGTAGCGTGGCCCTGACCAATTCTCTGAAATTCCCCTTCAATAATTCGCAGAAATCCGTTGCTTTAAGCCATGCACTGGAAAACGCGAATTATGACGTGGTGATTCTGTCTGTCACCGCAACCGGGAATCCTGGCGAGATCGAGGTAACGGATCGCCAGACGAACGGTTTCAAGATGGCTTTTACGGGCAGCGCTTCCAGCGTGACCGTTACTTATGCTGTGATTGGAGGGTATAACCAATGATTATCGTAGATAAAAACCAGGGTCCCAAAATCCCCTATGAGGTATCCGGCACCAAAATCTGCTTTGATGATGATCTGACCATCAATCTGGCCAAGCGCCAGCAGGATTGGGATGTGCATATCGACGTGTGTTCCAACCAGGATGGAGAATTGGTGATCGGCACCGCTGCAGGCCGCGCGTATGTGGCCGAGATCGATATTCCCGCCCGGGAGTATGAGCAGCACGATGCTGGCGAAGGTGAAGAACCCGAACCGCCCACGCCCCTGCCTCTGGACATGGACAAAGTGACCCTGTCCCTGTGGGCGATTGAGTAAAGGAGGAAATGAATCATGGCTGCCAATTTTGATCTTTCCAATCTGGCTCTGAAAGCCGTATGCCCCAATAACGAAATCCTGTATGATGATAAGGGACTGCCTTCCGTCATGGTGAAAATCCCCAAACTGACCTATGCGCAACTGGGTCTCGGTTCTTCCCAGGCCACCCATCCCGCTTTCATCGTCAATGGTCAGGAAGTGGACGCCATCTATATTTCTAAGTATCAGAACATCGTGCATAATGGCCGCGCCTATTCTCTCCCCGGGCAGGATCCCAAAACCAGCATCAATTTCGATACCGCGCTGAAAGCCTGCACTGACAAAGGCGCTGGCTGGCATCTCATGAGCCGTGCTGAATGGGCACTGCTGGCTCTGTGGTGCAAAAACAACGGTACCATGCCGAAGGGCAATAATAACTATGGCAAAGATCACAGCGAAAGCAATTATATCGCCATTCCGACGCTGCGGGAAGCAGACGGCAAAATTAACCGCGTTGCCACCGGCACCGGTCCCCTGACCTGGAGCCATGACGGTACTCCTTCCGGCATCTGGGATCTGAATGGTAACGTGTTTGAATGGGTCGGCGGCCTCCGTACCGTGTACGGCGAAATCCAGGTGCTGGCTAACAACAACGCTGCTGACGGCGAGAATCCGCAGACTGCCGCCTCCACCCTTTGGAAAGCTATCAACGCCAGTACCGGCGAATTGGTAACGCCCCAGGGTGATGGTCGTACCGCTGGCACCGTGAAAGCTTCCTGGGGAAGCGGTAAATGGACGTACACCACCAACGCTCCTGCCGAGGATACGACCTATCATGGCTGTACGCTGGAAAGCGTCGAGTGCGATGGTACTATCGGTGATGCTGCAAAGTTTGTCCTCCAGGCGCTGGGCTTGTTCAAGTATGATGCGACTGCTGGCGCGTATGGCGGAGATTACATTTACATGGATGTCACCCAGGCCGAGCGCTCTTTCAACTGCGGTGGCAACTGTTACTACGGTGCCTCTGCTGGTGTTTTCTGCGCCGACGGCCACAGCTCCCGCTCCCGCGCCGACGGCGGCATCGGTTTCCGCTCCGCTTTTGTTCAACTGCCCTCTGCTTAACTGTGTCCTGTGGGGCTCCGCGATAGCGGAGCCCCTAAAAAATTTTTTGCCAAAATTACCTATGCCGTAATAATATTACAAAATACGGACATTTGCGGTTTTTTCGGTTATAATCCTGCTCCGAAGGGGGTATATATCATGGCCGACGC
Organism: uncultured Clostridia bacterium; assembly: GCA_946627565.1. Classification (GTDB taxonomy): domain Bacteria; phylum Bacillota; class Clostridia; order Christensenellales; family Aristaeellaceae; genus UBA2943. Next base: position 35,322 of record CAMOVR010000004.1, read on the forward strand.
TACCAACGAGCTGAAACTGCTCGTAAAAATAACGGATATGATGCAGTACGCATACGGCGCGATTGCTCAATTCCCCAAGAGTGAAAAGTACGCCATGGGTACCGACATCAAGCGCGTCATGGACGAAATGCTGGAACTGACCATTGAAGCCAGCAAAAAGTATTATAAAAAAACCACGCTTCAGGATTTGGATGTTGCCATTGCCAAACTGCGTGAATATGTCCGGTTGGCGATGGAGCTGAAGTTTCTCCCATTCAAAAAATATGAAGTGTGGAGCGCCATGAATACGGAAATTGGAAAGATGCTCGGTGGATGGCTGAAAACCGTTAATCAGAAATCCACTTGACATAGGGGACGAATCGTTGCGCTCTTTCAACTGCGGTGGCAACTGGAACAACGGTGCCAATGCTGGTGTTTTCTACGCCAACGGCAACAACTCCCGCTCCAACGCCAACGGCAACATCGGTTTCCGCTCCGCTTTACCGCCAAGTCAGAAATCGTAAACCTACGGGTTTGCGGTCAGCACAGCGGTGATAAAGGGATTCGTTTCCTCGGTCTGTGATGGGCACAGGCAGAAAAATCGTCGGCTGCGAAATCCGCTCACGCTGATAAGCGCAGCACTTAAGGGAGGATGTGTATGGAAAAACACCAACGAGTGTTCGAGAAATTTATCGATTTCGAGAACCAGTATAACGGGTACTTGCTTGCACGGCGAAATAAGCGCTTCAGGCCGGAGGTGCTTGCCTACACATCCAACCTTGAGGAAAATCTGCTCAATGAAATCAATCATCTGGTGTGGAAGGATTATCAGATTTCCGGCGTGCATGAGTTTTATGAGTATTTTCCCAAGAAAAGGCTGATTACAGCTTGGCCTTTCAAAAACCGGGTGGTAAACTGTGCGGCTTATCTGACGCTTTGGCCCATTTATTCCAAAAGCTTTTATGAGTACAGTTACGGTTCCATTCCCGATAAAGGCACCGTTGCCGCCTGCTACCAAATTCAGCAATGGATGCGGAAAGCGCGTGCAACCGGAAAGAATCTATGGGTTGGCAAAGCGGATGTGGCAAAATTCTTTTTCAGGATCCCGCATGAAGTTCAGCTGCGTGAATTGGGGAAACCGCTGGATGATCCCGACATGATGTGGTTCCTCAAAACATGTATCAAAGGGGACGGCAGACCTACGGGCCTGCCGCTTGAATTTTCCGATGTAGCCGACGCAGAGCGCATCTTTGGCATCGGCATGCCCGTGGGTTCCCTGATCTCCCAGATGACCGCCAATGTTGTGATGAACCCTGTCGATCACTATATGAAAAGAGTGGTTCAAATCCCCATCCTTGCCAGATACATGGATGATATGTATTTACAAGGAGAAAGCAAAATGCAGGTGTGGGACGCCCTTGGGTCCATGGACGATTATCTGCAGGAGCATATGGGCTTGCAGCTGAATAACAAAACAGCTGTCATGCCTTATGATTCTGGTGTTGAATTCGTGGGCCGCGTCATCACCCCGGACAGGATTGATTTAAGGAAATCTACCACCCTACAAATCAAAAAGCACCTGAATTATGTTCAGGAAGCCTACGGACGCGGCGAAGTGCCCCTGGAATATGCACTCTCTGTAATCACCAGCTATATGGGCCTCCTGAAGCACACGTCCAGCGAAGCCCTGAAAAAGCGGCTTCGGAAGGATTATGTTTTAATCCGTCATTCTGATTAAAGTATATTTTTCACTCGGCACCGTTGCAAAAAGCAGCGGTGTTTTTTGATGCGGCAAAAGGAATGATGCCTATGGAAGAAAGCCTGGTCCTGATCATTACCCTGGCCATTCTGCTGTTTCTTTGCTCAGCCGGAATCATGGTTTGCATCTGGTGGACGCACAAATACAAGTGATCGAAAGGGGGAATCCGCCTATGAAAAAACTGCTTGCTCTTTTCCTGGCCGTCATTATGCTTTGCTCTGTTCATACCTCTACAGGCGCGGAAGAAGATATAAGCCAGTATGTCCATATTGCATACGCTGGGTACGACGGCGCAGAACTGTTTGGAGAGGTGGAAATCCCTGACGGGCAGTTCTTCATCCGGGCTACGTTTTTTCTTCCAGGCAATTTCTTCTTTGTTATCATCTTCCCCATCAGCCGGGAAGGGCTGTTTCAACTGGATATCAGCGTGGATTGTGAATTTATCGCCATTCAGGTGGTAGACAGTCCGATGGCGCTCCTGCCCATGCACGGCACCGTCTACGCATCCGCTCCCGTTTCGTTCATTGAGGGCTGCCCATGAATGAGAAGTATATTTGGAATTACCTCTTCCGGAAGATCAAAAACCCATACGGCGTAGCGGGTCTCATGGGGAATCTGTATGCGGAATCCGGCCTGCGCCCCACCGATCTGGAAGGAAAGTACGAAAAGCGCCTGGGGCTTACCGATACGGAATATACCTCCGGCGTAGACAATGGCACCTATACGGCCTTTGTTCATGATTCGGCAGGGTATGGCCTGGCCCAATGGACGTATTGGAGCCGGAAAGCGGCGCTGCTTAATTTTGCAGTCGAAAAGGGTGTCTCCATCGGTGATCTGGATATGCAGCTGGAATTCCTGGCGATGGAGCTTCAGAAAGATTTCAAGACTGTCTGGAATACCCTGCTGTTTGCATCCAGCATCCGGGAAGCGTCGGACGCCGTCATGCTCAAATATGAAAAGCCCGCCAATCAGAGTGAAGAAAACCAGGAGCGCCGGGCCTTCTTCGGTCAAAAATACTTACGTTTTTTCGTGGAGGAGGGATACGGAATGGATCCTCAAAAAGTAATCGGCATTGCTTCCGGTGAAGTTGGTTATTTGGAAAAGAACAACAACTCCCAATTGGATGATAAAACCGCCAACGCCGGAATCAATAATTACACCAAGTATGCCCGTGATCTGGACGCGCTGTCCTGGTTCAATGGCAAAAAGCAGGGTTTCGCATGGTGCGCCGTATTCGTCACATGGTGCTTTTACCAGGCATATGGCAATGCGGCCAGGGCCATGCTTTTCCAGCCGGAGAAAGATAACTGCGCTGCCGGATGCGGATCCGCAAGAGGGTATTTCAATAAGCAGGGCAGGCTGTTCAATACTCCCGAACCGGGAGATCAAATTTTCTTCTGGTCTTCAGATATGTCTAAAATCAGTCATACAGGCCTGGTGATCGATGTGGACAATTCCTGCGTCAACACCATTGAAGGAAACACCAGCGACGGCACGTCTATCATTGCCAATGGTGGCGCTGTGTGCCAGAAGAGATATGATTTGAGCAATAAACGCATTGCGGGATACGGACGGCCAGATTGGGCCACCGCATCCGACAGCGGCGATCAAAAAGGCGGTGAATCATCCATGAGCGCTGATTATTCGGCAAAAGTGTATGCGGCAAACGAGAAGCCGGTCAACCTTCGCGCCTCCGCATCCACGAACAGCAAAGTTCTGTGCAAGGTCCCCGTGGGCGAATATGTCAATGTTGTCGAGGAAACGAACGACACCTGGGCACGCTGCGCCTATGAAGGCTATACCGGGTACATGATGCGGCAATATCTGCTGGAAGAGGAACCAGCCGCAAACACCTCCAGCGGCACAGTCACAGTGTCACGCGCTGAATTGCAGGAAATCTATGACCGCATCGGCAGAATTCTGGGAAAGGAGTGATACCGATGGAACAGTTCATTGATTTCATGCAGCACAATTGGGGCTGGATGCTTTCGTTTGGCACCTTCCTGGTCGGCGTGGTGGTATATGTGTACGTTCACATCCGGGCCTTGCAAAAGGGTGTACAAGCCCTTCTGCGGGCACAGATGATTCAGTACTACAACCATTACCGTGATAAAGGATATGCCCCAATCTATGCCCGCGAGAGTTTTGAAAACTGCTGGATCCAGTATGAAAAACTCGGCAAAAACGGCGTCATGCAGGATATCCGGGCAAAATTCCTCGCGCTGCCAACGCATGACGATGAATGAGGTGATCCCATGACAGCCAAGGCCCGAAGCCCCACCCAGGGAAAGAGTGCCGCATACGTTCAATTTTCTAAGCGGCTTGCCACCACGGTTACGGTGTTCTGGTGTATCTTCCGCGTCGCTTGTTTGGCGCTGTTGGCTTTTCGCCCATCGCTCATTGATGGCATGAAAAATGTTATCCAGGGGGTTGATGATGTGATGATGGCCAATATAGCGTTCTATTGTGGGAACAGCGTAGCGGAAAAAGGCATCATAGGATACTTTGGAGCCAGGCGGCAGGCAGCGGAAGAATCTGCTGACGATGAAACCATCAATGGATAGGAGGAATCCGTATGGATATCAATACCCTGCTTTCGATTATCGCGATCATCCTGGCCTGCGGCCTGGGCGTCGGCCTGATTTTCCTTTATAAAAAGAAAATCATCAAACCCGACACCATTTCCCAGGCTGCCACCCTGTTGGATGGCATTGACGTTGTCGGCTCCGGGTTTATTTCCCAGATTGCGGAATATGCCCGCATCGCCGTTCACGCCGTGGAACAGCTTGCTAAAACCGGCGTGATCGAAAAGAACAATGAAATCAAAAAGCTCACTGCCATGAACTATGTCCAGCAGCTGGCGAAGGTCGACGAAGTATCCTTGTCTCCTGCTGATCTGGAAACCGCCGATCTGCTGGTTGAGGCGGCGGTGAACGAACTCCCCAGGAACCAGTAATGAAAAAAGTAATTACTTCCCTCTGCGGCCCTGCGCCGTGGAGGGCCTTTTTTTGTGCCCAGATTTCAGGCTGGCTGAATCCACGGCAGGCGCGGCGCTGCCGGGCGAGGAAACGGTCACAAAAAAGAAAAGCCCCTCAGAGGGGCTAAAAAAGGCATTTACGGGAATTTAATATTTCCCATCATCGTCGATAAGCGTTACCGTCTTCCGAATCACCTCCAGCGCCTCTTTATAGGATCCGGTGGTGAATACCTGGTCGCGCAGGTTGTTGTAATCGGTGATCCGGTGCTGCTTCTGGAGGGCGTTCCGCACCAGGCCCAGGATGTAAAAAATATTTCCGCTTTGGCTGTGGCTCCGAAAATGAATCTCCGGCTTATTCATGCTGTGCCGCCTCCTTTATGGCCCATTCCAGGGCGTGGCCCCTGTCGATGAATGTTTCTTCGCTGATTTCCTCCAGCATGATTTCTCCTTCGCAGGTATGATCTTCGGTGGTGAAGCTGTACACCGCGCCGTAGTAATCCGCGCCGGTCCCCGTGTAGTAGCTTCCGCAGGTGATCAGCTTATCGCCGTAATTCATGGTGAAGGGCCAGCGGCATTCAAATTCTTCTGCGATGGCCCGCTTGGGCAGCCTGTATTTGCTCTGCAGCTTATCGAATGTAGTCATCGTTTTTTCCTCCAATCTTATCAGGCCAGTTTGATCGTTAAGTATCCGGTGCCATCCTGCCAAAAGCGGAACTCGGTTTTTCCTGTTTTTTTGTTCATCCGCTTCGCTTCAGCGGTTTTTTCTGCAACAAACTTTTTTCCGAAATACCATTCTGTCATGCTTTTCGTGGTCAGGCTGCTGTTCGTTTTGAAGGTCATGATTCTGATCCCCTTTCCTTGCCAGTAGGTGGTTCCTTTTGTCGTGTACATTAATCACTCTACTCGGCCAGAAAGTCAACCGAATTTCGGTCATTATCTGAGATTTAAGAATTCAGACCAATTTTCCCGCGTACAAGGCCCACGGGCGGGCGGCTTTTTGCGCTCAATATCCAAAGTGGACAACTTCAAGTTTTCTCAAATTGGCTTGAGCAAAACCTTTTAAAAGGCCGTAAAGAATAGGCAATCTCCAATTGTAACCACTATGTTGCATTTCTTTTTCAACCCATTCGGTTACAACCTCAATGGAACAGGATTTCAAATGTTCGCCATAGCGGTCCGTATCGAATTCTGTATTCCCGTCATCCATGAATAGCTTGTAGTCAATATTCTTCGTGAATAATTCTCTCCAGCCGCTTTCGCAACTCATTTTTGACAGTCTGACCTCGGCGATCCTATTTCCATATTCAAAGCCACTAATGTGTTCTACAATATAAACTTTGCTTTCGTAAGCCATTACTATTTCCTTTCTGCCCTTCTTAACCAGGCGGGCACGGCATCAGAATTTATTGGAAATCAACTTCATAAGCTCAGCGGCTGCCGTGAGAGCGCTGTCCGCATTGGTAATTACTGCATAGAGCAGTTCGCCGTTCTTTCGGATGTAGAAGAATTCACCACCAGAATGCAGGCCCAAGCGTTCACGTTCCCAGGTGGTATAGTCCTTCAGGCTTTCCTCGGTTTCCTTACGCCAGCGAATATCAAGCGCTGCATAGGGGGCAATCATGGCGCTGATGCTCTGCGCAATGCGGTTCATTTCGTGGTCGCGGTCCATAGTCCTGTCCTTTCTCCGGGCTATGCCGCCCGGCCTGGCTTGTTGGTATTACGCTACCTTCTTGAAGCGCTTGTATTCGGCGTTGATCGCTTCTGTCACCCGGTTCTCCTGTTCCTGCTTACCCTTGGCATTCAGTACCCGGTGCCAGTAGCCGTATTCATTGCTGTTCATTGTCAGATCGTAGCGGCTCCGCGCCCATCCGGGAAGATCGCCGTCGTTGTAGTAGCGGTAATAGCTATGGAATACAGCTTCAGTCTTCTTGGAAAATTCCCAATCGGCGGCTACCATCTCATCATACTTGGTTTGTTCCTTACCATCGTTCATCCAGTACATTTTCTTATCCTCCCCCTGCCGGGATTAAGGGCTCCCGGCAGGCCCGTATCGGTTAAAGCTGAGTGAGGAGTCCATTATGGGCTTCATAGTCCAGCCCGCAGACGGTGAAGAAAACGTAGTACCAATCCGTGGCGTCATAGAAGGGGCGGCGGTCGATTTCTCCGATCTGGCGCAGCCGGTGATGCCTGTTGATCTCGAAAACCTTCATCTTTCTGTTAATCCTGATTTTTTCCGGCGCGAAGCCAAACTCGCTGGAAATCCACTCTTTTGCTTCTTCGTCGGTCATTTCGTGGCTGGTGCTGTCATCGGCCAGGGCGTTGTATTGGTTTTGCTTGAGGGCATTTCCATTCGTCCAGGGCTGCCATTCTTGCTCCCGTTCCAGGTCGGCTTCCAGCCTGGTGATCCTGGCTTCTTTTTCTTTGATGGTCTGCATCAGGCTCTTTTCCGTTTCGATCATGGTGGAACGCAGCTGCTGGATGGTGGCGAGGCGTTTGTCGTAAACCTTCTGAATGCCTCCGTTCTGAACGAAATCCTTGCAGAACGCTTTTTTATCCCCGTCGAATTCGTAATACTGCTGTTCGATCTCGGCGTATTCTTCCATGGAAGGTTCAAAGCCGGTCAATTCGGTGAATTCGTGGATCATCATTTTTTTAAATTCCTCCTTGATTTTTTTGCCTTACTCTGTTACCATCAAGGAGGCGGGGGTAAGGCTCCCCGCTCTCCTGTCCCGCAGGAGTGGCCGGTGTGCTGTGGTAGGTGGCACCGGCCTTTCCTTATGCCTTGACCTTGCTGTCTCGCACGATCTTGGCGGCTTCCTCAGCATCCTTTGCCGTTGCTTCGATCAGCTTGGCGATGTTTTCAAGGTACTGATTCAGCTCCTGAGAAGTCATTTCGTTCACTGTCCTCCCTCCTTCCTTATCGGCCTTTCGGCTTCGCCTTACATGTTATATATTACACTATTTTCGTTATAATGTCAACACTTTTTTCGTGAAAAATATAACTTTTTTCTTGACAAATTAAACTTGTATAGTGTATCATTGCAAAGAAAGGAGGGATAGAAGTGGTGTCAGATAAAATCAGGTCAATCCTGGCTTTAGCTGGAAAACGTCCTACTGATTTGGCAAATCTGTACGGTACATCCCAGCAGAGCATGAACAACAAACTTTCACAAAGCCGGTTCTCTGCTGAAGACCTTATTCGCATCGCTGAATTTACCGGCTGCAAAGTCGCTTTCATTCTCCCGGATGGCGGCCAGGTATTTTTGAGCCCAGATGATATAAGGCCAAAGGATGATGAATCAAAAAAATAAAGCCCTGGACGCGTCACCGCCCAGGGCCGAGGAGTGAACTACCTCATATCCTTTGCCGCTTGAAGTTTCCTTGCTTCGTCGGAATCATCAGGGATAAACACCATGATTTCATCCAAGCGGCATTCCAGCGCCACACAAATCGCGTTCATCTGATTCACATTTATGCGCTCTGCATAGTTGTGGTAGAGTTCATAAATGGTGGCTGGCCGGATATGCGTAATCCGTGCAAGTTGCGCTTGAGACATTTGAAGCTCGCCAAGCTTCGTGGATAGAGTGATCTTAATCATGGCAACAATCGCACTCCTTTAGGTCGAATCTTAGCATATTTTGTAATGTCCTGTCCTGATTGCGTAATGTTTTACACAAACGGGTGGAAAGAGTTTCCAACCATTTGTAAGGATAAGGAAAAACAAAAATGCCAACGGGGGAGCGCGGCTGCAATAGAAAAAGGGCTTATGCTTCATTACTGAAGTATAAGTCCTTTTCTTTTCCCGGTCATCTACTGTCCGAGATTTTACTCACCAGTACGACCAGCCCGCAGATCATATAGACAGCGGCGGTGGTTCGTATAAGGTGACTATGGTGGAGGTCTGCGGACTTTATACGAACATCCGCAGACCCACCCACTCCTTCCACTTCAAAGAATCCTGGCGAGTCCCCTTCAATGTCTTTTATATCAAAAGGAATTTCAATTTCATTGGTTCCGGCCCCGGTGCAGTTCAGGATGATCTTCACACGATCCTCAAACAAGTACGCCCGAACCAGGAAAGCATCAAACAACATTTCCTGATAATCTTTTTCGTGGATATCGCCGGAGCAGAGGCTTTTTGCAAAACCTATCATGTGTTCCCGCGTAACGATGGACTTTGAACGGTCAATGGCCAATTCTAACTTTGCCCTGACAGAACTCTCCTCGGCCTGAATTTCCATCAGCATGTCTTGGACGCAATCCACGGTGACGCCGTTTCGGATGGCCTTCAGCGTGTTTTCTTTTTCCCTGGTGGCTTTATTCAGGCGCTCCTTCAGCATCCTGATTTCATCAGTTTCCTGGTTTTCCCGGAAATACGCTTCCAGCTTTTCTCCCAGCCAGGCCATAACACTATCCTGAGAGATGATTTCCTGAATCTTTTCTGCTATTTTCAGTTCTGCATAATCACGGCTGACCGGCCTTTTGCAGCAGGTGCCTTTGCGCTCCCGGCGCGTTTTGCAGGAATAATAGAAGTGAAGATCGCCGGTTCTGCTGGTGCCGGAAACGCCGACCATGGGGCTTTCACACTCACCGCAGTACAGCTTCCCGGTCAGGAGATAAACGCCGTTCTCCCTTCTTCGCTTCTGCGGGTTTCCTCTTGCATTCGGTTTCGTAGCGCATCTCTCCTGTACTGCTTCAAATAATGGTTTTTCGATGATGGGCGGGATCCCGTCCTCGATCACGATATCGGAGTAGCGATAAACGCCGATATACTTTTCATTGTGGAGGATTTTTGACAGGGATGATCTGTCCCACGGTTTGCCCTTCTTCGTTAAAATACCCCGATTGTTCAGATCGTTAAATATGGAGACGAACATTTCATGGTTGGCAACACGGCGAAATATCTCCTCGACAATCTTTGCTTCTTCCGGGAGGATTTCAAACCGGCCATCAGCGCCCTTTTTATAACCCAGCGGCAGCGGCCCGATCACCATGCACTTCTCCGCGTTGTTCACCATGCCTCGCCTGATCTTCTGAGCCAGTTCCCTGCTGTAATACTCCGCGAAGCCCTCCAACACGGATTCCATAAGGACGCCGGTGGGATCATCGGAAATGTTCTCCATGGCCGACAATACCTTGACGCCGTTTTCCTTGAGAGTGTGCTTGTGGATGGCAGAATCATATTTATTGCGGGAAAAACGGTCCAGCGTATAGACAATGACATAATCGAAAGCGCAGGATGCGCTATCCCGGATCATTCGCTGAAATTCCGGGCGGTTGTCATTGGTGCCCGTCATGGCGTGATCGTCATACACCTGAATCACTTCAATATTCTTCTCTTTGGCATATTTCCGGCAGGCTTTCACTTGCTGTTCGATAGAAACATCCCGCTGGTTGTGGGAAGAATATCTGGCATAAATCACGCCTATTTTCCGCTGCGTCTTAAGCGGCTTGTTGGGCATGGATAAGCCTCCTTTATGAAAAGTCTAAAGCGCCTTCAATCTCGCGATCTGTAACATCGAGATAAAATACAGGATTCATAAAGCAATGATAAAATGTGATATAGAAATTCGCTGTTTCACCTACTTTGGGAAAACGCACACCGGATTTGATTTTTTCTTCATCATAACACATGGGCCAAATATGGATTATCTTTCCGTCCACATCAACGGTCCAGTCAAAATATGATTCCATCTCAATAACTTTACCAGTTACCAGATAGATCGTTCCGGCCTTAGCTTTCCCTGTGGCGTAAGAAAAAACGTCATCTGGTATCTCCAATTCAACATCCATAATGTTATCGTAGTTATCAGAAATACTCGGGTATGTGTAATTTCCGTTATGAAGAATATCCAGGATTCTTTGATTATGCTTGTAGTCCTCAATCAAAGAATCAAATTCCTCATCCAGTTCTTCCATTGTTTCACTGAACGCAACGTTCACCATACTGTTCATTGAAAAAAGAATCAGAATTGAAAGAAAAACTATAGTAACTCTTTTCATGGCATATTCCTCCTATTAACGTATTTTAACACTTTTGACATAAAAATGAAATAGTTTTACAAAATCCTGACAAAACCTCAGAAATCTGATACAATTGGGTTTACCACCGGTGGAAATGAATATACGGAGGCGTTTTCATGTCCACAAAAATCAAAGCGTCGTTATTGGTATCTGTTGCCAAACTGAAGCGTAAAGAGAAACAAGCACTTATTTCTTTTTTACGCCTTCAACTGCTGCTTGAAGCAGATCCACAAGAGAAAGCTTCAGATCAACAGGCAAAAGCCGAACAAGATCCATAATCCTGTCATTGAGCTCATCATCCGAAGTGGTGATGGGCTCCTCATTTAAGCTGACAAGATTATCTCCCATCTGAACCGTTATTTCATCTAAAGTCATGCCAATAGCATCTGCAATACTTTTTACAGTTCTCATCGATGGAATAATCGGATCACCTGTACGAGGATTGCGATTATTTTCGAGCATAGAAATATATCCAGCAGAAAGGCCGGACTTCGCGGCAAAATCACGCTGGCTTAATCCTCGTTCTTCACGGTAGGTCTTAACGATTTCTCCCAATAACATGATCGTGCCTCCTTGGTTGGAATGTCTATTCTATTATACATGGCTTTGTTTACTGCGTCAAGCAAAAATGTAAAATAAATTAAACTTTTTTTGTCTAACCCCCTTGACATCCTACCGAGCGTATTGTAATATATGCTTAGCCGGTTAAACAAAGGAGGTGAGCAAAATGGGCTTCAAAATTAAAGAAATCCGGGAAGAACAGCACATGACCCAGGAAGAACTGGCAAAGAAAAGCGGCGTCAGCAGAAGCACGATCATTGCAATGGAAGCAAATGAAGAAAAGAACTTCATGATGAGTACCATCGTAAAGATCGCCCGCGCTCTTGGAAAGACTGTTGATGAAATTCTTTTTTTTGCCCCTGTTGCTTAATGCGTTAAGCATTATTGAAATGAGGTGATCCCCATGTTCACAGCTGAGGCACAGAAGCGGCACAAAGAAGAAATCGTTGCCTGGCTGACCGCTTACGCGGAACGCGAAGGACTGACGATGAGCGAAATGACCTTCATCCTGGAGGAATTCCAACACAATCTGCCGCTGCTCTGCGTGGTAAAGAATCCGAAAACACGATGAAAGGAGGAAAAGTGCCCGTGACAGTCACCGAGGCCCGGAACGCCGTAGATATGAACCGCGTGCCAAAGGCAAACATAGACCGCCTGATGAGAGCGATGGCCAACAAAATGCACGAAATACGGCGAAACGATCCTGAACAATGGGCGAAGCTGTATGAAGAAGGCAGCGCGGTTCTTGCACGGCTTGCCGCCAAAGACAGGCAATAAAAATGCCCGGCCCGTTGCAGCGGGTCAGGCTGAGCAAAGGAAAGCATGGACTATTCCCAATCGATACTGCTCACGTAAATCTTAACACCAATTGACGATTCCGTCAACAGCGAGTTGGGTTTTGTGAGCTACCACAGAAAAACAACTCGCTTTTGCATGGAAGGAGCAAAACCGCATGATCGCTTTTCTGTTCATCATCATCGGCTGCCTGGTGGCTACCGGCTGGATCGAAGCCAGGGAAGAAAACGGAGCCACCGAAAAAGCCTACATCAATCACATGGCCGATCAAAGCCGGAAAGCGGCAGCGGCTCCCAGGAATCAAAGATTCACCAAGTACAGCCAAATCGGGTGGAAGCCCAAGAAAAAGATTGGAGGAAGGAAATGAAAATCACATCTCTTCAGCTTGAAAACGTGAAACGGGTAAAAGCCGTTTCAATCACCCCGGCCCAGAACGGGCTGACGGTGATCGGCGGGAAAAACGGCCAGGGCAAAACCAGCGTGCTGGACGCCATTGCCTGGGCCCTGGGTGGGGAAAACTACCGCCCCAGCAGCGCCCAGCGGGAAGGAAGCGTGCTGCCGCCAAAGCTGCACGTGGTGCTGGATAACGGCATCGTAGTGGAACGGACCGGGAAAAACAGTTCCCTCACCGTAACCGACCCTTCCGGGAAGCGGGCCGGGCAGCGCCTTCTGGATGAATTCGTGGAAAAGCTGGCCCTGGATTTGCCGAAGTTCATGGCCCAGAACAGCAAAGACAAGGCCCGGACGCTGCTCAAAATCATCGGCATGGAAGACCAGGTAAAGCGCCTGGATGATGAAGAGCAGCAGCTTTACAACCGCCGTCACGCCCTGGGCCAGATCGCCGATCAGAAACGAAAGTACGCCAATGAAATGCAGTTCTTCCCTGGAGTGCCTGAATCCCCGGTAAGCGCCGGTGAACTGATTGAGCGGCAGCAGGCCATCCTTCTCAAGAATGCCGAAAACCAGCGGAAACGGGACAGCGTGCAGGTTTTCGTACAGCGGGACGGGATCCTTCGGCAGAAAATTCAGGGCCTTACCGATCAGATCACCGCCTTGCTCCAGCAGAAAAAAGAAGCGGAGGACGCCTGGAAACGGAATCAGCAGGATCTGGAAACGGCGAAGCTGGACGCCTCTACCTTACAGGACGAGAGCACAGCTGAGCTGGAGGAATCGATCCGCCAGGTGGACGAGATCAACCGCAAGGTACGCGCCAACCTGGACAAGGAAAAGGCCGTTGAGGACGCAGACGCCATGGCCCGCGAGTATGACGGCATGACAGCTCAGATTGACGCGGTCCGGGAAGAACGGACGAAGCTGCTGCAGGGTGCCAACCTGCCGCTTCCGGATCTGACGGTGGAGCAGGGCGAACTGCTCTATAAGGGCAAAGCCTGGGATTGCATGAGTTCCTCGGAGCAGCTGCGGGTGAGCGTGGCCATCGTGCGGGCCATCAACCCGAAATGCAACTTTGTACTGATCGACAAAACCGAGCAGATGGACGTGGATACCATGCGAGAGTTTGGAGCCTGGCTGGAACAGGAAGGGCTTCAAGCCATCTGCACCAGGGTGGGAACGGACGGCGTTTGCCAAATCATCATCGAGGACGGCGCTGTGGTTGAAAGCGCCAATCAGGAACAGCCAGCGCCTGCAGCGGCTGGATGGACGAAAGGAGTATTTTAATGCAAATCACAAGAGGAAAAATCGTAACCGGACTGCGCTTTGCGGTGTATGGCTCTGAAGGAATCGGCAAGAGCACCTTTGTAAGCCAGATCCCCGGCGTGGTGTTCATCGACACCGAAGGCAGCACCAACAACATGGACGTGCAGCGCTACCCCAAGCCCACCTCCTGGCAGATGCTGATGAACGAGGTGGATGACGCGATCCGCAATTCCGGCATGTTGAACGCCCTGGTGATCGACACGGCAGACTGGGCCGAAAGACTCTGCCTGGATCATGTGTGCGCTTCCAACCTGATCAACGGGAAACCGGCAGGCAGCATTGAGGATTACGGGTACGGGCGCGGCTACACCTACCTGTACGAAGAATTCGGCAAGCTGCTGGATAAGTTGACCGAGCTTCATAACAAGGGCGTCCACGTGGGCTTCACCGCCCATGCCATGATGCGAAAGTTTGAACAGCCGGACGAACTTGGCACCTATGACCGGTGGGAAATGAAAACCAGCAAGAAGGTAGCGCCCCTGATCAAAGAATGGTGTGATCTGCTGCTGTTCGCCAATTATAAAACCTTCGTCTATGCCGCCGATAAGGACGGCAAAAAGCACAAGGCCAGCGGCGCTCAGCGCGTGATGTACACCACGCATCACGCCTGTTGGGATGCCAAAAACCGCCACGGGCTGCCGCCTGAAATGCCCTTTGAATTCGCTCAGGTTGCCGCCCTGTTCCAGCCGGTGGGCGGCGCGGTGCCCCCGCCGATGCACGCGGAAGAACAATTGCCTATTCCCCCCGCCGTGCAAAACGCCCCGGCGCAGACCACGCCCCCGATGCCGCAAGCCGGGCCTTCGACACCCCCTCCGGCCCCGGCTCCTGCCCCGGCCCCGGCACCACAGCAAGCGCCCGCCCAGAGCATTGATTACAGCATGGTGCCCCCTGCCCTGGCTGATCTGATGCGTGCAGACGGCATTACGCCCTTTGAGGTGCAGGCTGCCGTAGCGCAGAAGGGCTATTTCCCGATGGATACCCCATGGCCAAATTATCCCAAGGACTTCGTTGACGGCGTGCTGATTGGCGCTTGGCCCCAGGTGAAAAACATGGTGCTGGCCAACCGGGTAGAAGCCCCGTTCTGATATTGGAGGAATGAACAATGGAAAGAAAACCGATTGAATTTGAGGTAACCGAGCGCATCGCCACCCTGAGCCAGGGCAACGGCGGGTATACCACGGAACTGAACCGGGTGACCTTCAATGGCAACCCCGCCAAGCTGGATCTGCGCAAGTGGCGCGATGAGCAGCCCATGAAGGGCATTGCACTGACTGATGAAGAAGCCCGCGCTTTGCTGGCTGCTTTACAGAAATATTTTTCAGAAGGAGTTGAAAAACCGTGAGTGAGTACGTACCGAACAACATGAACCAGGAAATTGCCTGGGATGACACGATATCAAAGGACAGCGAATTTGTCCTTCTTCCAGAAGGCGATTACAAATTCACAGTAACTAAGTTTGAACGCGGCAGGCACAACGGTAGTGATAAGCTGCCGCCCTGCAACAAAGCGGTTCTGACGCTGGAATTGACTGACGGTTTTCAGAGCGGCGTCATGCAGCACAACCTTTTCCTTCACAGGAAGTGCGAAGGCATGCTGTGCGCCTTCTTCACGGCCATCGGTCAGCGCAAGCACGGCGAAGTGTTGATGCCCAGGTGGGATCAGCTGATAGGCACGACAGGGACCTGCAAAATCGGCGTACGCAAGTGGAGAGGAAACGACGGATCAGAACGGGAGAGCAACGAAATCCGCAAGTTCTATGAAAAGGACGAACAGCCTCCCATGCCTGCCGCCCCGCAGCCACAGCAGCAAGCCTATCAGCAGCCCTACCAACAGCCCACATATCAGCAGCCCGCCCCGCAGCCCGCTTACCAGCAACAGCAAATGTACGGCCAGCAGCAGAACACGGGCTACACTCCCGGCAATTTCTAAACCGACGCACATTCCCCTGCTGTTCTTCGGAGCGGCAGGGGGATAAAGGAAGGATAAAGCATGGACTTAAGACCTTACCAGAAAGAAGCCGTAACCGCAATCGAAAGCGAATGGCAGGACGGCAGAAAAAAGACCCTGCTGGTGCTGCCCACCGGATGCGGCAAAACCATCGTGTTCTGCCGAATTGCGGAAAACCGAGTGAAGGAAGGGGAACGGGTGCTGATCCTGGCCCACCGGGATGAACTGCTCAACCAGGCTGCCGATAAGCTGGAGCGCAGCACCGGATTGCTGACCGCGAAAGAAAAGGCAGAGGAAACATGCCTGGGCAGTTGGTTCCGGGTGGTGGTGGGCAGCGTGCAAAGCATGATGCGCGAAAACCGCCTGGCCCGGTTCTCCCACGATTATTTCACCAGCATCATCATCGACGAAGCCCACCACTGCCTGACGGACAGCTACCAGAAGGTGCTTCAGCATTTCGACGGCGCGAAGGTGCTGGGCGTAACGGCCACCCCGGATAGATCGGATATGCGGAACCTGGGCCAGTTCTTTGACAGCCTGGCATACGAATACACCCTGCCGAGGGCCATCCGGGAAGGGTACCTGTGCAAGATAAAAGCCATGACCATTCCCCTCAAAATCGACATCACCGGCGTAAAACAGCAAAGCGGCGATTTTGCCCTGGCAGATGTGGGCACCGCCCTGGATCCGTACCTGGAAGAAATCGCACGCGAAATGAGCAAGCATTGCAGGAACCGAAAAACGGTGGTGTTCCTTCCCCTTATCAAAACCAGTCAGAAAATGTGCCGGTTGCTGAATGAACACGGCTTCCAGGCCGCAGAAGTAAACGGCAACAGCCCGGACAGGGCCGAAATCCTGACAGACTTTGACCAGGGGAAATACAACGTGCTGTGCAATAGCATGCTGCTCACCGAGGGGTGGGATTGCCCATCTGTTGACTGCATCGTGGTTCTCCGGCCCACAAAGGTAAGAAGCCTTTACTGCCAGATGGTGGGACGCGGGACCAGGCTTTCACCCGATACCGGGAAGGAAGAACTGCTTCTGCTGGATTTCCTCTGGCATACCAGCCGCCATGATCTGTGCCGCCCCGCCCACCTGATTTGTGAAAATCCCGAAGTGGCCGACAAGATGACCGAAAACATGAACGAGGATCCCGAAAATGCGGTGGACATCGAAGCGGCTGAAAAGCAAGCGGCCCAGGACGTGCTGAAAGAACGGGAAGAAGCCCTGGCCAAGCAGCTTCAGGAAATGCGGAAGCGGAAACGCGCCTTGGTGGATCCTCTGCAATTCGAGATGAGCATCGCAGCGGAAGACCTGAGCAGCTATGTTCCCGCCTTTGGATGGCAAATGGCCCCGCCCAGCGATAAGCAGCTGGCCATGCTGGAAAAGCGCGGCATATTCCCGGATGAAATCAACAACGCGGGCAAGGCGGCGCTTCTGCTGGATCGGCTGCAAAAACGCCAGGCCGAAGGGCTGACAACGCCCAAGCAGATCCGCT
The DNA here is from genome assembly GCA_946627565.1 of uncultured Clostridia bacterium. Taxonomy (GTDB): domain Bacteria; phylum Bacillota; class Clostridia; order Christensenellales; family Aristaeellaceae; genus UBA2943. The sequence continues at coordinate 52,578 of CAMOVR010000004.1, forward strand.
TCCTGGAAAGCCGAGGATTCCAGCACGTGGGCACCTGGACATTTGACAGCGCCAAGCACCTGATTGACCGCATCGCTGCCAACGGATGGAGGACACCCATCGGAATCACGCCTTCCACCTATCAGCCGGAACTGGCACAAACGCCGGATGGCGGCTTGGCAGTCGGCGGCTGGTGGTAAAAGGAGAATGACACATGACAAACAGCGGATTGAACCTGCTGGAGGTGCTGAACCACATCGACCCCGCCCGGCTGGATTACCAGCAATGGACGGATGTGGGCATGGCGCTTAAGCAGGAAGGATACACCCCCGACGTATGGGAGCAATGGAGCGCCAAGGACAGCGCCCGGTACCATCCCGGCGAATGCCTGAAAAAATGGGGCAGCTTCAATGGCAACAGCAACCCCGTCACGGGCGGCACCATTGTGCAGTACGCCATGGATCAGGGCTGGAAGCCCAACACAGGCCCCGATGCCGAAATCGGCTGGGATGATGTAATCGGCGGGAATGGCGAGGATGAACTGCGCGTAATCAACAGCGCATGGCTGGAGGAAAAGGATATCCCGCCACCCCCTGAACACATGGACGGCCCGAAAGAACTGATTCGTTACCTGTCCATTCTGTTTGAAGCCGCAGAGAACGTGGGTTACGTGACCAGTTCGTACCTGAACCAGGACGGACGGCACGTGCCCACCAAAGGAAGCTATGACAGAACGGCAGGCCAGCTGATTGAAGCCCTTTCCAAGTGCAACGGTGATCTTGGCGCTGTGCTGGGAGATTACGACCCGGAAACGGGCGCGTGGATCCGCTTCAATCCGCTGGACGGTAAAGGCGTAAAGAATGACAACGTAACCGAGTACCGCTATGCGCTGGTGGAATCAGACACCATGGATTTATCCCGGCAATACAGCCTGATGCTGGAATTGCAGCTGCCGATTGCCGTGATGGTGCACAGCGGGAAAAAGAGCATCCACGCCATTGTGCGCATCGACGCCCAGAACTATGACGAATACCGCCAGCGCGTGGATTACCTGTACGCAGTGTGCCAGAAGAACGGCATGGAGCTGGACCGGCAAAACCGCAATCCTTCCCGCCTGTCCCGGATGCCCGGCGTGATGCGCAGCGGAAAGCCGCAGTATATCCTGGCTGAAAACATCGGCTGCGAAAACTTCACGGCCTGGAAGGAATACATTGAAGGCATCAATGACGATCTGCCCGACATGGAGAACCTGGACAGCTTCATGGAGAATATGCCGCCTCTGGCCCCGGAACTGATCAAAGGCGTACTGCGGCACGGCCATAAGCTGCTTCTGTCCGGCCCCAGCAAAGCGGGAAAGAGCTTCGCCCTGATCGAGCTTTGCATCGCCATAGCGGAAGGAATGCCCTGGCTGGGCTTCGCCTGCGATCCTGGCGGCGTGCTGTACGTGAACCTGGAATTGGATAGGGCCAGCTGCCTGCACCGCTTTCAGGATGTATATCAGGCCCTGGGCATCCAGCCCAAGAACGCCGATGCCATCGACATTTGGAATCTGCGCGGGCGATCCTGCCCCATGGACAAGCTGGCACCGAAGCTGATCCGCAGGGCGCAGAAAAAAGGCTATTCAGCCGTAATCATCGACCCGATCTATAAGGTGATCACCGGCGATGAAAACAGCGCCGACCAGATGAGCGCCTTTTGTAATCAGTTCGATAAGATATGCACCGAACTGGGCTGCTCGGTTATTTACTGCCATCATCACAGCAAAGGCAGCCAGGGCCAGAAACGCAGCATGGACCGGGCAAGCGGCTCCGGCGTGTTTGCCCGTGACCCTGACGCCCTGATCGACCTGATTGAACTGGATATTCCTGACCGGGATAACATCATCAATCAGGCGGTACGGGATCAATGCGCAAAGTGGCTTTCAATGTACCGCCCAGGCTGGACGGAGGAACTGAGCCAGGATGACCAATGCAACCATGCGATGGTGAAGGCGTACTTCGATAAGGTGATCCCGCCCGGCATCAAAGGCATGCTGGATGCGCAGCTGGAAACCCTGAAGAAAACAACGGCCTATAAAACCGCCTGGCGCGTGGAAGGCGTGCTGCGCGAATTCGCCCCCATGGAGCCCCGCAACGTCTGGTTTGAATATCCCATCCACAAGGCCGACACAAGCGGCGTGCTGCGCGATTTTGCGGCGGACGGCGAAAAGCACGGCAGCATTTACAAAGCACAGAAGGCCCGGAAAGAAAATGCCCGGCAGAAACGGAAAACCAAGCGGGAAGAATTGGAAGCCGCCATCCAGAACGCCAACGGTGGTGAGCCGGTCACGGTAAAGGAACTTGTGGAATACTTCACCCCGGAAAACGGGAAAGCCCCGCAGGATCAAACGGTCAGAAAATGGATCCGAGAGAACGGATTTATGATTGATCAGAACACCGGGCACGTTGTAAAAGCCGAAAATGCAGAATGGTTACAGAATGACAATCAGTAACGAAATAACGCACGTTATCAAATGCAGATTTTTACATTCAATAATTCGCGTTACGGTGTGCGTTACGGATTGTAAATTACCAATCAATAATGCGTGTTACGCGTTACGAATACACCCCCTAAAGGGGGAAACATGCGCAGTTGTAACGTGCGTTACGGGTGTGGTGTGGTGGGGCCCCCAAGCCACCCCACCATCACACACCGCACACGCCCATTACGCCACAGTTACCCCGCGACCCAAAAAGAAAGGAGGCCAGCCCCAAATTGGAAATGCAATTCTTCCTTCCAATGATCCCGCCCACGGCAACCGCTCAGCAACACAGGGCCGTTGGCAGAGGGAAAGGCAAAAAAACTTCCTACTTCGATACCCCGGAGTTGAAGGATGCCAGAGAAAAGTTTGAAGCGTACCTTTCCCAACACCGGCCACGGTTTCCCATGAATGGCGCAGTTCGGCTGGTGACAAAATGGTGCTTCCCCATGACCCAGACCAGCCAACACGGGGAATACAAAGCCACCCGGCCCGATACCGACAACCTGATAAAGCTATTCAAGGATTGTATGACGCGCCTGGGATTTTGGCACGACGATGCTCAGGTGGCATCCGAAACCACCGAAAAGTTCTTCTCCAATACCCCCGGCATTTGGGTATACGCGGCAGAGATTGAGGAGGATGTGATTCCATGAACGCCCCTCCCCTCCAGCAAGCGGAGCCCAATATCCGCATCGTGGATGTATGGCCGCTGCAAAAGCTGACCAAAGCCATCCAAGCCGCGTACAACGCGCTGGCCAAAAAAGGCGAAATATACGTGATCAAAGTAACGGCCAGCCGAAAATCCAGCCTGGCGGTGATCGAGTACCTGAGCACCCTTCCCAAAGATTGGACGCATGAAGCGATCCGAAAGCAAATCCCGGAGGCAATGCCATGACACAGAATTATTCCACCTGCAGAGGCTGCGGCGCGAACGTGCTCTGGCTGAAAACCACGGCGGGAAAATGGATGATCTGCAATCGTCCCCTGATTTCCTTCGAGCCGGGCGGCGGACCTGAAACCTTCGTACAGCCAGATGGAAAAGTGGTGCGCGGCAGGAGAAAAGAGAACGGCTCGGCAGCCGGATACATCGCGCATTGGGCCACATGCCCCCAAAGAAAAGACTTCAAGAAGGAGAAAACCGATGCTGGGAAAACCCGCAATGCAGTATGACACCAAGCCCTACACCCCGGATATTACCAAGCAGGCATGGCATATGAGCGATAAGGTGCTCAAAAAAAACATCTGCGAAGAAGGCCCCGCCCATTGCCGGGAATGCATGCTTTGCGAGTTTGGCAAAGAGTACCTGATTCGGGAAAAACGAAAGGAGGCGATGCAATGACCCTCATCGATCTGGACCAGGTGGATTGGAGCAAATGCCCGCGTGAAGTACTGGATATGGTCAACGTAGAGGACGTGAGAAAGTTCCTCCGGCAGCAGCCAACCTTCATCGGCGTGTCGCTTACCAGCAGCACCAACCCCCGGACGCGCATGGCGGCTACCACCGTAGCCATGAATTTAAGCCAGGCGCTGATGAACATGTATCCTCTCATGGTGGAATTCGCAAATGAAAAGAAGGGAGCAAATTCAAAATGAGTTGCAAAGTTACGGATTTTCTTCCCCAGGATGAACTGCTGGCCGGGCTTGCCGAAGAATCGGCGGAGCTTGCCGCCAAAGCGCTGAAAATGCGCCGGGTGTTCGGCGATGTAAATCCTACCCCTGTGGGCTACATGCAGGCCAAGCATGATCTGGAAGAAGAGATCGCCGATGTGATGAACTACCTGAACCAGCTTCATGTGTACGAAGAAGAAAACGTGCAGCGCATCATGAAGGAAAAGCACAGCCGCTGGCTTGCCCGCCTGATCGAAGCCCGGAAAAAAGAAGACGCTGCCAGGTTTCGCGGCAAACGGTACTATGAGGAGTAATGCATCATGGGATTGATTCAAAAAGAGCAGGCGCTTGATCGCCTGGAGCTGATTAAGGAAGAATGCCTGGCGGCAAACAAGCGCGTCTGCGCCGGTACTGTTCAGGAAGCCATCAACAGCATTTCTTCCATAAAAGAAATTGATCTTTCCGGCAGCAAAGCCGTGATAGAAACCGCCGAAATTGTTGTCAGCCTGGAGCCCTTTTTCAAGGGCGGTCAGATTGGCAGGGACGTGTACCGCTGCGGGAAGTGCTGGGGCCGTGTGGATAGGCATGACCGCTTCTGCAAAGCCTGCGGGCGAAAACTGATCATTAAATACGAAAGCGAGGAAAACAAACCATGAGTTCTTCTGTATTCTGCCTGGGGATCCCTGTGATTGAAAAGCTGCGCGGCGGTTATCCTGACCACTTCGTGCTGAAAGCCAAGAACAAAGAAGACGCTGAAAAGAAAATCGGACGCATCATTGACGATATGCCCGGCACCGACAGCGTGAAGGTTTACCACATCGGCATGCGGCCTGACAAGCCCATTCCTGTGGCCGCTTACTTCTGCGAAATCAAAATTGAGCGCAAAGCATCAGACGTATGGAATAAGGAATTATATCATTCCTCTTCCGCTGGAAGGAGGCCCTGACCGTGTACTTCAAAAAAGTGGAGGATGACCTGATCAGCCGGAAGGATCTGTGGGAAGCGGTGGATGGCTTGGGCACTACCGCTGAGTATCAGGAAAAGATTCTGGAAGCGCCAATGGAGGGAACCCGGCAGCCTGACGCTTCCAAGCTCCTGGGCCAGACTGTTGGCTTCGCCATCGCCCTGATCCGCGCCCGGCGCGTGATCGGCGGCATCATGGAAGAATTGAAAAAAGGCAAACGAAAATTCACGCCCAAGACGGTGGAAGAAATCCTTTGGTGCATGATCAGGAACAGAACAACCTTCCAGCAGAACATGAACGCCACCGTGCGCTGCCGAAAAGATGGAACCTTTGAAGTGTATGTACCGGAGGAAAGAGCGTGAAAGCACTATTCAGATATCCTGGCTCAAAATGGTCATTGGCAAATTGGATCATTCAGCATTTCCCTGAAGGATACGAAAAATATGTGTATCTGGAGCCTTTCGTAGGGAGCGGTGCTATATTCTTCAATAAAAACCCAGGAACCGTTGAGACCATCAATGATTTAAATAGCGATGTCGTGAATCTGTTTCGTGTGCTTCGACACCAGCCAGAAGAATTGAGACGGGTGCTTGCATTGACTCCTTATAGTCGAGAAGAATATGAAGAATCCTTCATTAATAGTTCAGATTCATTGGAGCAGGCACGACGTTATATGGTGCGAACCACGCAGGCAATAGGCGCTAAGCCTGATGCAGGATGGAGGAATCATAAACAAACCAAAATCGGCGGTACAGCCTGTAAATGGGGTGGAATTACAGAAACGATTAATTTAGCTGCATCCAGACTGCGGAGTGATACAACTCACTTGGTCCAGATTGAGCATATGGACGCTTTGCGACTGATTTCCCGGTATAACTTCCACGATGTATTGATGTATATCGACCCTCCATATTTGCGGGAAACAAGGAAAAGCGGTAGGTTATACGTGCATGAAATGACCGTCATAGAGCATGAAGAATTACTGGCGATAATTAAGGAAAGCAAGGCAAAGATTATTATTTCTGGTTATCCTTCAGCGTTATACGATCATTATTTACATGAATGGTATTCAGATACAACCTGCACACATACTACCAGCGCTGAAAAAGTAACCGAAAAAATATGGATGAACTATGAGCCGCCAAATGAACAAATCAGACTGATATAAGAGGAGGAACCGTAACAGCAATGATTCAGATCTGGATAGATATGGAAATGCCGAAAACGTGTCCAAAATGCAAATTCTATAAAGATCAGAATGATGCAGAATACTGTATTATAACCG